>JAGWWT010000101.1 GCA_018970245.1 Patescibacteria group bacterium
GACCACCGGCCCCATTGCCTGCCCGATTGGGTTTCTCAATACGATTTATCAAGCCATTCCTGGCTGGGATTCAATCAATAATGCCGTAGCCGGCGTCACCGGACGGAATGTCGAATCCAGATCAGACTTCGAATTTCGCCGCGTACAATCGGTCGCCAACAATTCACAGGCATCTATCCAGGCCATAATAGGGGCGGTGTTCGGCGTCTCCGGCGTTCTCGACGCCTATGGCCTGGTCAATGACACCAATGCACAGCTCGGCTTTACCGGAACCGGGTACATCTTAGGGACAACGCTGACCGTTTCTACGGTCGTCTCAGGCACGATTCCCCTTAGCCCGGCGCCTAATGCCCAATCGCCCTCATTGCTCGTTGTAGGATCAGGCGTTGCCCAGGGAACGGCGATCACATCGGCTGGGACAGGAACAGGCGGGACTGGGACATATATCGTCAACATCAGCCAGACGGTCGGCTCATCTGGTTCCCCTATAAGCATCACAATCGGTCCGGGTGGCGTGATTCTGGTGCCAAACTCTATTTATGTATCAGTGTACGGCGGCCTCGCGCAGTCGGTGGCCAACGCGATCTGGTCTAAGAAAATGCCGGGCTGTAACTACAATGGGAACACGACCGAAACTGTGGTGGACACCGGGCCAGCCAATTATCCATACAACCCACCATACCCGTCTTATTCTGTCACTTTCGAGACACCGACACCTCTTGCGCTCAATGTGGCGATCACCATGCAGAACAATGCGTCAGTTCCAAGCACCGCCGCCGGCCAAATCCAACAAGCGGTTCTAAATGCGTTCTCGGGGGCTGATGGCGGGCTTCGAGCCAGGATAGGCTCTGTGGTATTCGCCAGCCGTTTCTATGCCGGAATCGCCGCCCTAGGCTCATGGGCTCAGGTTTATAGCATCCTGATCGGGGCAGGCTCGCCCACGCAAAATTCAATTGCGATTGGCGTCAATCAGATCCCGACGTTGATCCAGGCCAATATCTCGGTGAGCTTCGTGTGAATAATTGGCAGCA
>JAGWWT010000055.1 GCA_018970245.1 Patescibacteria group bacterium
CGGTTCTTGATATTGATAAGCAAGACTCGGATTAGGCGTCTGTGATGATTGCCTATTAGGGAATAGGGTCCGATGTAGATTGTCTATGGCACTCGCGCCTGCGCCGGCAGCCGGCAGAGCATATGGCGCAAGCTGTTGTGCTACCGGAGTATGGGCGGCAATCGCATTGAGAGCGTTGATCGACGGTTTCGCATAGGGAAGAACACCGGATAGATAGCCGCCGACAGCCCACGGATGCTGAGTTACCATCGTTCCCAATGCACCAAGGCCGGCAGCGTGCAAGGCGCGGTCAGTTGTGCCGGAATTCGCCATACTGCTGGGCAACACTCTTTGCCCGGCCTCAGCCCATCCTTGCATCAAAGCATCGCCCTTCGCGAAAGCTTTGTGGCGAACACCGCCTTCCATTGGTCTAACCGTCTGCAACAGATCATTCGGGGTAAATCGCCCTTCCGACGTAGCTCGCCGGGCAGCTGCCTCTTCCATTCTCGTCTGCATCGCATAGGATAAATCGGCTGCACGAAGATCGCTGGCGGCTTGCGGATTGGTCCGCGCCAACGATTCTCCAATGGCTTTGTTCACATCATGCAATGCCATCCCGACACGCACATCCTCTGGCGCCCGAGATTTGATCAACCTACGGGCTTCGGCCCTCAATTCTGACCGCGCCATCTGTAGTTCTTCGCCGGGTAACGGCTTGTGAATGAGATAAGTCGCGGCTTGGGTTTTCACCTGATCGAAAAGTTTGTCAACGACCTTTGATTTGACAATCTTTCCGAGACGTTCAGCATCGGCTTGGCCGAGGTAAGTCGCGTGATCGGCAATGGCTGTTTGAACTTCCGGCAAGAATTTCCGATCGGCTACAAATTGCAGGCCCTGGTGGACATTTTTGTAAGCCTCGCTTACCTGTCGCTCGACTTCCTTGATCAGATCATGCCCGGTCAAAGTGGCGTCCTGCACCGATCTCTTCAGAGGGGCTAGCACTTTATTGGCTGTTGCCAGGGCAAACTGATCTAGCGACCTCTCCCGTGCCGCCTTGATAGCAGATCCTACGACAGGCAGTGATTCGCCCGCATTCTCCAGTGTTTTGATCGACTTGCCGAGAAGACCACCGCCTTGTGCCGCAATCTGTCCAGGTGTCAATTTCACACCGGCCTTCATTAACTGTCTGGCGGGTTCGGCTTCTTTCATGACTGAGCTAATAGCGGATGACGCGATATTGGCCGGAGTTGGAATCGGCGCAATGCCGGATGATCCTTCCAACGCGGAAATCGCATCACCGAACAGACGACGCTTGGCTGTATCTGGATCGAACGTCCCTCCTTGTGTTAAAACGGTATTTACCATTTTGCCGAATAACGTCTGCGGACCCTTTGGTTTTGGTGGGGCATCGTGCGGATGCGGGATGTCATCGCCAAGCGAGTTCGGGCCGGGAGCGGCTGATTTGTCTCCAGAAATCTGAGATAGCTTCAATTTACCTGATGTCGCGGAGCTAGCTCTATCAGTGGGAGGCGCATCCTGGATATCTGATAATTTCATGGTGCTTCCTCAACATCTGGATCGCTCATATCACCGCCGACGACGCGATACCTCTTCCCACCCTTCTCAATAATTTGTCCAACATGATATGTCGCTTTGGCGGTTCCCACTCCGGTTGTGCGTCCCGTGGTCTGGGTAACGTCGTGAAGGCTTGTCTTGATATCGGCAATCACCTGATCTGTGGCCCGGAGTTGCCCACCCATTTCCCTGCCCATAACTTTACCAACCTCATCCAGAGCTTCTGGGTTAAGGGATTGGTCCAGCATATGTTGTGCCCGATCAGTCGCGCCTTCGGCCAACTGCGCATTGGAAGTCGGTCCGGACATCACGCGAGCATATTCATTCATTACGGTCGTTGCTGCCGCAGCATAGGCGTTCGCGTTCGGATCATTGAATTCCAATTGTCCCTGTAGAACGGCTCTGTTTAGAGCTTTGATTTGTCCCTGGTCCAATTTGGCAGCATATTCACGCATGATTTGAATATTGTTCTCCACAGCCATGGAGGATCTAGCCACCGAATCGCGCCAGCGCACCTGCTGTACAAGAGAACCGACATTGGACTTGTATTCACCAGGAAGAGCGGCGATTTCAGCGGGAGACATCCCCACCTGTGAAGCTACTTCCGCCGCTCGGTTCATCACCTCTTTCTTATCGACTCTTGCCGCGTCTCCAATACCAAGCGGCGGCAGATGCCCGGTGGTAAGATATTGATATGCGGCTATGTTTTTTGCGTCATTGGACAAACCGCCAGCTTCAGACTGCTTCATCGCCTGAACGCCGAATGCATGATCCCAGAAATTGTTGTACCGGGACATTTTCTCCATAGGGGGAAGATTCTTGAATTCATCCGATTGAGTATAATCGGTCCACAATTTTTCTTTCTGCGAAAGTTGGGCTAATGCTGGAGCATTCTTTTGCTCCATTGCCTTGATTTTCATGTTCTCAATCTGAAGACCGTATTCATGATTTTTCCGGCTCAATTCCATTTGTTCAGCGAATTTCATCTTGGCAATAGACAGGCGGTTAGTCGTTTCCTCACGTAGTTTGAGGACATCGAATACTCCCTGCATCGATCCGGCACGCGCCTGTTCCAACATGATCGGATCACGCGCCTGTGCGGCTTCGGCCTGGATCAGGGCAAGCTGGTCATTCACCGATGCCCGTTTGTTGGACATGATCGCCTGATACCTCTCCATGTCATATTGGGAGCGCTTCAGGGCATAATCGGTTTCTGTCTTCCACGTATCCATGGCCCGGTGATACGCATCACTATCGTTTTTATGGATGGCGTTCATCGCTGACGCCGAGGCGTTCAGAGCATTCATCATCGGCGCGCGGGTAAACAGGGATGCCACGATCCCGAATAGAGATGCAAACGAGCCGAATGCTTGCGCCGGGCTAGTTTCGTGAAGCTGTGGTTTAGGCGGTAGTTGCGGAGCCTGTGGGGGTTTGTAATCCCCCATGTGCTCTACTTCCTGACGCATCTTCTCCATCTTTGGCTGGATTTCAGCCTGCCTTTTCTGTGTCTGCTGAACGGCTTGGTTCATGCCTTGCATTTGATTGCGGGCAATCCCCATCATGGTGGAGTCCATGTTGCCGCCCATTGACAGAGAATCATTCGTAGCCATGATTACGCACCCTATTGGGGTTGCTGCATATTTTGCCGGGCGGCATTACCAGCCAGCGCCGCGCTGAAATTCGAGATGGCATTACCCATGAATTGGTCCTGGCCAAGCTGACCCTGCATCAGGGTCTGGTAAAGCTGTGCCGCTTGTACAGTTTGCCCACCACCAGCCGAAATCTCCGAAAGACCGGTCGTAGCCATCTGCTGAGCCACATTGTATCTCTCTTGGATGGCGCTTTGATCGATATTAGACAGGGCTGTGCCTTCCATGGTTGACCCTGACAGGCCCATATTAGCGTACTCGCTCCGTGTCGCCGCCTTTGCTGATTGGACCGCAGTATCAATCTGTGCCTGTGCACTTGCTGGCAGCACACCAGTCGTCATCGGTTTAATTAATCCCTGTCCTTGTTGAATGAGTTGTTGTCCGGTGGCAGTAGCTTCACCGGCCAATCCGCTGATATTCCCTTGCTGAGGAAGCGCTTGAGATCGGCTCATGGCGTAAAGCAAGCCGGCGGCAGGGAGAAGAGTGCCCATGCCGCCAAGGCTGCTGATGCCACCTTTAATATCTCCCAGGATATTGCCGACAACGCCACCACCGCCACCGCCAACGCCAGCCGCGCCAGCACTAGCTGCTGATCCAGCTGTCTGACCAAGAGTTGATGCCGCCTGAGTGCCGCCCCAGCCGCCACCAACATCGAGCCCTCCCAAACCGCCGCCGCCCGCCATACCACCTGTTGGCGTAGCCGCAATGGTCGATGCAATATCACTAGTCGGCAGAAGAGATGTCGGTGCCGCACCACCGCCCAATGTGGCAGCTCCACTTGTTGCTGCCGTCGTATCCGGAGCCAATGAGGTATAGCCGAGAGATGTTGCGCCGACATCACCCGCTGACGTGCCGACACCAGCCGCCACATCGGGCGTGAAACCCAATCCACCTGCGATAGCTGAACCGCCGTAACCGCCGAGAGCGCCAAGACCTAACGTCTCAAGACCACCATGTCCAGCAATACCAGCTTCGGTAACAGCGCCAGAAAGAGCCCCAATCGTACCAGCACCTAGAGAACCCATCAATTCTGGAGCGATGGCACCGAAAATTTCCGGGGCCACGGCACCGACAATAAGCGGAGCTATTTCAGGAAGCGCTTTTTCAAAAAAATGTCCAATGGACTTGAATACGTGACCCATGTTTGCCTCCTAAAGATAGACGCTGTAAGTCACCTCCCTGGATGGCACCGCTCCAATTCGCTTGGCGATACCGGAGAAATCTTTCTTAGTCGTTTCGGTATCGAATGTAACCAAGCTACATCCAGCGCCTTTAGACAATTCTACGAATTTTCTATATATTTTGACAATCTCAAACGGTACGCCACCTCTCCCACCGACAAACAGGATTGAACATTGAGGACTTGGGTACCACAGAACATTACCAATTAT
>JAGWWT010000020.1 GCA_018970245.1 Patescibacteria group bacterium
AGCTCCTTTTCTATAGCGTCGATGACCGCCTCCATCTCCTTCGTGCGCGCCTCGCCTACCCTTTTCGGCGCTCCGGCGATCTCCGCCTGCACGCTGAATAGGAAATCCTGGACAGCGCCGATGGTCTCTGGGACGCCTGTGCCCGTGTCGTCGAACTTCGCCGGCAGCTCCCACTTCGCAGACTCAGCTTTGACCTTGACCAGGCCCAAGAATGAATTCAGCTCATCCAAAGCGCCGAGGGCCTCCGTCTGGCAAGAGCTCTTCGACTTCCGCTCGCCCGGACCGGCCTTGAAATCCTTGGTTGTGCCGCCATCCCCTTTTCTGGTATATAGCATGAGGTAAGTATAAAGTATTAAGTATTAAGTATGAAGTATTAGGTATGAATAATAGGAAGCGCATCATAAAACGGGATTTTTTCGAGGGGCCGACGGTTATAGTCGCCCGAGAACTGATCGGCTGCGCCCTGGTGCGGCGCCGTAATGGCAAGATCGAGCGATTCATGATCACCGAAACAGAGGCCTATGACGGGCCGCAGGATTTGGCTTGCCATGGCGCCAAAGGACTGACGCCTCGGACTAAGGTGCTATTCGGAAAAGCTGGCCATCTGTATGTCTACTTCACCTACGGCATGCACTGGCTCCTCAACGTCGTGGCTGGACCAGAAGGCTATCCGGCTGGCGTGCTCATTCGCGGCATCGTAGATCCGAAAGGCACAGCCGTGAATGGTCCGGCCAGGATCACGAAGAAGCTATCGATCGACGGACGTTTTCATGGAAAGGCTGCCACGAGAAGCTCGGGTCTGTGGTTCGAAGAGAGATCGACGGTAATAAGCGCGCGGCACATCAAATCAAGCCCGCGCGTCGGCATAGATTATGCCGGGCCGATATGGGCCAAGAAGCCATGGCGGTTCAGGCTCATGGGATAGAGGCATGATACGTATCTTGTTGTTGTGTCCCCACCAGGAATCGAACCTGGACCACGAACTTCGGAGGCTCGTGTTCTATCCATTAAACTATGGGGACATCCTCATGTGCGCAGGAGAGGACTCGAACCTCCATGCCCTAACGGGCGCTACCACCTCAAGGTAGTGCGTCTACCAATTTCGCCACCTGCGCGTGTGCAGGAACTATATTCTACTTCCCGGTTTTTTTCAACAAAACGGCCGGCCGGACGCATCCCCTTCTTCATGCCTATGCAAAAACGTCGAAAATCTCGACGGATTTGCATAGTGAGGGAAACAGGACTGTAGAGAGGAGCCCGTTTCCGGCGCCTACTTTTGAGTGGCGGCTTCGGCGGCAGCTCCAGCAGCTTCAGCGGCCTCGGCGGCGGCTTCGGCAGCTTCAGGGGCAGGAGCTCCTGCGGCCTCTGCCGTTTCCTTCATGGTCATGATGCGGCGCATCTGATGGCGGATCTCTTTGGCGGCCTTCCGGCGGATGAAGTAGAGCTTGGCTCGGCGGACCTTGGAGCGGCGGACGGTCTCGATCTCATCTATCATAGGCGAATACAGAGGGAACGTGCGCTCGACGCCGATGCCATCGACGACCTTGCGGACTGTGAATGTGGCGCCGGCTTCGCGGCCATGCTTCCTGGCGAGGACGATGCCCTCGAAGGCTTGGAGGCGGAATTTGCCTTTGTCTTCCTCGATCTTCTGCCAGACGCGCACTGTATCGCCCGGACGGACGTCCAGTTTCTGGCGATCGGCGGCCTTTATTGGGGAAATCACCTTAACGGTCATAGTGAGAGGAGCTTATCATATGGCTTTGAAATATTCAAGATTTCCAGGGCTTTTTTGAAGTCCGCAGGCAAAGGCGCGGCTGCTTTGACCGTTTTTCCGGCCAGATCAGCGAATTCCAGCTCGAGCGCATGCAGCGCCAAACGTTCAAAGCCTAGGATGAGCGGCCGCTTCGGCGCGTAGAGGCTATCTCCGATCACCGGGTGGTTGATGGCATTCATGTGCACGCGGATCTGATGGGTGCGGCCAGTCTTCGGCTCGCACCTGACCAATGCGATCTTCCCTTCAGGGACTTCCGCATTCTTCAAAAGCGCCCAATACGTCTCGGCCTCCCGCATCTCGCCGCGGGCACCGCGCTGGGCGGACCACTTGCGGAAATCGCTTCCCGAGCGGCCGATCGGCCTGTCGATCGTCCCGAACTCCTCCTTCATGTCGCCCCACACGAATGCCAGGTATCTCTTCTTCACTTCCCTGTCCTGGAACTGACTTTTCAAAGAATCGAATCCCCTTTGGGTCTTGGCGACGATGAGCGCCCCAGAAGTGTCTCGGTCCAAACGATGGACTATGCCTCCGCGAGCGAGCGGTTGGCCATCCGGGCCATTGCCAGGCTCGCCTATGGAGACCGACTCAGGGAATCTCTTGGCCAGCCAATCCGTGAGGAACGGGCCTTTAGAGCGGCCGTCCGGATGCACCATAAGGCCGGCCGGCTTGTTGATGACCGCACAGTCGGTGTCTTCGTAGATGACCTCGATCTCCGGGAGATTTTCGTTGCTCATGGCTTGAATATACGATAGATTAGTCTAGAAAGTCTATAAAGTCGAAAGTCCATAAGGTCGAAAGTCTATAAAGTCGATGCGCGATTAGCTCAGTTGGTAGAGCAATCCCTTTACACGGGAAAGGCCGGGGGTTCAAGTCCCTCATCGCGCACAATGATCCGCAATGGATCGCGCAGCATCTTGTCCCCCCGGCTGGAATCGAACCAACATCAACGGCTTAGAAGTCCGCTGCTCTATCCATTGAGCTACGGGGGGATGGCCAAAGCATAATGTAAACCGGTCAAAGAGACAAACCGGCCGTTAGATGGACGGGTCGGTCGGACCGGAATAGCCCTTGGACAAGCTCTCGCTCGCCGCTGACCTCGCATCATAGGAATTGAGGATTTTTTGCAGAGAAGCGGTGTCGATCTTCGGCAAAGACGCTCCGGAATCGGCCGGCGCCGACTGTGCCGATCCCGCGGCGAAATACTGCGCGATCCCATAAGCAGTGAGCACGAACGCGAAGAGGAGCGCCACGCCGAGGACCAGCACCCAATCCAAGTATGGATCGCGGCCGATGCCCCGCAAAAGGCCGAGCTTCGGCTTCATGATCCTCTTCGTCGAGCTTTTCAGATTGATCTTCATATCTGTGTAGAAGTGGATACCGGCACCGCCATCTTGGCAGTGATGCTCATGGTGAAATCCCACGACTTCTTGGCGGTGCCCGCATCCGAGACATTGACCTTGACGCCGCTCACCGAGGAGACGAACGGGAGGTTCTCGGCGAGCTCTATGGCGCGCATCACCGACGGCCACGAGCCGCTCCCTGAGACAGTGGCGTGGAAATTGCCGATCGTCCCGGCGGGCGACCCGCTGATATTGTCGGCGCTTATGGCCGAGATGGTCGTGGTGGCGCCGGAGCCTTTGTCCAAACCTTCGATGGCTTCGATGAAAGAGACGACATCGTCGGCTGGCACAAAGTAGCCGGACATCTTCTGCCAGTCAGGGGCTGAAGCCTTGTACTGGTCCATGAAGGCCTGGTCGCGGCTGCTATTGGATATTGCCGCCGCTACAGCCGCTCTGGCATTGAAGCTCTTGTCCACGGCCACGGCTGCCCAATGGTACATATATACGTACACCGAAAAACAGGTCAGGAAGACGAGGATAGCGAAGACCAGGAATAAGTAATGGCCGCGATGCTTCATGGCAGTATGCCTGTTACGGTCATGTTGAAGCGGACGTCCGTGCTCGCTGCGAGGACGGAGATCGGATAATCGACCTTTGCGGACGAGAAGGCGGAAGCCAGCCTGGCTTTGAAGGCGATCAGCTCGTCTCTCGTGGGCGCTATCCCGATGATCGATATCGAACGGCTCTTGTCCAGGTCGGATACGGATATAGAAGTGATCATGACGGGTCCCCTGGCTTGGACGACGCTCTCGATCAGCGCCGAATCTGGCGTCGAGACGGTCGGAGCGGCGGCGGCGAGCATGGGCGCATAGGCTTTGACGGCCGCTTCGATCCCGGTGAAGCCGGTCTGCTTCTGGGATTCCTGGACAGTGGCTAGGGCGGCGGTGGCTTCCCTGCTCTCCGTGGCTGCCCTGAAGAAGGCCGGGAACTGGGCGCCGATGCCGATGAGGCAGGCGATAGAAGCGGCGAAGAACAGGACTATGAGGACCCTGATGCGGTACTCCCGCCTCAGAGCATGCCTCTCTTCTGTTGGAATGAGCGTGTGATGCATATGATCAGGCGTCCATGGCCAGGCCGGCCGCGACCACGTAATCGAGGGAGTCTGCCTGCGCGATCGGCGGGATGTACTTGTTTATGTCGAAGGCGTTGGACCACACGTCTCCGACGGATACGCTCACGCCCTCGGATGCGAAGGGGTCGCGTATCGGCTCCCGGTACTCCGAGGCCTTGGCTCCCACGAGGATGACCTCTTTGACCTCCGAAGAGGACGGCGCATGCGAGGCCCAGAATGCGCGGACCCGGCCTATCTCTTTCGATATCATCGAAGCCGTGTCTGCCCCGTCGACGGGCGGCGTGTCCGTGCCGTAAGGGATGGTGGAGCTGAAGCCGACGACGTTGCCCATGACTATATATATGCCGGTCTTCTTCTTCATTATATAGACGATCATCGTGGTGATCGTGGAATGCGGATGGATGACCGAGCGGGCGACGGCCTTGGGCAGGACTTCGAAGGCCACCGGCGACATGCCGCAGCCGCGTAGGATCCCCATCATCTTCTCGATGTATGCTCGCGACACGACTGACACGCTCGCGCGTATAGGCGAACCGGGCTCGAGCGGCAGGAGGTCGAAATAGAAGACCGCGTCGGAGGCAGTGAGCGGCACGTTCTCCTCGAGCTTGAATTCGATGTTCTGGGCGATCGTGCGGACATCGGTCGACGGGACCTCTATCTGGAAGAGATAGGCTTTCTCCTCTGGAACCGAGACTTTGACGTATGAAAGGTCGTTCTTCTTGTCGAATTCAGCCAGTGCGGCAGATAGCGCCTTCTCGTCGCGCGCCTCTCCGCCTTCGATGGTCCCAGGCGGGAGATCGAGCGACCCGAACCTGGATATCCTCATCGAGCGCCCTGACCCGGAATATTCTATGAAGCGGATAGTGTGGTCGGAGATGTGAAGGCCGGAATGGCGCATCAGCATGAATTTCGGGGGCGGGAACAGCTTGAAGAACACAGAGCTATGCATGCCCATATTATACCAGAGCCGATCGGAGGCGGGCTAATCCAGTCCGACCGCCCTGCCGCGGCGATGCTTCACAGCCTCGACGATAGGCGGGATGAAAGAGACCAGGATGATCACTAATATTATGGGCAGGACATATCGGTCAGGCTCGGGGATGAGCGACCCAAGGCCATAGCCGAGCCAGAGCATGAGCCAGCTCCAACCCAGCCCGCCGAAAACGTTGTATGCCAGGAAAGTCCGATATTCCATCGTGCCGATGCCTGCCACAATGGGCGCGAAAGTCCTGACTATCGGTATGAACCGGGCCAGGATGATCGTCTTTTTGCCGTGCTTCTCGAAGAAATGCTGCGCCCTGGCGATATGCCTCCTATTGAAGAACAACGAGTCTTCGCGCGTGAATAGGGCCGGCCCGACTTTCTTGCCGAACGCATAACCGACGGAGTCTCCGATGACAGCCGCCAAGAAGGCGCCGACGAGGAGCCAGACCATGGATGTGTAGCCCTGGGTAGCCAAAAAGCCGGCAGTGAAGAGGAGCGAATCGCCAGGGAAGAAGAATCCGAAGAACGCCCCTGTCTCCAGGAATATGATGGCTATGACTCCGGCGGTCCCGACAGCGGCGATCATCGCCTTGGGATCCGTGAGGATGTGCAGGATGCTTGATGTCATTTGAATGGCCGCTCTGGCTTTAGGCCGCTCTGCCCTTAGGCTGCCTTGGTTCCCGGCGGGATGCTCTTGTCCGGCTCGAGGAGCGAGAACGCGCCCTCGGCGGTCGAAACAGCGAAAAGCATGCCGTTGGATTCGAAGCCTTTTATGGTCCTGGGCTCGAGATTGGCCACGAACATGCATGTCCTGCCTACAAGGGCTGCCGGATCGGGGAACCAGGCGGCAATACCGGAGACGATCTGACGGGGCTTCTGGTTACCGTTCTCGTCCTTCTCGGCGAAATCGACGGACAGCTTTATGAGCTTATCGGTCTCCGGTATGCGCTCGGCGGACAGGATCTTCCCTGCCCTGATCTCCACTTTCTTGAATTCGTCGTATGTGATGGCCATGTCTGGGTCATTGTATCTCGTTCATCTGTGCTTATCCAGATAGCTCTGGAGTATGAGCGCCGCCGCCGAAGCGTCGGTCATATCATTCTTGCCCTGGAAGCGCTCGGCCTGAGCGCTGGTCATGAATTCCGGCTCCAGGACGACGGCGAATCCCCTGCCTTCCATCTCCTTCCGGAACTTCTCGGCTTCAGCGAAGATGGGGTTGGGCTGGCCGTTGTAATCGCGCGATTCGCCGAGGACTATCTCGAGAGCGCCGTTGTCCTTCATGAGCTCGGCCACTTCATCGGCGAGCTTCCTGGAGTTCGCGATGACTGCGAGCGGGAGCGCGAATTTCCGCTCCATGTCGGAGACGGCTACGCCGACGCGCTTAGATCCGAAGTCTATGCCGATGATGCGTCCATTCATGGCTTTGATGTCGGCTCACCAAAGTGGTGCCGAGATATTGAAGCTATAGGCATGGCTTTACAGTAACAGTAAAACCGTTGCGGAACAATGTTTTTTTTATTATCATGGCCTGGCACGATCTTGATCCCGATGCGGCCTCGCGCAAAGAGCGCCGCTAGGATGCGGCATCGGGATGGTCATATAAGGACGGGTGGCTGAGTGGTTTAAGGCAACGGTCTTGAAAACCGTCGTCCTCGCAAGGGGACCGTGAGTTCGAATCTCACCCCGTCCGCATCGTATTCAAATCATTGTTTTTGGGTGCTAAAGCAAGCACTTGATATGGACTTTTGAATTGATATTGAGCCACTTCTTGGTTTTGGATGTAAGCGTTCGAAAGTAACTTTTTCAGCATATTCCGTTTTTCCTGTTCATCCACCAACAAATATTTTTCTGCGGCTCTGCTGCCTTCCAGAAATACATTCTTGATCTGTTCGAGAGTAATTTCGGATATACCGCCTTTTGCCTGAATTTCCCTAATCTGGTTGTTGAGAACTGTCCTTTGGTTTTCAATTTCCAGTTTTGGTATTAAGTCACATGATCAAATCAACACCTAACTTGTTCCTATTTCAACCGGATAAAGCGGAGATTGAGGAATTCAAGCAATTTTTATCCAATGTAACCTTAGTTGCAGATTGGAAAGAGGTGCTTGGTAAGATCATTATCTAAACCATCATTAAAGCAATTCGGATATCGTCCCAAGCTCCCCGCCAAATAGCTATCGACCTGCGGCGGCAGCTCTAACGGCTAAGCGGCTTGCCGCGGAAAGACTCTCATTCTCTCTTCATTCGAAACGTCGATCTGGTCCCTCGTGTGTTGTAATTTTTCTACCGCATGGCTCAACCAAGCCGTTGATTTTGTCATGGAAATGGATTTCCGTAAATGAAAACGTATAGGTTCAGTACCTTGGCACCACTTTGGTTGGTTAACATCAAAGTCATGCCATACACAACAAACAAGAAGATGCCCGCGGACATTTCGGCTTTTGATTTTGCGAACGTATATCAGACTTGGCCCGCCTGCGGCTCTTTGATCCGCGTCCTCAAGCACGCCCACAAGACCTCCCAAGTAGTATCCGGCTCGAACTTCGACTCGCCCGCTGCCCGATTCTGGAAGCGGAGCGGGACCTCCGCATACCTCGCGCCCGCCTCCAGCGTCTCCTTAAGAAGCTGGACCTTGTAGCCGAACCCTTTGCTGTATAGATGCTCCGGCCTCAGATCCAGCTTATCGAGCGCGCCTTCGACCCTGGTCGCTTTGAGGCCGGTGGTCGGATCCGTGACCGCCGAGAAATGCTTGCCCGGCCAGAACAAGATCGCCCTGGCCAGCCACCCTCCGAACCTGGTGAGGAATGCCCTAGCCAGATCGCGATCTTTCGGCTCGGATCCGCCGGCGATCCGCCGCGAACCGGCCACATAATCGAATCCTCCATCAAGCTTGGAGAGCAATACCGGTATCATCTCCGGCGGATGCTGGAAATCGGCATCGAACTCGATGACCGCATCGGCGCGCAGCTCATTCATGGCGAAAGAAAAGCCTTGAAGGTATGCCGCGCCTATGCCGCTCTTCCCCTTCTCCTTTATGAGATGGACCTTGCCCGGATAAAGCGCTGATCTTTCTTCGACGATCCGGCCAGTCCCATCCGGAGAATCGCCGTCGACTATGACCGCATGCATCTCCCACCCCTCGATCGACGGGAACACGTTCCCGCAGAGCGCGTCTATGAGCCGCCCGATATTCCCGGCCTCATTATATGTAGGTATGACGACAGCGGCTTTTTGCGTGGGCTTCGGCATGGTCGGCCATCATGAGACGCGGGCGCGCCATTCGCTGACGGCTAGCCAGATGCAGGAAACCGCCAAAAGCATGTTCCTGGCGAAGAGCGCCCATGTCTGGAGCAGGTCAAGCCCGTTCGCGCTGAAGTACTGGTACGAAGGATAGAAAGCGGGCACGAGCGCGGCTGCCAACAGGATCATGGCGACAGGCCAGATGCTCCCTTCGAGGGCGGCCAGAGCGGCCATAGGTATGAGCCATATCATATACTGGGGAGAAAGGACGAGGTTGAAAGCCACGAAGGCCAAGAGCGGTATGAGCAAGATCCTCGAGAGCCTTCCTATGCCGACGGCGCCGCGGCTGGAGGCGCGCCAGGCGCTCCTCGTGGCGATGACGGTGGCCGCGATCATGCTAGCCCCGAAGAAGATGCGGGCCCAGGGCACGACCGCCGAGGCGATGGGCCCTTGGACCTCGAACCAAGCGGTCGTATGGATCCAGAACGCCGGGACGCCATATATGAGATGGGCCAGCCAGATAGCTGAGGCATAGATAGACTCTGCCTGGAGGCCGCGCGATCCCTGGACGAGCGCGAATCTCCACCACGGCAGGACGAAGCTCAATAGGAGTATCGGCAGAGCCCCCGCGATGATGCCGATCGCGAACCTCTTCCACTGCTTCTCCCGGATCGCTATGGCCAGCATCGGCAGACCGAACACTATCGGATACAGCTTGACGCCGACCGCGATAGAGAGCATCGCTCCGGAAGAGAGATGCTTCCTATCTATGAAGAGCAGGACGGCGATGAGGCCGATCAAAGCCGGCCAGAGGTCGAAGCGCTGGAGATATACATATGAGCATAGGACGGCGCCTATGGAGTATGCGAGGAGCGGCAGCCACGATCGGCTATCCTCCGGCTTCTTCTGGCCCAATCGGAAAAGGATCGCTTTGATAGCGATATCTATGATGAAGGCCATGACGAGGAAGATCAGGAGATATCGGGAGTCGTCGATGAGCCACGGAAGCCCGAAGATGATCAGGGCGTACGGCGGATATTCGACCATGTGGCCGATGTACGGCAGCGCGCCCGCGGCCCATTGGTGTATGGCGAACTGATACCAGGCGATGTCGCCTTGATTGCCCGCTGATAGACCGAGCGAGATGATGACTGTGCTCGTGATAGCTGCTGCGATGGCCGCTTTCTTCCACATGAGCGCCATTATATACTAAAACCTCCGCGTATGATCCCCCTAATCATCCTAGCCGCGAGCGCCGTCATCCATTTCATCTCTTTCGGGCACCCCGCTTCGGTCGTCTTCGACGAGGTCCATGCCGGCGACTTCATGACCAATTACTGGCACGGGACATATTTCTTCGACGTCCACCCTCCCCTGGGCAAGTTCATCGAGGCCTGGCTCGGGACGCTTACGGGCGCATCGCACGCCGTCATCAACTGGTCTCAGATCGGCGATCCCCTGCCCTGGTCGGCCATCCTCCTGCGCCTCGTGCCCATGGCCGCCGGCACGCTTTTGCCCGTGGTCGTATATTTCATCATGCGCCGGCTGGAGATCTCCAAGGCTTCGTCGGTCCTGGCGGCAGGCCTCATCTGTCTCGAGAATTCTCTGGTCGTCCAGTCGCGCTTCATCCTTTACGACGTGATCATGATCTTCTTGGGGATGCTCGGCATCTGGCTATACCTCGAATGGAGGCGCTTAGCGGCCGATGGGCGAGGAGGCTGGTCGCGCCTAGTTCTCATGCTTTCTGTCGTCGTATCGGCACTGCCGGTCTCGATCAAATGGACCGGCTTGGCATTCCCATTCCTGGTCGTATGCATGGAGCTCTATCGCCTATGGTCCGCCGACCCGCGGCGGCATTGGAATGATCTGGGGCGAGGCTTCGCTTTCGGCATGGTCTATCTCCTCGCGGCCCTGGCGGTCTATATCGGCCTCTTCGCGGCGCATTTCGATCTGCTGCCATACTCCGGACCGGGCGACGGCTTCATGTCGCCGCAATTCCAAGCCAGCCTGGAAGGCAGCCCCTATTTCGGCCAGAAGCAATTCAAGCCTTTAGGCCTGCTGGAGAAGACGATCGAGCTCAACGTCGATATGTACCGCGCCGACGAGACCCTCACGACCCCGCACGAATATTCAAGCATGTGGTACACCTGGCCGCTAGAGATCCGGCCGATATTCTACTGGCAAGGCACATCGACCCCCGGTTCCGTGCCCGGCTCTTCCACGAACGAATACATCTATCTGCTCGGCAATCCGCTCATCTACTGGTCAGGAACGGCTGCCATCCTGACCCTCCTCTTCTATGCCCTCTCCTTGTTTTCGAAAGAGAAGATGTCTGCAGTCCCGCCGGCCAGGCGCTTCGCCATTTTCGTCATCCTGCTCGGATTCCTGGCCGACTTCCTGCCATTCATGCTGATCGGCAGGATCATGTTCCTCTATCATTATGAGGCGGCGCTCGTCTTCTCCATCATGGCCATCGGATTGATGTTCGAATACCTGAAGCCGGCCGTCAGGCCGAAAGCTGTCGCCGCATTCCTTCTCGTCGCCCTGGCGCTCTTCGTCTTCTTCGCCCCGCTCACCTACGGCACCCCTCTCTCGACGGCCGGCCTCGAAGCGCGCATGTGGCTCGGGAGCTGGCGCTAGACGCTCTCGCGGGATGCGCTCATGATAGGCGATGCGCTCATGATATAATACTGGCATGGCTACTGAAGCTCTGATCGCATGGAGCGCCCCCGAGCACTTGTACACCGAAAAAAGCCCCGATTGGTATTGGGCAGTCGGCATCGTCACTCTCGCTCTGGCCGTCGTCTCTTTCATATTCGGAGACATCATCACCAGCATATTCATCCTGGTCGCCGCCGTGGCATTGGTTCTGCATGCAGCGCGGCCTCCTCGGAACATCTATCATGAGATAAACGACCGCGGGATCATAATACATGACCGCCTGTATTCATTCCTCGAGCTCGATTCTTTCTGGATACCCCATCAAGGGCTGCCGCCGAAGATCATCCTCAAGTCCCGCCGGCTCTTCATGCCTTACATCGTCATCTTCATAGACGAAGTCGACCCGGAAGACGTCCGCGCTGTCCTCCTCCGCTATATAGCCGAGACAGAGCACCACGAACCGTTGCTGAAGCATCTCTTAGAGCGGTTGGGATTCTGAAGACGGCGGCGGGGATCCTGATCCTGAAGCCGAGGCCTGCGTCCTCGCCTGCGCCGGCTCCGGCGCTGAAAAGCCGGACAAGGATGTCCGCGCCAGCTATGAGCCCGACGAATGCGATCGCGAACATCAGGCGCGTGCTGAGATAGAAATAGAACTCACTGATCAGAGAATAAGCGAGCGTCACGTACAGCCCGAATGCGACTGCTTGTCTCACAGTCACCTGCCGGCGGGAAAGATGCTCCGCCGCCGCAGCCTTCAATGCGCGTGGAATGATTGGCATAAACGATATTTCTGTTCGGGCGAGAGTAGGCCATTATGCAATGTTAAAGACGCCTGTAATGCGGGTAAATTACACGGCTCTTTCTTATTCTCTAATCTCTAGTCTCTAATCTCTGCTCTCTGCTCTTCTGTCCCCTCGCGAGGAATCGAACCTCGATTACAAGATCCGCAATCTTGTGTCCTATCCATTAAACGACGAGGGGAGATAAGTATTAAGTATGAAATACCTAATACTTTATCCTAACTTCTTCAACGCTGCCATGGCGCGGGATTTGAGCCTGGCAGAAGCGTTGGGCTTGAGAAAGTCGGTCTTCACCGCCTTATCCAAAGCCTGGTAGAGAGAAGGGATGAGCTTGGCGGCGCCGGCCTTGTCTTTGGCGGCGATGAGCTTGCGGAACTGCTTGAGCTCGCGATCCATAGCGGCCTTGCGCCGCAGATTGAAGAGCCGCTTGTTCTTTGCGGCTCGGATGGCTTTCTTGGCTGAAGAAGTGATTGCCATGAATGTATGTGGGCTGAATCTAACATACGGCCGCCAAAAATGCAAAAGGCGCTTGGTGCTTTAGATGAGATGGTCATCAAGTTTAGCGTTAAACAAATGCCAGTAATCAAAACACTAGACTAAAAAATTAGTCGCACTTCTATAATTATGATGGTAATATCAACACTGTTTGTGATAGTAATAAACATTATTTTTGTAAACAATCTACAATATTTTTTTAGATCAATCACAGGGTGAGCATGGATAACCGGATTCTTAAATGAGCGGGGTGATAGAATGTCAAGCGTCATTAACAATATAATTGAGTGACCAATTATGAAAATATGAAAAAAATTAATGTAAGCCTCACATTTATAATTAGTGCCCTGATGGCATTTACTTATGCGATAGTTCCTGGTACTACGATTATTAGTGAACTCAGTAATTTATATTGGATTCCTGCATTCTCCGAATATATACTTGGTCGCGTATCTGGAAACGATGGTCTTGGGGTTGGAATTCTTTACGAATTTTTAGGCCCAGTTTTGGTATTTATTTCTTGGCTCGTAGCTATTTACATTGTTCAGTATCTCTATATCAAATTTGTGAGAAAACAAAAACCTGTAATCAGGTTGCCAGACCAAAAAGTTAGCCGTGCCTTAGTGGTGACGATAGTAATATGTACATTGCTTGTGGTAGTAATGAATGTTATCTTTGTAAAAAGTTTACCGCATTAAAAAGAGCCCGCCGAAGCGAGCTCTATGAGTTACTAAACTGTAAGGAACTAATATGGCGCGACTGCCCGATAAAATCTCGTCGGGTAGTTGGTTGAGGTCTGATCGTAGAAGCTGACCATGCCGTTAGTGTTTTCCAGGACAGCTATCTGCGTCCAGTTGGTACTGACAAGATTCGTTGAGGCTTGAAGGCCGTAATCGAATCCCGCCTGACCTGTGAGTTGCCACACTATCGCGCCGTTAATCCTGTTTGTCGTTGCCGATAGCGAGAACGGCTGTGTCACGCCCTGCTGGCTCAAAACAGCGTTCGTTATTACGATCGTTGACTGCACATTCGTGAATGGATCAAGCCGAAAGCTAAGCACGTGCGTGCTGTTAGCTTCGGTGACAGGGAAATGTAGCGTGTAATGCGCCACACCTTGCCCGATTGCCCTCTCGTCCAAGGTACCAATAGTGCTTGAATCCCATAATACCGACAGCAATCCCGCTGCTCCCGTGCCAGTGCTTGTGAAGTTGGCGTCGAAGGAAAGCAGGTTGGCCGGATCAGTATTGGTAGGAATGATGCTCAACCACGCCGGTGAGCCGGTGATAAGCGTGAGCGTGCCTCCACTTGTGGTGATCGTACCGCTCGTGCTTTGCGCCGCTTTCGGCGATGCTGTGAAGTCAATTGAAATGCCAGCCGTAGCCGCTATGGCTCCGAGAAGACTACAAGACTGTGGTTGAGTTCCGAGAACCTTGACCGAATTCACGTTACCGACAGGATATGTCGTTGGCGCATTCGGCCAGCCACCGGCTTCTATGCTTAACGGGAATCCGAAACCGGCATAGTCCGATGTCACATTATTACCAGTGATCGTGTTCTCATAGAAGTCATGTGCCCATCCATGAGACGCACCAGCTACAGAACAGACTGCATATCCACTTAATCCCGTGAATAGCCCGGAGTTACCTAGGCTTGGATCAAGAGCGGTAATATCCACGTTATATGATGAGTACAAAGGAACATCGGTAAATATCCCTTCTAGCGCATCAATATCGTGGCTGGATGCGTAGCGATCAGACCAGTCTGCTCCGTTTCCGTATGTTGTCCTTCCGGCATAATCTGTTCCAACATACGGATCGAGGAAAGTACACTGAACAATGGTGCTCGGTGCTCGTCCCTTGATAACCTCCGTCGCAACTTCGATCACCTCCGCTCCGGCACTATGTGCGATAAGATGTACTTTCGTCCATCCTTGATTGACAATGCTATTGCCCAGACTGATGCCTTCTTGGGCTGCATTGATGAGTGCTCCATCTGCCGAAGCTGTAGAACTATTTGGTTCCCAGTAATAACCATAGACCTGCCAGTCGTTAATACCTGCATTGGCAAGGCTTGTTGAGATTGAACTCGACATTGTATCTATCCACGATTGATCAGGAAAATACTTTGTCCATCCATGTGTTATGAGGACTAGTCCATCCTTCGTCTTTGTCGGCGGTACCCCGTACGTCTTTATGGACGGCTGTGTTGCTACCGCAATCTTCCATTCCGGCGTACTAGGGGCAAGAACAATACGGAATCCGACATGAGAACTTGCAGTGCCAGGATTAACTCCAAGTCGTGCCGCTGACCTCAACGAAACTCCGTGATCTGCCCAGCTTCCACCACGCACAACACGAAGTGATCCTGATGTCGGCCCTTGTGGGTCAACGACTGTACCGTTCGGATATGCTCCATACCAATCCTGACACCATTCCGAGACGTTGCCATGCATGTCGTATAGGCCGAAGCCGTTTTCGTTGTAGCTTCCAACCGCGACTGTTATGTCCAAGGCTGGTATTATCGGCGTCGTCACATTGATCGTTCCAATACCGGCATCATACTCATAGTGATCGTCGAAGTTGGCCATACCACCCCTGATGGTATTGCCGAAACTGAAAGATCCCGGATCTCCAGTATTGATGCGGAGATAATCCCCATCACCCATGGTGATATTACCATTCTGTCCGCCAGCACTGCCGACGACTAGAAGGTAATCCGTTCCGGCAGCTGTTCCGCCGTTGTAGATGGTTCCTGATCCGCTCCAAGTTTCGATCGGATGCGACATGGAGTGATTGGCTCCATTGTCTATGCCGATGTACGGGAATCCTCCCGCGCTCCAAATAGCGAGGTTGCCTCCGCTGTTAACATTATCTGAGGTGTTGTGAACACGTACATCGTAATACCACGTATTATTCCATGTCATCAAGGCGGGGGCTGTGAATTCAAAATCACTGCCTGGTGACTGATTAACTTGCGCACCTTCAAGATCGAATATATTGGCTTTCGATCCTGCTCGGCAGCTGTACTCCCATTCCGCTTCCGTCGGCAGGCGATATACCCAGCCGGACGGAATGCTGCCGTTAGCCAAAGATGCCAACGTGAGAGCCGAACAGTATGCCGCCGCTTGTGCATACGTCACATTTTCTATGGGACGATTTGGATCGTCCGTATATCCGTTGGCCGATTGGAACCAGCTCGGATTGCTCCCCATGACCTGCCGATATTCATTCTGAGTGACTTCGTAATTGCCGATGTAGAAGCCGTAGCTGATTATCGGCGTGTATTGCGTCTCATCAGAGTCGCGCTCGGCTTCCGAAGTCGGACTTCCCATAGTGAATGTGGCATCGAGCCATTTCATGTTTGCTTTATCACCCGGTTTAAGGGCGTAGTCGGACACACTTAATGTCATGGCGGAGCGGATGGGCTGATCGCCCATAGCTACGAGATTGCTGATATATCCCGTAGGGTAAATTTCAATCGGCACTTTGCCGCTATTCACTTCATCCATGATGTCATCCAAGACCTGTGACGCGGAAGGGATCGCCGTGAGGGCGTCCGCCTGCTGTGCTATCATGCGCCCCAAACCCGGCTTGCCAGTGGCAACCGGAATATATGGGGGAAGTGTTGGATTCGATTTCATCGAGACGCTTGTTGCTGTCTGGGCGAATACGTAACTGATAGATGCCGATGCTATGAGGGCCACTAGCCCTCCCGTGAGTTTAAGGGTCTTGCCCTTCATAACTGTCCTTTCGTGTTGTTATTTTATTCAACTGTCAAAGGCCGCACGCAATTAGCGGTCGGCTGAGCCGAATTCATGTTAATATTTACAACAATTGAATTAACTTGTCAAATCTAAAAGAGAGGCGCCCGCCAAAAATGCAAAACAAAACGGCTAAAAGATGCTAAGATGCGGCCATGATAGCTTCGATTAAGGGCACTATTTCCCACGTCGATCCGAAATACGCCATACTGGACGTGAACGGCGTCGGATATAAGGTATTCCTCACCGACGACACCCTGCACGGGCTCAAAACCGGCTCTCCGGCCGCGTTCTGGACCCATTTAGCCGTGCGCGAAGATGCTTTGGACATTTACGGCTTCTCGGCCAAGAAGGACAAGGACCTATTCGAGCTATTGATCGGGATATCCGGGATCGGCCCCAAGTCGGCGCTCAATGTGATGGGCATGGTCTCGAGCGAGCAGCTGGCCTCCGCCATCCGGACCGGATCGACGGCGCACCTCGTCAAAGTCTCCGGGATCGGCAAGAAGACGGCTGAAAAGATAGTGCTGGAGCTCAAAGACAAGCTCGGCGGCTTGGACATGGGCGCCGACGGCATAGCCGGCGGACAGATCGGTGCCGCGATGTCGAGCGATATGGACGCGATCGAGGCCTTGAAAGCCCTGGGCTACGACGCCGACGAGGCCCGCGAAGCGTTGAAGAAAGCTGCGGCCGGCACCGTCGACGGAAAAGAACCGAGCACGAGCGAGAAGATCAAGGCCGCATTGAAGGTGCTCTCATAGAGACAAGATCGCTCCAGATATGCCATACCTACGAAGGACATACCATCTATTCCTAGCCTTCGCGGCAGCCGTTGTCTGCCGCTTCCCTTCTCGGCGCATCAAAGTGATCGCCGTGACCGGCACGAAGGGCAAGAGCTCGACGACCGAGCTCCTGAATGCGATCCTCGAAGAAGCCGGGCACAAGACAGCCCTCTCCAACACCATACGTTTCAAGATCGGCGGCGAGTCAGAGCCGAACCTATATAAGATGAGCATGCCGGGACGCGGCTTCCTCCAAAGATTCCTGCGCCGCGCTGTGAATGCCGGCTGCGAATACGCTGTCATAGAGATGACCTCACAGGGCGCTCTCCTATTCAGGCACAAGTTCATCGAGCTCGACGGACTCATCTTCACCAATCTTTCGCCAGAGCACATCGAAGCCCATGGCTCTTATGAGAACTACCTCGATTCAAAGCTCGACATAGCCCGCCAGTTGGCGGCGTCGCGCAAGAATAGCCGCTTGCTCGTCGTCAATGCCGATGATCCTGAAAGCGGCCGCTTCCTTGCCGCAGCCGGTCCGACGGAGAAAAAGATCGGATTCAGCCTTGAAGATTCTGGGCCATATGAGATAAAAGAAGAAGGGCTGTCATTCGCCTGGAATGGCCGACCGGCTTCATCTTCCCTTTCCGGAAGATTCAATCTATACAATATATTAGCGGCAGCTACGGCGGCCAAGGCGCTCGGCATCGGCGATGATGCCATAGTGAGTGCCGTATCGAAATTCTCCTACATCCCAGGCCGCGTCCAGAAAGTAGAGCGCGGCCAAGGCTTCGAAGTCGTCGTCGATTATGCGCACACGCCGGATTCGCTCCGGCAATTCTATGGAGTATTCAAGAAGAGCGATCCCGCGGACGGCGGACCGAAGAACATATGCGTCCTTGGCGGCACTGGCGGCGGTCGGGACAGCTGGAAACGGGCAGAGATGGGACGGATCGCTGACGAGAATTGCGCGGATATCATCCTGACGGACGAAGATCCCTACGATGAAGACCCGAAGAAGATAGTCGAGGACGTCGCCAAGGGCGTGACCCGCAAGAAGCCGGCCATCATAATGGACAGGCGCGAAGCCATCCGCGAAGCCATCAGCCGCGCTCGGCCTGGCGATTCTGTCCTCATCACCGGCAAAGGCACGGACCCGTTCATCATGGGCCCTCACGGAACAAAGACGCCCTGGAGCGACTTCAGAGTGACGAAAGAGGAGCTGGAGGCGTCGTTGAAGCGAAGAAATCCTGGATCCCGCGATACGTCTCCTCGGCAAGAGATTCCAGGGCGGCGCTCCGCCTAGCTTTTCCGTTTATGAACTGCGGCTCATATATGTAGCCGTACTCGATGAGCATGCTGGCGGCGTCCACGGAATTATAAGCGCCTACGGCTATGAGATCCTGATCCTGGACCACCCCGCTCGATTCGCCGGGGAGATCCGAGACCTTGTTATACTTGGACAATTCCTGGAAGACCGAGTCGGCCAGAGCCCTGCTGGTCGTGCTGTTGTCGAACTCGCGCTGCGGCACGTATATGGCGAAACCGGAATATCTTCCCGGCACGCCGAGGGCATGCCCTGGATAATCATTGAAATGGATGTGGATCACTATATCTATACCGTTGTCGTCGACCCATTTGTCTATGCCGTATAGCCTGATAGCGCCGTCATACGGCGTATCGTTGTGCAGGACGGACGGCGCGACGCGCACGAATTGGCCGAGCCTCTCCAGGCTGATGACCTCGTCCTTGTGGGCTTGGACCCAGGACTTTATCTCTTCCCAATGGTCCCTGAAATATGACTCGAAAATGGGATTCCAATTCTTGGTATCGCGGGTGATGTATACCTGGAAGTGCGGGTCATTCTCCAAGAGCGCCTGGAGGTCCTGCCCCAACTCTACCGTCATGTCTCTCTCTTTCAGGGACAGGAATTGCGCGCCGCCCTGGTCCGGTTCATGCCCGGGCACGATCAATATGCGGACCTTCTTCTGGCTGCCCGCGGCGGCGAGCCTAGGGTCGATGCTCGACTTGTAGGCGAGCTCGATGTCGCCCACTGTCTTGGGATCATGAGAGAATACCACTGAAGCGAACTGGCCGCCTGCCGACTCCAAGGACGAAAGGAGGGCGCGCGACCCGTCCGGATGGACGACGGACATCCAAGGGATGAGGAAGACGGCGAAGGCCAAAAGAACGACGAGATAGTGGCGCATGGCATGATTATACCTTATAGTGCGCTCATGCCCGAGCTCCCAGAAGTCGAGACCACGGTGAACGGCCTTCGCCGCCGGATAGCCGGCTTGAAGATAGTCGATGCTTGGTCCGATTACGACAGCCGGTATTTCCGGCGTTCCGAGACGATAAAAGACCCGTCTTACTTCCGGCGCTTCAAAAAAGAGATCATGGGCCGCAGAGTCGTGTCGGTCGAGAGGCGCGCCAAGAACATCCTGATCAATCTTTCCGGCGGCGCGACCATTCTGGTGCACATGAAGATGACCGGCCACCTGCTCTATGGCTCATACAGATTCGATGCTGCGGCCAAAAAAGATCCGTGGGTCCCTATCGAACCGGAAGGCTTGAGGGATCCGTATAACCGGAGAGTCCACTTCATGATCGGCTTCGACAATGGCAAGAAGCTGGCCCTCTCGGATCTGAGAAAATTCGCCAAAGTGGCGGTTCTCGATACTGAGCTCGCCCACGAGTCCATCCATCTCGATGGGATCGGACCGGAACCTCTCGAAAAAGGCTTCTCTCTTGAGCGCTTCAACGCCAGATTGGACATGAAGCCGAACGGCAAGATCAAGCAGGTCCTCCTGGA
Source organism: Patescibacteria group bacterium (assembly GCA_018970245.1). Lineage (GTDB taxonomy): Bacteria > Patescibacteriota > Minisyncoccia > Phycocordibacterales > PALSA-1337 > C7867-002. The sequence continues at coordinate 19,780 of JAGWWT010000020.1, forward strand.
CCAGTCGGTCATCGCGGGGATAGGCAACATCTACAGCGATGAAGCGCTTTGGCGCGCGGGGATACATCCGCTCGAGCGCGTCCGGTACATCGCCAAGCCCCAAAGGAAGAAGCTGTACGATGCGGTCAGGAAGACTTTGGCGCGCGGCATAGATTTCGGCGGCGACTCGATGTCGGACTACCGGAATGTGGATGGCGAGAGGGGCCGCTTCCAAGAGATGCATGCGGCTTACCGACGGACAGGAATGAGATGCAAGAAGCCGGGATGCGGCGGCGTTATCGAGAGGATAAAGGTCGGCGGCCGGAGCGCGCATTTCTGCAGCCGTCACCAGGTTTTGATAGAATCGGGCAAGAAGAAAGCGGCAGGCTTATCCCTTGGCTCGAAGAGCTAGGGCGCCTGCCGCGGAACTAGCAATCGCGGCTTCGCTACGCTGTACAGTAAATCACTGGATCGAGAACAACGCAACTCCAGCGGCGACTGATACGTTCAGAGATTCTTTCTTGCCATGAATGGGGATCTCGGCGATCAAATCGGACGAATCGAGAAGCGGCTTGGATACGCCGTCTACTTCGTTGCCTAGGATGAGGAGCATCTTGCTATCGGATCTCAAGCGGCGGTGATCGACAGACTTCGTCGACTGCTCGACGGCGATGATCTTGAATCCCTCCTTCTTGAGCCTTTTTATGAGGGGCTTCCAGTCAGCGACATGCTCCCAACCGACAAGGTCCTCGGCTCCTAACGAGACCTTAGCGAAATCCTTCCGCTTCTGGCCGAAGCGGTCCAGCGGCATCGGCGTCGTTCCAAAGCAGTAGATCATCGACACGCCGGCGCACTCGGCGGTCCGGAAGATGGAACCGGCGTTGTGGACGCTCCTGATGTCATCCAGAAGCAAACGTATGTCTCTTGAGGCCTTGCGCATGGCCTGAAAATAGCACAAGCGCTATAATGTCGCCATACTATATAATATAAACAAAATAATATAAACAAACATGCTTTCGGCATTCCCCTATCTGCTCTCGTTTGAACGTCTCGGCCCGACCCTTATCCGCCTGTCGCTGGGAGCAGTCTTCGCTTTCTGGGCCTACCGAGCGGTGAAGGAGAAGAGCGCCAATAACCAATCCAAAGCCCTCGGGATCCTCGAGGGCATCGCAGGCCTTATGCTCATAGCGGGTTTCCTCACGCAGATAGCTGCGCTGTTCGCCGCGATCGACCTTGTGGTGCGCCTTGTCGGACGAGCGAGGAACCGCGCCCTGCTCACCGATGGAGTAAACTATTACCTGATCCTGCTCGTCATGTCTCTTTCCCTTCTCGTCACAGGAGCGGGATTCTTCGCGTTTGACTTGCCGCTATAAAAATCGTATCGTATTTGAGCTCGTACGCGTTTCTCATATTGCGCACTCGAGCTCGTTTGCGCCCATAGCTCAGCCTGGTAGAGCACCTGCCTTTTAAGCAGAGGGTCGCTGGTTCGAATCCAGCTGGGCGCACACTAGGAATCTTTTATATTTTGGGACTGTTTTTCGGTACCCATATTGGAATCAAAACTTTTTGACAATCAAATTTGTTAACAGTAGTCTTAAGGTAGACAATACCCAATGACGAAAGGGTTTATGGAAACTAAGAATACAAGCTCCATCAAAAACGAAGCATTTAAAGAGCTGGCTGACAAGCTCTGGACAGAAATCAATCAAGTCACTTGGACTGAAGAATGGGAAACGGAGGACCCATACTCCGAGCGCCCGATCAGGCACCGTCTTCATCACCGTGTGAAAGATGACAAGGAAACCTGCGTTTCTACGATCGAAAGAGCGCTGAATAGTTTCCTTGAACATGCCCAGACCGCAGCCGTTGCATAGGGTAAACGATTTCCAATTTTTTCAGGAGTGTGACGCACGACCTTCTTGGTACGGCGTTTTTTTAAGCCAGTGTTACCAAGAGTGAACAAGTCCAAATGGAGATAGGCCAGAAATGTCGAGAACTGCGGTTCTATCGTCGTTCAATAGGGCGTACCACTACTCCACCCCATCGCAAACATTTTAATTTTTTAGCCATTGTGGTAGTCTGTGGTTACAAACGGCTTCGGCCCTCCCCGAAAGGGGTATAAACCGGAAGACTCAAGCGAGCAATTGCTTGAGTTTTTCTTTTATCTCCTCAAATGCTGCCTTCGGCATATCGCCAACCTTATACTGCAATCTCTTGGCATCAATAAGCCGTATTTGAGGTCAAAGCATCGCAAAAGAAATCGACCGTGAAATCGCGATCAGTATAAGGATCACGTAAAGCGCCGCGATCACAAGACCGATGCGCTTTGCGATCAATATCTCTTTTCTAGTATAAAAAGATGAAATAAAGCCTATGATTGATATCGCGAGCATCGCATCGGCGACAAGATCGCTACTTGCAGGACCGCCATAATTATTTTCCAAACCGATGATCCAAAGACTGAGCAGACCGATCAGTACAGAAAAGGAAAGATTGAAAGTAGACAGGACTTTCCACCAATTCGTGCTTTTCATGGCTAAATGATAGCAGTCTAATAATATAAATCTAGCTTCTGATATCGATTCGAGCTAAATCCGGTGCCTTTTATTTTTTATCGGATTTATTAACATCCTTTGACATCGATATGATCCTCATGATTGACTGTCTCTCAGAAGAAAGGGGAATATGAACACAAAGTTGCTTGAAAAATTCTATGCTGTCACTGTAACACCAGGATCGACAAAATCGGTCTATGAGGCAAAAATCGGCGGAGACGGTGAAAAACCTGTCCTTACCAAGATCGCGCTGGACGGCCAAAGCAAGATCCAGGTCGGCGGCCAAATTAGAAATGGCGCGATGATTGGCATTACTGATCGTCTTCAATTGTTCGTGCCAGAAGGCTCGGGGATGGTCAGCCCTATGTCGACTATCGAGCGGGATATCGTTTTGGTCTCCACCTGCTATCACGGAGGCTGCACTTCCGATATCGTCGCTTTGTTTCTTGGCGAGGCGAAAGCTCTCGCATGCTTCAATGAGAAGGACCATAAGCGTTGCGATCAACGATGGGTCAACGACAGCATAGAAACGCTGCGAGCCATCGGGATGGAACATCCTTATTGCTCAATATCTACTGCTGATCCTCGATGGTGGCTTATGCCTCCTTCGTTTTGGCAAGATGCTAATGACCATGCCCGAAAGAATGAAGGGCTTTTAAAATGAAAGATGACTCTTCCCCATCGGGACTGACGCTGAAAGATTGCTGGCAGCAGGCATCCGGCAGGCCGGGCGAACTGGACCGCTCGATATACTGGTACAAGTGCCTGATGTTCCTTGCCTACATGTGGGTGTCCGTGACCAGCCTCGGCTGGATCTATGACATCTGCCGCCAGCGGCTTGGGATCCCTCTTGATATAGATCCGCTCGAGCTCCTTGCGAGCTTCTTGCCCGCCTTCGTCTTCGTCTTCCTGGCCGTCCGTTCGCGGCGCAAGGCCATGCACAGATTCGAACTTGATCTCAGAGTGCTCCGAGAGGAGCTGTCTTGGAGGACAGGCGTCCTGGACATCGACCCGCGGCTTCGCGGCTCCCTCTTCCGGGCTGCAGACAGCGTGACCATAGACCAGCTCGTCAACTTGATAAGGCGCGACCTCACCGGCCGATCCAAAGAATACTCGATATTTGAGACAATAGAGACCATGGATCGCATACTCAAGCCTTTCGGCAGCGGCATAGGCCAGCTGGAAGAGCTTCGCGTCCGCTAGGCACCAGGCACCATTCTGGTGCCGTTTTTTATGGAAAGAAGCCACCTTTCTGCAGCCAGCTCCAGATCGACGGTCCCGCGATGGCCTTCGTGGTACATGACGATCAGATCCGAAAGCAGCCTGCCGAGCTCTTCTTTTGAAAAGTTGCCTGAATTTTTCTTCGACTTCGAGAAGACGAACGGGCTCAATCCGGCTTCAGACGCGGACTTCGCGTTCGCCGCAAGAGCCATGGATTTCACCTGCCAAAAGAGCGTGCCGATGATCGCCTCTGATCCGTGGCCAGCATCGACAGCCTGGCGGTAGATCATCCAGGACTTGACCGGATCGCGGCTGCCCACAGCATCGGCTAGAGCGAAGATATTGAACTCCGGCC
>JAGWWT010000021.1 GCA_018970245.1 Patescibacteria group bacterium
ATGCCAAGTGGAATCAAGGGTGGGGCCGTCGGTGCTCGCGCATCTCGCCGGCGAGCTCAGGGCCTCGGAGGGCCTGTTAAGAGAGGCTATGGACAAGGCTGGGTCGAGTCCGCTTCATGCCGAAGTCGGCCCGGAAGACATGCCGCTCGATGTCTATCCCGATCCCTCGGGAAGATATCAGGAGATCGTGAAGGCCATGCCGAGAGATGTGCTGCTCGCGGCGTGCCGCGTCATCGGCACGCACATCCATGTCGGCATGCCCGACCATGAGACCGCGCTCAAGGCCTATAACCGAGCGGTAGAGAAGTGCGGCTGGCTGTGCTCCAAGGGGAACGGTTCGTTCGGCGAACGATTGGACATATATCGCATCGTCGCGCCCGAATGCGATCCGTCGCCGTATCGCGATTGGCCCGAATTCTATAGAGCCGCCTGCGCGAAGGGATTCGACAAGGACCCTCGCAAATGCTGGACCCTCATCAGGATATCCAGGCATGGGACCATAGAATTCCGCATGTTCGGCGTTACATCGTCGATCGAGCGCATAGTCGGCTGGGCCAAGCTCTGCTATGACCTCTGCGCCGAGGCGATCGGCTGAACATGGTCCGCTATCGCAAGGGGAGCCTCCGGGTTCCTCTTTTTTGTCGCCCGCTGCCGCAGGCTTCGGCCCGGTATGCTACAATCCCGCTACCATATGGCAACCGCCGACGCAGAGCAGAAGCCGGGGCAGCCGGAGAAAGTGACCAAAGAGGGCCTGTACACGGGCTTCGCGGTCTTGGTGCGCTATCTCGGCGCGTATCGCGGGCGGATCATCCTCCTGTCCGCCATGGGCGTGCTCTCCGCCATCGGCAACGGCTTCATACCGTACGTGGCCGGCTCGTTCTTCGACGCTTTGAGCAGCCCGGCCGTCGTCGCCGTCCTCTCATATGCCGTGCCCCTCTACGTCGCCATCCTCGCCTTGTGGACGGCCATCCAGCTCGTCACCTACTTCATGGACTGGAGGATCAACCTCATGAGCGAGTATTTCTCCAATGCCATATGGCTCGACTATCTCTCGAGCAGCTTCGGCTTCCTGCTCCTCTTGCCGATGTCGTTCCACAAGAAGAACAAAGTGGGCGAGATCGGCAACAAGATCGGCGCGGCGGCGGGGTCGCTGGAGACCATCAGCGGAAGGATCGTCATCGACCTGGCGCCGCAGATCCTTTCCATCCTGATCGCGTTCGGCATCGCATTCTATATGAAGCCGCTGCTGGCGGCGCTCCTGCTCGCCGGCCTGGTCCTCTACGTGTTCGTCATGGTCAGGCAGGTCAAGCCGCTGGCGGGCTACCAAAAGGACTACTACGACGTCCTGATGACCTCCGTCTGGGGCGACAACTACGAGGCGGTCGGCAACGCCCTGGCGGTCAAGCAAGCCACGGCCGAAGAGCACGAGCGTGAGAAGATCGCCGCCAACGCCAAGCGGGCCCTGCCGCTCTGGATGCGCCTCACCAAGGTCTGGGGCGACTTGAGCCTGTACCAGCGCTTGACCATCCTCGTCACCCAGGTCCTCATCTTCGTCCTGTCCGCCGCCTACATCCACGCCGGGACCATGACCTTGGGCGAGCTCATCGCCTTCAACGCGTACGCGGCCATGATCTTCGGCCCGTTCGTGACCATCGCCCGCAACTGGCAGACCATCCAGAACGGCATCATCAACGTCAACGAGACCGAGAAGATCCTCCGGCTGGCGCCCGAGCAGTATCGGCCGGCCGGGGCGGAGGATTTCCCGATCGAGGGCGGCGTGGCGTTCGACGGCGTCTCCTTCGGCTATGACGCGGGCGCGCCGGTCCTCGACGGGGTGAGCTTCCGGGCGGCGCCGGGCGAAGTGGTGGCCCTGGTAGGGGAGTCGGGCGTCGGCAAGAGCACCTTGGTGGACCTGATCTCCGGCTATCACTTCCCGGACAAGGGGACGGTGGAGATCGACGGGCACGACATCCGCCGGGTGGACCTCCGGGCGCTCCGCTCCCGCATCGCCGTCGTCCCCCAGGAAGTGGTCCTCTTCAACGACACCATCGAGACGAACATCCGCTACGGCAATTTCAAGGCGACCGACGAGGAGGTGCGGGAAGCGGCGCGCAAAGCGGACGCCCTCGGCTTCATCGAGCGCTTCCCGGACAAATGGAAGCAGGTGGTGGGGGAGCGGGGCATCAAGCTCTCCGTCGGCCAGAAGCAGCGCGTCTCTATCGCCAGGGCGATCTTGCGCGATCCGGCCATCCTGATCCTCGACGAGCCGACGTCGGCTCTGGATGCTTCGACGGAGCATGCGATATCTCAATCGTTAGACGAGCTCATGGCAGGGAAGACGACCTTCATCATCGCCCACCGGCTTTCGACCGTGAGGAAGGCCGACACGATCCTGGTGCTCAAGGATGGGCGGATCATCGAGAGCGGCCGTCACGACGAGCTCGTCAAGATCCTTGGCGGCGAGTATCGGCGGCTCTACGAGCTGCAGATAGGGCTGAGGGGCTAGGAACCATTTTGATTTATTTGCAATCAGAAGATACCATCAAGAGCATGAAGATCGAATCAGCTATAAAGGAAATCGGTCATGTGATCGACCTCTGGATACCGTGGAAGATCCGATACGACTTCATCCCCGGCGTATCTATAGGCATCGTCTATAAAGGGAGGCTCATCTATTCTGGGAGCTTTGGTTTCGCCGATGTCTCAAGAAGGACGAAGATGAAACCCGATACACTGTTCCATATCGCATCGCACTCGAAGATGTTCACAGCCGTCTCGATCCTCCAGCTTGTAGAAAAGGGAAAGCTCAGATTAGACGACCGGGTATCCTCTTACATATCATGGTTCAAGGGCAGATCGAAGCACTCGGATGCTGCGAACATCACGATAAGGCAACTTCTTTCTCATACGGCTGGCGTCTTCAGGGACGGCGACACTCCGTTCTGGGAGACTGGCGATTTCCCGAAGGATCTGAAGGAGGTCTTTTCAATGAAGTCTCTAGCTATAGAGAACTCGATGAGATTCAAGTACACCAATTTCGGCTTTGCTCTGCTAGGCTTGGTCATAGAAAAGGCTTCCGGAATGAGCTACGCAGAGTATATCGCTAAGAATATATTGAAGCCGTTGGGAATGAAGCATACCTATCCTGACTATTCCAAAGGCATGAATGGGATCGCCACTGGCTATGGCCACGAAGTGCCTGATCAGAAGCGTATCGCTTTCAAGCATTTCTCTGCCAACGCCTACGCTTCTGCGACAGGTTTCATCTCGAATGTCCCTGACATGGCCAGGTTCATATCTGCGCTGTCTCTCGACAGCAAATCCGGGATCTTGAGCAGGGAATCTAAAAAAGAGATGATGCGGGCTCACGCCAGGACGAACGGCAATGATGAATACGGTTTGGGCCTAGATATCTATTATGAAGGGAACAGGAAGATAATCGGCCACGGCGGAGGATATCATGGGTTCACTACTGGGACTTTTCTCGATGTACAGAATGACGTGGCTTTTATGGTCTACACGAATTCTGCCGGTTCGAGGCCGAGCGTGATCGGATCATCGATCATGGAAGCGGCGGTGAATCTCGCGAGAGAAGGAGATCTCCATTCGGGCAAGAAAGCTCTCCTCAGAAGATATGAAGGCCTCTACCGGAACAGCTGGGGCGACGAGGTGGTAGCCGCCTCTGGCCGCGCGTTGATCGGTTTCAGTCCGGATTCCAGCGATCCATGGAACAAACCGCGCCGATTCGTGCCGACCTCAAAGCGAGACGCCTTCCTGATGAAATCTGACAACGTCTACGGCAGCTTCGACGAAGAGGCCGTCTTCCGCAAATTCCGCTCCGGCAAAGCTACTGAATTGCTTCAAGCTGATATGCCGTTAAAGAGAGTCCAGCAATGAAAAAGACTATCTATCTCGTCCGGCATGCAGAGAGCGAGGGCAATCTGAGCGAAAAGGGCAACGTCGACGAGTCCCCTTTGAGCGAGAATGGGCGCGCGCAAGCGGGGTTTCTGGCCAAAAGGTGCACTAATCTGTCTCTAGATGCCATCATAACGAGCCCCCTCGAGCGGGCTAAAGAGACTGGAGAGATCATAGCGTCATCGATAGGCTTGAGGTCAGGATCATCGGATCTGCTCTCTGAACGCCGCAAGCCGTCTGCCACCTTCGGTCAAGCCATCGAATCTGAAGAAGGCCAGAAGATCTGGCGCGCAGTATGGGACAACTTCCACGTACCAGGATTCAGGCATTCTGACGAGGAGAATCTCGAGGATTTGAAAGAACGGGCCAAGAAGGCCCTGGAGCATCTGGCTGGCCGGTCAGAGAAGACGATCTTGGTCGTGACGCACGGGATCTTCCTGCGAGTCCTGGCATCTTACGTGCTGCTCGGGGAAGGGTTGACTGGCCGCGAATGCGCGCGATTCATGTCCAGGCTCGGAACGGATAATACGGGGTTATCGGTCCTCCAATACGACAGCGAAGACAAGTTCGGCCGCACATGGATGATCTCGAGCTGGAACGACATCGCTCATCTGGGATAGCGACAAACTAAAAAGCTCTCGCGGCCGCGACGAGAGCATTCATCTACAGACGGACTGAGAGGGGAGAATGGTTAATATGTTTGATCTTTTAAAATTATGTATGACTCAAACCCGTCTCCACTCAGACTTAAGCCTTTGTACGAGCATTCTGTCTTAAGTTTTTGTGCATGACAGAGACCGAGAAGGTTTGTCATGAAGATATCGTCAGCAGGAATGTTAACAAATAGCCGTACGAGACCTAGGTCATTGAAGGCGTGATCTATGACCGTGCGCAATGTATCAATGTAGAGATCTACCGCTGTCATTTTTTGTTTGGTCGGCAGTATCTTTAGTTGTGCACATTGATTAGACTGATTGATGGAAAATAACCCGCAGAAGCCAAGTATTTCCCTTGTCGTGCTGTCCTCGATTACAAATACCTGCTTGTCAGTCGCTGGCTCAAGGAAGCTTCTCAGTCTAGCCTCCACTCCTCCTCTATCATTTTTGAATGTCTAAAAAATATCATACATTAGCACGTCTAAGTCGACAAGCCAATTGATTTTGTGGGTAAATTATCTTATTCTTTATTTAGAAAGGGCTGAAGCTTTATGTATACGCATCCTGAAGATGAAGAAGAACATGAAAGAACAGTTTTACATCGCAAATACGCTATTAACATGCCTAGATTCGGCAATAGGCAATGGCTAGTCGCCATTATTCTGTTATCGTTACTTATCATCGGATTCGTTGCACATCGTTTGTGATTCAAGATAGACGTGCTGAGCCCTCAAGCGTGTAAACGATCAGGGCTTTTTAGTCTCAATTTTTCGAAATTATGGTATATTTATAAATATATGCTCATATATCGTCTAAAATCCGAAAATATCGTGTACGATCTCTATCTACCTGAGAAAAGCAACAGTAAGAGCATTTTATATGTGCCCGGCTTACCTGGACATCCGAGAAAAAGGAACTTAGGCGAATTTTTCGCCGAGAATGGTTTTACTTTTTTTGAAATGAGATTCATTGGGACTTGGGAAAGCGATGGCATATTCACGATGGAAAATTGTCTGAAAAGCCTCGACGAGGCATATTCGTTTGTAAAAGGCGGCAATGGTATCGAATTGCGTCGTGACGTGAAGAAAGAGTGGTCAGCAGGGAGTATTGTTTTTATGGGAAGCAGCTTTGGAGGTGGAGTAGTATTAAGCACTCACATCAAAGATCCTTTAACTTTTATATTGCTTGCCCCAGTTGCCGATATAAAGAAGATAAAAGAATCGGTTGTCATGTTGCCATCTGGAAATGATGATATGTACAACCTTATTTCAAAAGGCTATGCCAATGTATACCGCGGTTTAACTAAGAAAGATTGGATGGATTTTATGAACGGCGAATCAGCGATAAATCCTGACAAAAATCTCGGCAATCTAAAAAATAAAAGGCTGGTTTTTGTTCAGGGCAAAAAAGATACGACCGTAAATCATGCTGATACGGATGAATTCGTTAAGAAGCTCAGGGCTAGCGGAGTAAATGCTGAATTTGTCAGTGTTGAAAATGCCGGCCATGGCAGTGATCTGGAAGATCAATCAGCGGAGGCGATTGCAAAATTAATATAAAAAATCCCGTGTGGTTTTGAATTTCCACACGGGTGATTACTAGCCGAGGAATCGGCAGCGATGTTTTTCGCTGATTCGCTTCCGCATGATGCCGTAAGCACGCTCGTGAACCTGTAGGCATCGTGTCATGAAGACCCTTTCCAGTTTTTCTGTACCAGGCTTAATCCATGGTTTCCGTAAGTCTTTCAGGAACTCTCTTTCGTCACCGCTGAAGTCATGGAATACTTCAAGCGACTTCGCAATGATCGCTTCTTCTTTCTGAAGCAAAATGCCTGTTGAAAGGAGAAGATCTTTTAGCATGACCACGGATTTCTTTCTGGCCCATAAGAGCTCGTTTTCAGTACGCCGACCCAGTATGAACACCAGGTTCCGCATCTGGAACGTGTATTGCTGAACCTTTTGAAGAAGGCTCAGTTGCATTTGGTACTCGGAAGGTCCGACGGTCTTATCGAATACGTTTCCGCCGTAGAGAGACTCCGCCTGCCGCAGATGACAGGTGAAGAACGCTCCACAGGTATGAATCGAGAAGAAATCGGCATTTTCCGGTATCTCGTCCAGGTAGATCAGGTGCAGGTGAACGGGTAATTCAGTAAGCCGCACCTGTCTGACCATCTTGCGTAGATTTGAACAGTCTTCCGTATTCCGTCTCTTGAGCACGATCACCAGATCGGCGTCATGGGGAGGAATGTGCGGATTGAACAAAATCGACCCATGGAATAAGATGCAGACGATGTTGTACGCACCGAATGCCGAGACGATTTTTGCACTTAACTTTGCTATCTTTCGTTTATTCATCACGTATCCTTTCCTAGCAGAAGTTTTTGGTATGGCGTGAGCGAGACCTTTTCAGACCTGCGCATGCCCGTTATGAATGAAGCAATAGAATTACCGTCTGACATAGAGAGTGCTTCCCGAATAGAGACTACTTTAGCCGCAGTCTCCGTATAGTCGGCTGCTTTTTCCAGCGCCTTCATGGTCCAGAAGATTATGCTCGAGTCAACAACCAAATCCTTCTGCTCCCACTTAAGGCAATCTCCAAGCAGGAATCTCACCGGCGTTGCACCATACCTATCTACTAAAGAGGGTATGGTGATTTGGTGCGACGTCGAAGCCAAGCCGCCTTTTATTGTAGCGAACGGCGTCACGATGGCCGAGATTGGTTTTATATTCGCACCCGTTTTTCTAGAGATGCCGTAGGATAGGACTAAAGGCTTTATGGACCTGTTGCTTATGACAACGACTTCAGAATCAAACCCCGCTTTTTGAAGCGAGCGGAACAGGAATGACCAACAGAAATCAGTGTCAAGAGTCCACTCACGGCCGAACAGCCATACTTTATTTCCCAGCTTTCTCTTTCTTGATACAAGCACAGGCTGATTGTATTCGGCTTGCAAAGAATCGACCTCCTTCTGGTAGAAAGTCGGAAATGCGGTTATCGGATTTCCATTGAACCCGGAGTTCAAGACTAAGACCTGACTGGCATCGGACTTGAGTATCGAATGGCATAATCTGCACTGTAACTGGCCGTCCACATCTTTGATGAGCTTTCTTTCGGTGGCCCATTTCGATGAGACGGCATCTTTCAGGATTTCGACTGCTCCACAATCGCATGAAAGTATCTCGAGATGTTCTGATCTCAAGCAGTGGCTGCTGGCGAGTTCATCGCAGTATCCTTGCAAGGATTTCACATGCGACTGTTCGTTATCTAGCCAATAGGAATCGAATCTCATCCCGAGACGGTCCATGATTTTTTTGAATGTTGTGAACCGCCCCGTGACCTCGTTTGATCCCATGCCGGCATATTTCATGCCGGTCAGATTAATCGAACAGACGGATGACAAAGCCAAAAGCTTTGACACTGTCCAAACCGTAAATGGAGTCAGGGCTAGGCCTGGTTTTACATCCGCGGGAATAGTGATTGGTAGACATATGATGGCCGGTTTCATTGACCACCTCCTTTCTTTTTGAGTAATTTTTCCGCTGCCGATACCGCGAATCTCGCGGCACAAACAGCATCTTTTGTTTCCAGGAATTTGACCACGAAGGAGCCGAAGAATGTGTCTCCGGCACCGAGCGTGTCGGTAGAACTTATTGCGTGACCGCGAATGTTAATCCGGCGGCCATCATGCCAGAGCTCGACACCATCAGATCCTTTTGTCAGAAGCAGTATTCGATTTTTGAATAAATCGATAATGCTTTTGTGGACATGTTGGAACTCTCGCCGATTGACTTTGAGTGCGACAACTTGATCCAAGTCTTGTAGATCGCATTGCCAATCGAGCTCGTTGCGACCTCGTGGTGACCGAATGTAACCTTGGGCATCCAGAAAGACGGTGCATCTTCTTGAACGAAACTCGTATAGGTCAAACTCGCCAAGAATCGGTGAGAGTATGATGTCGTGAGAAGGAAGCCTTTTAGGAAGGCTGATTGTCGGAATATGATCGATACGGATGTGTTCTTTATGATCCGAAATCGTGATGAACACATCTACCGGTTTTCTTTTGGTGATGATTGCCGGTCTATAGCCGAGGGAGCTAATAGTGGTTCCGCAGTAATATGCAGGTCCTCCGGATCGCTCTATCTGTAAGCCTCGATCACGATCATCGATATGGTCGACGGTATGTGAGGCGATAAGAGTGATTGTTTTCATAAGTCCCAATTCATAGTTGTCAAGATTCAATTTCTATGGTCTGTATTAACATATATAAAGACTAGTTGCAAGATTTTTTTTTGAATCCGCTCTTGAAACGCAACAAAACGCCCACACACGCTATTCATATTGTCACCCACAAGATGCTGTGAGCGAAAGCCCTGGAAGATGAGTCTTTGCTGCCGAGGAAAACCACTAGACAGAGACAGCCGATAAGAATGGCTGTAAGCCAAATGAGGAGAGAGTAAATCGTAATTTCCATGTTATTATTATGATATCATACAGCCATGGATATAGTCGTCGATAACGACCGGTCTCTTAAATACGAGACGAATAGCCTTTATAGACGAGTTTTTAACTTTTTTTTCATCCCTGCTTTGAATATCCTGCCGTCCCGGTCCAGAAAGTTTATCGGAAAAAGCCACAGATCGGTCGGTGAAGTAGTTGAAAACGCGACCACTCATAAGGCTTTGGAAGTCCTGTATAAGAAAGGCCATAAGAGCCACACTGTTAGCGTGCTTCAGAAAATTCTACATGCAGTATGGTTCGATACCAATAACTCTAAGGCGGTCAGAAACAGATTACGTCTGGTCGAACGGGAGCTATCAGGTTCTATAAGGCGCATATTCGGACAGGTGAAAGATGTGAAAATATTGAGCATAGCTTCCGGGTCGGCTCGTGCTATCGTTGAATCAGTAGAAAATTCATCACTATCCGATGCGAATCATGTTTCTGTCACGTTCCTCGATAAAAATCCGCAGGCACTTGAATATAGTAAGGCACTCCTCAGAGAAAGCAGTTTGTACGCCGATGACCGATATGATTTTACATGGGTCAACGGAACTGCTGGCTCATATCTCGATAGTCAAACCAGCAAATTTAATATCGTAGAGATGGTCGGTCTGTTGGACTATTTCGACGATGAGAAAGCGGTTTCTATTTTCCAAAAAATAAGGAACATAATTGAATCCGGAGGGACTTTCATCACTGCTAATATCTGCGACAATAGGGAAAGGAGGTTTATGACGAGAGCCATCGGATGGGAGATGGTATATCGATCCGCCGATGATCTTGGGCGTCTATTGCTTAAAGCAGGGTTTAAAGATGACGAACTGAACTTGTATTATGAGCCGCTGAAGATACATGTCGTAGCTGTGGCCACGAGAAAATAATTCGATGGATATCATTGATATCTTTTTAGCCATAATCTCTCTCATAACAGCCGGTCTGAGCCTTTTTATAATCCGTGGAGAAAAGAATGATTCCAATAAGATCTTTACTTTGTTCATTTTAGCGATAGGGCTCTGGTCTTTCGGGCTCCTGATGTTCCGAACGACTGATTCACTGGCCGACGCTCTTAATTATTCGAGATTCTATTACATAATGGCAGCTGCGATTCCGGCGTTCTTCCTCCACTTTTCATATGTCTTTCCTGAGAGGAAAGACATAGCATCATACAAGAAGGTCCTTATATATGTCCCGATAACGATACTCACGATAGGATTATTATTGAATCCGCATCTGATCCTGGTTAACGTATATTCAGTCAGCGCTGCTATTAAGTCAGCCGTTGTGGAGATTGTAAACTACATCGCCTATGCCGTTTATTTTATATCTTTTTTGATCATCGCATACACGAACCTATTCCGATCTTATTTCTCAAGCAGAGATAGCTCTGTTCGTACGCAGCTCAAGTTCATATTCATCGGCACTATCGTTCCGTATCTGATAGCGATGTATTTCGATCTAGTTTCGCCCCCTTATGATTATACTCATGTATGGGTCGGTCCATTCATGGCGATCGTCGTCGTCTGGGTGATACTCTATGCGGTCTATAAGCATCATCTGCTTAATTCCAAAGTCATCACTACCGAGATGTTTACAGCAAGCTTATGGGTTTTTCTTTTGGTAAGGGTGCTTATATCTGAAACCGATCAAGATCGATTGATAAACATAGTCCTCTTTGTTCTCACAGTCGTGGTCGGGATTTTTCTCATTAGGAGTGTGCGTAATGAAATCACCCAGCGCGAGAAGATCGAGGCGCTGGCGAGAGACTTGCAGTCTGCTAACGATAGATTGACGGAATTGGACCGCCAGAAATCGGAGTTCGTATCGTTCGCGACGCACCAGCTGAGGGCTCCATTGACGGCCATGAAGGGCTACGGCTCCCTCATCCTCGAGGGCGACATGGGCGAGATCCCGCCAGAGGCGCGCGAGGGCGTCCAGCGCATATTCGATTCGACCAACACTCTGGTCAATATCGTTGATGACTATCTCAACATAACGAGGATCGAGCTTGGGACCATGAAGTACGCATTCGACACCATCGATCTAAAGCAGCTCATCGAAGACGTCATCGCCGAGCTCCAGCCAAACATCAGCAAGATGCCCATAGCCTTCACATTCTCGGTCGAACAGCCGGCGGCGAACGGAAACGGCACGCCGGCCGCTCCGATCGACTGGCGCGTCACCGCCGACAAGGACAAGCTCAAGCAAGTCATCGCCAACCTCATAGACAACTCCCTCAAATACACGCCTTCTGGGACCATCCAAGCCTCGCTGTCGTTCGATCGCGCTCGGCACAAGTTCGTATTCTCGGTCAAAGACACCGGCATAGGCATCTCGCCGGAGGTCCTGCCCAAGCTCTTCCAGAAATTCAGCCGCGCTCAGAACGCCAATAAGACCAACATCAAGGGTACCGGGCTGGGGCTCTTCGTGGCCAAGCAGATGATCGAGGCCCATCATGGCACGATCAGGGCAGAATCAGCGGGAGAAGGGAAAGGGTCGACCTTCATCGTCGAGCTGGAGCCGTTCGCTAAGGCATAGCATCCGACCAGGCGCCGCACTGGGAATGGCCTCAGGCCGTTCCCGTCATTTTTTATATGGCAAAAGACGAAGGAAAAAAAGGGAAGAAGAACGCTCTGGCGCAGATACCGAAGGAGATGGCCCTCGTCTGGCCTTTGGGCGTCGTCATGGTCTGGGTGCTCGTCAAAGTCTGGATAGTCATCCCGCCGATCCTAGTGGCGCTCTTCTGGTGAGGCTTGCGAGGCTGTCGCCAGGCTGGAGAGTTGCGCCGCTGCCGCTCATATATGTATCATAAGCCTATGTCAAAAGAAGCAGAGTTCCTAGAGAAGATCGCCAGAGAGGCTGGCGCGATCACGCTCAAGCACTTCAAGAGAGCAAAAGTCGAATACACCAAAGGCCATGACCTCAACGTCGTCACCAAGGCCGACTTGGAATCGAACGAATACCTCGTGAGCGAGATACGCAAGAAGTTCCCCGACGACGGCTTCATCTCCGAGGAAAAGGGCGAGGACAATAGCGAGGCTGAGCGCATATGGATCATCGATCCTTTGGACGGCACGCTCAATTTCTCCAAGGGCATACCCATGTATTCGGTCATGATCGCGCGCGCCAGGAAAGGCATAGTCGAGCTCGCGGCGATCTACGACCCTGTCCATGACGACTTATATATGGCCGAGAAGGGCAAGGGCGCCTATCTGAACGGGGAACGCGCCCATTGTTCGGAGGCGACGGAGCTGCACGCTTCGGTAGGCGGATTCAATGTCTCTTACAGGCAGAGGAACGTCGAAGTCCTGAAGAAGCTCCTAGCGGCCTCGCCCCAGGAGAAGATATATTCGGTGGCGTATTATGCCATCGGCACGATCGCGGCGCATGTGTCGGCGGGGAAGAGGGACTGGATGCTCTCATACGGAGCGCAAGTCTGGGATTATGCGGCGCCGTCGCTCCTCCTGGCGGAGTCTGGATGCAAGGTGACGACAGATGATGGCCGAGAATGGACGCTCAAGGACAAGGTCATGCTGGCGGCCAACCCCAAGCTCCATGCGAAGCTGCTCAAGGCTCTTAAGGCATAGCCGGGCGCTCAGTATCGGATACGTGTTGCGGGGGCCGGAATCGAACCGGCAATTTTCAGGTTATGAGCCTGACGGGTTACCGTTACCCTACCCCGCGATATGAAGGCCGGCATAGCGATCGTTACGGCCTAAATGACGTTGCAGCCAGTGTGCCATATGCCAGCCCTCAATGCAAGGGACGTTTGCGCACAGCCAAGTTTTCGGATATCCTGGTCTTTACGCCGGTGTAGCTCAGGTAGTTAGAGCGAGGGACTCATAAGCCCTAGGTCGGAGGTGCAAGTCCTCCCGCCGGCACACTTTGTTTTTCGGCCGTTTTCTGATAGATTAGTTGGCGCGTGATGAGCGCACGATCAGCCGTGGCTCACGTATGCGGTCATAGCTCAATTGGCTAGAGCACTCCCCTGTCACGGGAGAGGTTGCGGGTTCGAGCCCCGTTGACCGCGCAGAGAGCGCTTCGTTTTCGTCAGGAGGTTTTTCGTCAGGAAGTACAGAGTCCTGGGATGGCCAGCCTTTTCTATACGCGACAAGATCCCATTTTCAGCGAGCTTCTCTGCTGTGCGATATAGGGTCGCAAAGGGCAGATCGAGGGCTTTGCGCAATTCTTTTATAGAGTATCCGTTCGGCGGCGGATCCTTGTCCTCGTCCATGAATTTGAGGAGCTTGATGCGGGGGAGCGTGGCCTTTATCTGCCTGCTCCAGAGCTCGTACCTGCTGTCGTCTAGTTCTGGATCGCCATCGACTATCTCGTCATATGGTTCGTAGTAGCGGGCGAAGGGCTTGGATATCCTCTGATCCGCGCTTTTTCTCGGCCGGCCAGATGAAAGGAAAGGGCTCATGGCGGGATAATTCTACTCTCGAGAGAACAAAGAGGGAAGGTCTATCCGGCCAATCCGATAATCCAGCTCACCCGCCAATCCCGCCTATCGCCTATCCGATAATCCAGCCCGACCGCCTGTCCTGCCAATCCTGCCTGTCATGCCAATCCTGCCTGTCATGCCATGTGGGTTCCGAAATATGAATTTTTTGCAAATGAGAAAATTTCCGAATTTTCGGACGAAGTTGAGCCGCCGTTTGGCAATATTTTCTCAATTGCAAAAAATCACTTGGAGAGTACACCTCTACCTGCCACCTGCCACCTGCCAAAAATTGAAAACCGCCCATTTTTATACTATGATGCCATGACTCCACATTCAGCCGCCGATGTAGCTCAGTTGGTAGAGCATTCCCATGGTAAGGGAAAGGTCACCAGTTCGATCCTGGTCATCGGCTCCATGCGGACAGCATGATCGGCGCCTGCAATAGGCCCGATCGCGCGCGGACGCCGCAGCCGCCACCTTAGCTCAGTTGGTAGAGCACATCTTTCGTAAAGATGGGGTCCCCGGTTCAAGCCCGGGAGGTGGCTCACAAGAATGAAAGACAAAGAAGCCATAGAACAGAAGATCGCCGAGCTCGAGAGCGCCATGGCCGCGCCTGACTTCTGGTCCAACAAAGAGAAGGCTCAATCAGCTATCCGCGAGCTGCAGAACCTCAAGTCCGAGCTCGCCGGCGTCGGGAAATACGACAAGGGAGACGCCATCCTCTCCATCCTCTCTGGGGCGGGCGGCGACGATGCCGAAGACTTCTCGGCCATGCTCGTCCGCATGTACCGCAAATATTGCGAGGCCAAAGGCTGGGGCTGGTCTATCGTCCACCAGAACGAGAACGACCATGGCGGTTACAGGAACATCACTGTCGAGATCTCCGGCAAAAGCGCCTACGGCACGCTGAAGAACGAATCCGGCGTGCACAGGCTCGTGCGCATCTCGCCGTTCAACGCCAATCAGAAGCGCCAGACCTCATTCTCGCTCGTCGAAGTCATCCCCAAGTTCGAGAAGACCTCCGAGAGGGAGCTGCCTTTAGCCGATTCCGACATCGAAGTCTCGATCGCCAAGTCCGGCGGCCCTGGCGGCCAGAATGTGAACAAGCGCGAGACGGCTGTCCGCTTGCTCCATAAGCCGACAGGCATATCTATTCACGTGACGAGCGAGAGATCGCAAGCGCAGAACCGCGAAAAAGCCATGGAGATCCTGCGCGGCAAGCTCTGGAAGCGCATGGAAGACGAGCGCATCGCCAAGGAGAAGGGCATGCAGATATCGTCGACGACATCGATCGAATGGGGGAATCAGATCCGTTCTTATGTCCTCCATCCATATAAGATGGTCAAAGATCACAGGACCGACTATGAGACCAGCTCCGTCGATAAAGTCCTGGAAGGGGACCTGGACGGATTCATCGAGGCAGAAAGCGGCTTGTAAACGCCCGTCCAGAGGTGTAACCTTTGAGCTAGATGAAAAAACCGGCCGCAGAAGCGCAGCCGAAGCCCCCTTCAGAAGCCAAACCGCCAGACCCGATCTGGCCAAAAGGGGATTTCGGCACTTGGTCCCGATATATGCAGAAGAAATTCAGGAGGCACCTCAAGATCAGATATGGCTAGGCGCCTTTTTTATTTGTTTGATTCGCGGCGCGTTCGGGTTATAATCGAATCCAATGATCTACTACGACAAGGTCAGCAAAGTCTATCCGGACAAGACCGTGGCTCTGGATGACGTCAGCTTCGGCATAGAGCCCAAGGAATTCGTGACCATAGTCGGGCATTCTGGGGCAGGGAAGACGACGCTCATGAAGATGCTCATAGCCGAGGAATGGCCTACCGACGGGGCTGTCTTCTTCGAGTCGACGAACATCCACAAGCTCTCCAAGAAGGAGATGAGCAAACTGCGCCGGCGCATCGGCATGGTATTCCAGGACTACCGACTCATACCGACGAAGACCGTCTATGAGAACATCGCTTTCGCCATGGAAGCCATCGGCCGCAACGACGCCGAAGTCGCGTCAGACGTGCCGCATGTCCTCGAGCTCGTCGATCTCGGCCATAAGATCTGGAATTTCCCTCGCGAGCTGTCGGGCGGGGAGCGCCAGCGCGTGGCCATAGCTCGGGCCATCGTCACGCAGCCTGACATCATCATCGCCGACGAGCCGACGGGCAACCTCGACCCGGTCAACACTTACGAGATCATCCGCATACTCCAGAAGATAAACGAGCTCGGCCGGACAGTCCTCCTCACGACCCACAACAAAGGCGTGGTCGACACCATCGGCGGCCGCGTCATCACGATGGAGCGAGGCAAGATAGTCAAAGACGATAGGTCGGGGAGATATATACTTTAGTCGAAAGTCGAAAGTCGAAAGTCCATAAAGTCTATAAAGTCCATAAAGTCGAAAGTCATAAGTGTCACCTGCTACTTGTAACCTGTGACCTGATATACTACTTACTATGGTATTCACCACATTGAAGCGCATAACTCGGACAGGTTTCGTCAATTTCTGGCGGAATGGCTTCCTGTCATTCGCGGCTATAGTGGTCATAACCCTGTCCCTGTGCTCATTCGGGGCGATCATATTCACGAGCGCCTTCGGCCGCACGCTCCTCGCGGACGTCAAAGACAAAGTCGACATCAATGTCTATTTCACGCTCAGCGCTCCGGAAAGCGATATCCTCGCGTTGCAGTCCGACCTGAATTCTCTGCCTGAAGTGGCTTCGACGACGTACGTATCGCGCGATGACGCCCTGGCTGCATTCACGGCCAGATGGCAGGACAACGCGCTCATCATGCAAGGCCTCCAGGAAGTCGGGGACAATCCATTCCCCGCATCCATCAATATAAAGGCCAAAGATCCCGGCAGGTACGGAGACATCGCCGCCTATCTCACCAACAAGAATCCGACGGACGCGAGCGGCACGCCGATCATCGAGAAGGTCAACTACCAGGAGAACAAGCTCATCATCGACAGATTGAGCCGCATCATACCGACTGTCGAGCAGGCCGGAACGGTCATCGCTCTGCTGCTCGTCATCGTGGCGGTCATCGTCGTCTGGAACACGATAAGGCTGATCATATTCACGGCCAAGGATGAGATCGCGGTCATGAAGCTGGTGGGGGCGAGCAATATCTACGTCAGAGGGCCGCTCGTCGTCTCGGGGATAATGTACGGCCTCGTCTCGGCAGCCATAACGCTGGTCCTCATGGCGGCATTCGCCTACTGGAGCGACACTCTGCTCCTGAGGCTCGCGGGAGTCCAGGTGGCGGCTGACTTCGGCCTTCTCGTCAACGTGCTATCGGATTACTTCAGAGCCAATTTCGCGGAGATATTCGTGATAATAGTCGGAGCGGGCGTGGTTCTCGGAGGGGTGTCGAGCTATATAGCCGCGAGGAGGTATCTCAAGGTCTAATAACCAATAACCAATAACCAAGATACAATAACCAAACAATGGCTACTGCTCGAGCGGTTATCGGGATTTGATTATGATGGCTGACAAGATATTTCGGATCTCAACTCCTTCTTTTAGGAGATCAACCATGCGCTTTTCGAATGGTCTATTCGCTTCGGCTATGAGTTCAAGCCAGTGGATGCTTTCTTTGGCTTCTTTTCTCGAGATTTTCAGTCGAAAAATGAAGTCCTTCTTGCTCAAAGCATCATTTGCCTCTCTATAATTGGCGCCGACTGAACCGGCAGATCCGACTGCTTGAGCTGAAAGCCTAGAATTCACAGAATTTTTTGGCAAGGCGGAACAAAGACGGATGACCCGTTTAGCATATTCAGTCGTTCTTTGTTCGAGATCAAATCTCATACTTTGGCTGTCCGGTCATTGTATATTGTAATTTGTTTGGTCATTGTATCTTGGTGATTGGTTATTATATACTCTTTCCATGAAGAAAAGGCCTATCGCCAAGAAGAGATCCATCTCCAAGCCCAGGCCTAGACTCAAACCAAAGCCCAAGCTGAAGCACAAATTTATCTTCGTCATCGGCGGCGTGATGTCCGGCGTAGGCAAGGGCATCGCCACGTCATCGATAGGCATGCTCCTTTCCGCCAAAGGCTTCAAAGTCAACCTCGTCAAAGTCGACCCGTATCTGAACGTCGACGCCGGCACGATGAATCCGACCGAGCACGGCGAGGTCTTCGTCTTGAACAGCGGCCTCGAGACCGACCAGGATATGGGCAATTACGAGCGATTCCTTGGCCGCGATCTGACCAATGCCGACTATATGACGAGCGGCATGGTATACAAGACGGTCATAGACAAGGAGCGGTCTCTCCAGTACGGCGGGAAATTCGTCGATGCCGACCATGTCCGGGAAGAGATCGTCGAGCGCATCGAGCAGAGCGTCAAAGCCAACAGATCCGATATCACGGTCGTCGAGATTGGCGGGACCATAGGCGACTATCAGAACGTCATGTTCTACGAAGCGGCGCGCGTGATCAAGATCCGCCACCCGCATGACGTCATGTTCATCCTCGTCTCATATCTGCCCGTACCAGGCACGATCGGCGAGATGAAGTCGAAGCCGACCCAGAATGCAGTCAAGCAGTTGAACGGCTACGGCATCCATGCGGACATGATCATCGCCCGCGGGCCACTGCCGATCGACCACAAGAGGAAAGAGAAGATCGCCTTCACCTGCAACATCGATCCGCGCCACGTCATCTCGGCCCCCGACATCAAGAGCGTCTACGATGTGCCGGTCAACTTCAAGCATGACCGCCTCGGCGAGATCATACTCGAGACGCTCGGCCTGCCTGAGCGCCAGCCGGACGAATCGTTCATGGCCTGGGCGAAGATGGCGCGCAACATAAAGAACCACACGAAGAACGCCGTCAACATCGCCATAGTCGGCAAGTATTTCAATACAGGCGATTTCGTCCTTTCTGACGCTTATATATCGGTCATCGAAGCCATAAAATTCTCCGGCTGCGCCAATGGCGTGAAGCCGATCATCCATACGGTCAATTCGCGCGACTTCGAGAAGGGCGATCCGGACTATTCGGTCCTGGATAAGCTCGACGGCATCATCGTGCCGGGCGGTTTTGGCGAGTCTGGCATAGAAGGGAAGCTCAACGTCATCCGCTATGCCCGCGAGAGCGGCATCCCTTACTTCGGCCTGTGCTACGGCATGCAGCTCATGACCATCGAATTCGCCAGGAATGTGCTCGGGCTCGAGGACGCCCATACGGCCGAGGTGGATCCGCGCGCCAAGGACTTGGTCATCGACATCATGCCGGACCAGAAGAAGAAGATAGCCGAAGGGAACTACGGCGGCTCGATGAGGCTGGGGCTCTACCCGTCAAAGCTCTCGAAGGGCACTGTCGCCGCGGAAGCATATGGCAAGACATCCATAAAAGAGCGGCACCGCCATCGCTATGAGGTCAATCCAAAGTACATAAAGAGGCTCGAAGCTGCGGGCTTGGTATTCTCGGGCCGCTCGCCTGACGGCCAGCTCATGGAGATCGCCGAATTGCCGAAGCCGGGAACCGGGGCGCCGCACGAGCACCCGTTCTTCCTGGGCACGCAGTTCCATCCGGAATTCCTGGCCAGGCCGCTCTCGCCGCATCCTCTGTTCACAGCCTTCATGAAGGCGGCCAAGGACCGCTCGGCCGCGCAAGCCGATCTAAGGCTCTCCGAAGACGGACGGTTGGTAGAATCCGAAGAGCGTGGTATCCTTGCTCCCGGACCGATACCGGAAATATCGGCCTAGAAAGGACTGACTGAAAAGGTTCAAAACGTGGCTGCGCTCGCTAAGCTGCGTGGTCATAGAGAAGATAGTGACCAGGCCGATCTATGTCTGGGGCCTTGCTTACATGCTCCAGAAATCGGGAGTGCCAGGCGCTTTCCTGGCCCTCTTCGCCGTCAATCTGGGCATCGCTCTGCCGCTCATCGCTTTCCAGGACCGCTTCGAAGGAGATCTGCTGGGCATCGCCGTATTGCGGCAAGGATGCCTTTCGAAGGCCCGAGAATGGGGCGACTCCTACACGGTCTGGATGAGGAGATTGGTCCCGGTCGACCGATGGGCTGAAGCCATAGGCAGATCGATCGCCAGCTTCTTTGTGTTCGCTCTCCTCTTGGATCAGACCGATCCGCTCTTCTCTTTCCTTGTCTATCGCCGGGAAGGTGAAAAGGGGATCAGCGTCCGGGGTTGGGCCATGCTGACATACCACAATGCGCTGGTCACCGCCTGGTGGACCTTCGTCCAAGCCATCCTGGTGAAGTACATAGGCATGATGTTCTACAGCTTTTTCTTCGCCATGTTCACCAGATCGTACAGCCATTGATCGCCGCCTTTCGATCTCGAGAGGCGGTTTTTTGTCGGCCGCAGCCGTGATATCATATCGCTCATGAAAGCGGCCGTCTTCATCATATCGACCTTGATCGTCCTCGGCCTTGTCGGCTTCGTGGTCTATAGCTACTATGCGCAAGCCAAGCTCGAGCAGACCCAGCTCCAGACATCCGATCAGGCCCTTCAGGAGGCCAAGGATGCGAAAGCCATCCTCGAAGCCAAGTCGGCTCAGGAGCTCCAGTACGCTCAATGACTTCCATCGTATCTGTGGGCGTAGGCTTGTCATTCGTGGCTATGCTGGCCTGGGGCATAGGCGACTTTCTCATCCAAAAATCTTCGCGCCGGCTGGGGGATTGGGAGACGCTGTTCGTCGTCACGCTGTTCATCACCATCATCCTCGTGCCGTTCGAATGGCGGGCGCTCCCAGGCCTGCTCTCGCAATCTAAGGACCTCTACATCCTCTTGGGCTCGGCTATATTCCTGACTGTGGCGGCGATATTCGAGATCGAGTCGTTCAAGCGCGGCAAGATGTCTGTCGTGGAGCCGATGCTGCCGTTCGAGATCCCGGCGGCTGCGATCCTGGCGGCGGTCATCCTGGGCGACAAGGTCACCGGCGCGCAGGCTGCTTTGGTGGCGAGCCTGATCATAGGCCTCGTGCTGGTATCGTTCACTGGCCGCATATTCTCTATGCGCTACTTCCTGGAGAAGGGGGTGATCCTCGGGCTCACAGGCGCGGCATTCATGGGCGTGGCCGACTTCCTCCTCGGATGGGGATCGCGCGCTACCGACCCGCTCCTCGCGACATTCGTGCAGAATGGGGTGATGATGATCATCTCGCTGGCGGTCCTGGCAGCCTCGGGCGGTGGCAGGAAGCTCATCCGAGACGTCAAAGCCAATAGCGGCCTGGTCCTCATGATGTCGATCGCCGATAACGTTGGCTGGGTCGGATACGCCTTCGCCATGAGCATCGTCCCGATCGCTGTGGCCACAGGATTGTCGGAGAGCTCCTGCATCATCGCCGTCCTCCTCGGCATCTTCGTCAATCGCGAGAAGCTCCAGAGGCACCAGAAGACCGGCCTCGTCCTGGCTATATGTTCGGCTATAGCCCTGGCATTCGTGACCGCTTCTTGAATACAAAAAAGCCGCTCAAGGCGGCGTTCGCTCGATACAGGCAGCAAGGCTGATAGGGATCCAGTCGAAGTAGGTCACCTTCTCCGGACCCTTGCCGTTGCTTTGGACCTCGTAGTACCCATGTTCGACGTATATCCTGCTGTTGATCTCGCATCCGAAGATCTCCTTATGGTAGCAGACGGGCAAGCCGTGCCATTTCTCCGAAGAAGGCTTCTCCAGCACTGTGGGCCTGATGTAGTAGAGATAGTAGTTCCAAGAGTCTTTGAAGCCTGGCTCTGAATAGCCGGGCTCTTCTTCTAGGGCTCTTTTGGCTGCGATCATCGGATCTTCGCCGCGATGGCGGGTCTCGGCGATGCCACGGAACTTCCTGGGCAGTATCTTGGGGGAGAGCAGCGACATCTGGAGCCGCTCTCTCAATTCAAGGTCTGTCCCTGATGGCCCGTGGCCTAAGAACTGGACAAAGACGGTCGCGTTATGGACGTGAAGGACCAGGCTGTCAGCGGTCTCCTTGAGCTCGGCGTAATCCTCGGCCAAGGTCTTCTCGAGGCGGGCCATGTCGTAGTAGCTGCCTTCCCACGAATCGCAGTCTATGTCGAACCGGCGGCAGGCATCTCTGATCTCTCCAGGCTTTGTGAGGAGCCTAGGGCTTGTAATGGTTGTCATAGAAACCTTTCTGGTTGAGTTATAGCGCTTTTTGCGGTAGCATGCAATCCACCGCGGCGCATCGGCGCCCGAATTGCGGGGTCGTCTAATGGTAGGACTGCAGACTCTGAATCTGCCTATCTTGGTTCGAGTCCAAGCCCCGCAGCACGACCTTAAAACACACCTGACCCAGGTCATATGCCGCGGTCGCTCAGATTCGAGCTTGTCGAAAGAGAGTAGGGAACTTAGCGAAATGCCCTGCACTCGATTTCGATGTCTTCGTCTTCATCGGAAACCATGATACTCTCGATGGTTTCAACCTTCGAATTGATGGATTTCAATATCCGTTCGATCCGCGCGATGTCGAAGATGTTCGGAGCCAACGACGCCATGCGATTAGCGTATTGCCGCCTGCGTCCGACTAGGTTGCAGACGAGACCCTCGCGTGATAAGTGGGCCTCGCCTGAACAGGGTAATCGTCCCGCGACTCGCTGCCTAGGATGGGTATTTCGCTCGTGGCCGCAAAGTTGTCATCCTTTACAAATCGGACGTTCATAAAAGATCGAACTGCTTGTTCCTCACTCTCCAATGTAGTAATATTTGACTCGGATTGGAGGATCGATGCAACTTAACTTTTACCGTTTTCCGAACAAAGCCACATCTGGCCGAATTAAATATTCCGCGCTGTGGGAAGCGGCTCAAACTGTCGCTTCTATAGAATGGCGGCATCTGTTAGTGGCTGTCAAAGGTCACGAAGCATATGTACACGAGGCAGAGATAATGCGCACCTATCGAAGGCTCTTGGCGCAGCTACGCCGGAGCATATCGAAGAATGGCGGTACTGTTCGATCGCAGACGCTACATTCGGTGCGTGTGAGATATCGATTTGGAGCTAAGCACATACGACTCAAGTTCGAGCTTTGCAAACAGCACCGGCCTTTCCCTGACTGATCCAATATGGCAAGCTACGCAAAGTTGTTCACACGCGCTGGGAAACCGGCGTCTTTTTGTCTGCCACATTTTGTTCATACATTGATTTGCGTCATGAAAGGAGTAAAATGCAGCTAATTGTTTTACCGAGGTTCCCGCCTAATAGTGTTTTTTGGTTGGTGGTCGATATATTCAATCTATTGAGAATATAAAATGAGCAAGTTACGTTTTCCGAAACCTATCCAAGATACGCTGACACACTCTCTTGGACTAATGAAGTGTTTAGAATTATCTGGAGAGTTGAAAGGTAAATCGCTGGTGATAAGAAATACTCAAGTTGAACCGATAGAGCTGATGAAAGATGAGATAAATGTTTGCGACTTTTTAAATGATACGCTGCGTTCGAGTCATTCTAGATTCG
>JAGWWT010000056.1 GCA_018970245.1 Patescibacteria group bacterium
TTCTAGCCCATTCTCAGCGCTCAATGAAAATAATTCGTCGCGGATATGCACTTTTGTGTTGACACGCTACGCACAATAGTGCATACTGATTATGTTGTTGAGGGAGGAGAAAATGACAAGCACTTGGATAGAAATCAAGCAGTTGCCGGAATCTAGGTTTTTGGTGGAGTACAAAATCTCTGACGGAGCCGAAACAGAGGTATTTCGCTCCTATGAAACGAAAGAAACATTGAACGAAATCAGGCAGTATGTTGTCAAGACATACGGCGAGAACGCCGACATAAGGATTGAGAAATGAACGTGCTCATCGCTTGCGAGTTTTCGGGGACGGTTCGCGAAGCCTTCCGCCGGCACGGCCATTCCGCTTGGAGCTGCGACATTATTCCGGATTCCAGTGGAGTGAAATTTCCATCTCATTATCAGTGCGATGCCAGAAAAGCACTGAACTTCAAAAGTTGGGACTTAGTAATTGCCCATCCTCCGTGTACGCATCTTGCAGTCAGCGGTGCCCGATGGTTCAAAGATCACCGCGAAGAGCAGGAAAAAGCCATTGAATTCTTCATGGAATTCATAGACTGCGCTCCACGCGTCTGCATTGAAAACCCCATCGGAATCATGAGCACGAAATACCGGAAGCCGGACCAAATTATTCAACCGTGGATGTTTGGCCATCCAGAAACCAAAGCAACCTGCCTCTGGTTGCGTAAACTTCCCCTTCTCCACCCGTCAAATGTGGTAGAAGGAAGATCGCCACGAATTCACCACGAGTCACCGGGAATCAAAAACGGCCTGACCAGAGCACAGAGACGCAGCATTACCTATCAGGGGATTGCTGAGGCAATGGCCCAGCAGTGGCTTCCGTTTGCCGAGCATTGGGCGAAGATCACCCAGCTTGGAACCAGAAATCCTATCTCGCAGAGTTGGAAACGATGGAAAATCAACTATCTGCCTGCATTCGGGAGATGAGCCTATGAGACATTACGCAATCGAAGGCAAACACGATCCACTCGACGGCCATTGCTACGAAGGCTGCGACCATCTAGATCATAACGAAAGGGAAAACGAACCAATGAGCATTAAACCTAAATGGGTGACAGATCTTGAATCAGAGCCATGCGAATGTGTCTGTTGTCCAATATGCAAGGGAACGGGAACGGTCTACTACCTGCTTGGAGAGTATTGCGGTCCGCATCATCCATGCGATGATCTCGCTGAACCTGAATCATGCGAAGAGTGCTCAAACGGCGTCGCAGAAACGTGCGATCGATGCAACCAACTGGAGTCCTACTATTTCGACGAGATAAGGGATGCAGAACATGAGCACTAAACCTGTACCGGGCCTCGAATGCACCTGCGAGCGATGCGGGCGCGTCTGGTGGGCTGCCCTGATGCCTCACAGATGCCCTACATGTAAATCATACCTTTGGAATAGACCGAGGAGGAATCAATGAGCTACGGAAAATATGTCCACTTTCACAGTTCATGCGAAGAGTTCTGCGGAACTAATGAAATTAAGCGCCGCTTCACGTTCAACGGGTTCGACGTAACTTGCCCTGAGTGCATGAAAAACGTTACCTACCAGCTTTCGCCAGAGGCCGCAGAATACGTGCGTTCACTCAGCACGCCTCGCCGGAATCAGTAACACCCGCTCCGACTTCTGCCCGCGATATACCGTTGCCAGGATTAACTGGACGCGGATCGCGGGCTTTGGTTTGGTGGTCATTTCTAAACTTTAGAACGCAGACCCCATATCTTTTCTACCGGAACCTGCATAATCTCCGCGTAACGAAGCGCATTTTCGAGCGATGGCGTTCTTCCCTGTTCGATGCGTAAAAGCGAAGCCAGGTCAAAGCCGGTAGCTTCGCTCACATCCCGCAAACTCAAACGTTGCTCCTGCCGGATTCCCCGCACGTCCATTAACAGCTTAGTGGGTGCGTCGTTTGAATCTTTACGTTTGCCAGATGCTAACTTGTATTTCGCCTTTGGCTTTATTTCGTAGATGTTCATACATCCATGTTACCGCCGAAATAATTCTGTTGCAATCTCTATTTTCTGCTTGACAAGTGAAACAGTACAGCGCTACTCTTGTCATGTTGTTAAGGAGAAGACACACCATGAATAGCAGAAAAGATCAACTCATCAATCAGATTTACAAGAACCTGCTTGCTCAAGCTCGGAGCCTGGGTTATCCGTGGTTGTGCTCGTGGGACTGGGAAAAAATGGAGAGGCAACTTCGCCGCATGACCATACCTCGACTGGAAGCTCAGGTTAGGGAAACGCTCCCATAGCCCTTACCAGCCTCTAAAGTTTAGAAATCAGGAGGATTTATGCACGAATATGATCTATGGATTGAGGCTCAACAGAGAGCCACAGAAGCTAAGACTTGGTTCGACCGAATCGGCAAGCGAGCTGGCTACCTAAACGATGTTTTCACCCTCTCCAAAGCCCATGCGAACAAGCCGAAATTCGTTTACTGCGGCCAACAGAGCGAAGGGGGCCAGAACTATTGGGAGTCGCCGCAATCGTTCAACGAAGCTATGAACGAGGTTATTCACGCGCACTTCGACGAACTAGCTAAAGAGGCCATTGAGCGGCTCGAATTGCAATCGAAAGAGAAGTTGCTTGCCATGAACAAGCTGGTCGATTCCCTGAAAGAGAAGATCAACAAGGAAATCGAGGCCCAATCATGATCTGCAAGCACTGTAAGAAGCCCATAAGGGAACAGACCTTTGATGAAGTTGTAGCCCGATGCGGGGTTTACATGATGCGCCTGGCTGAATATCTACACCTAAATTCAGGAAGCAAACGCTGCGACGACGACCAACACTATGCCGAACCGGAGACAGAACAATGAAAACGATTAGAATCGCTATCGCAGACGTGGACGAGAAAGGGTACTACAAAGGCTCCGACGATCTGACCGTAGACTGCAACCTGGAAATTGGCTCCGAGATCGCGGTATTTCGGCTAAGAGGAAATTTAACTGTAACGGGTGATATGGCCGCTCGCGGATCGATAGTCGTGGGCGGCTATCAGATCGTGCGCGGCAATCAGATCGTGCGCGGCTATCAGTCCGTGCGCGGCTATCAGTCCGTGCGCGGCAATCAGGTCGTGGGCGGCTATCAGATCGTGCGCGGCAATCAGGACGTGCGCGGCGATCAGTCCGTGCGCGGCGATCAGGTCGTGGGCGGCTATCAGATCGTGCGCGGCAATCAGGACGTGGGCGGCGATCAGTCCGTGCGCGGCAATCAGGACGTGGGCGGCGATCAGTCCGTGCGCGGCAATCAGTCCGTGCGCGGCAATCAGATCGTATCATCTCATCATTTCTGTCGTATACGCCACTTTTCAGGTCTATACCCATATCACATCGTAGCCGGGATAACCAAAGACGGTGTTCGCCGGGTGCATATGGGATGCCTGCAACACTCGATCGAAGAGTGGGAAAAAATCGGCATCCGCGACAGCAACCCGCGTGAGTTCCCCGACGACGGTTCAGAGCGCAGCGAACAGCGCGTCCGCGCCTTCGAGTTCGCGAAGCAGGAGGCCCTGAAATTGAAAATGCCGGAGACAGAACAATGAAATGCCATGATAGATTCGTCACTAGCCGAAGTCGCAATGTAGAGCTAGTAAACTGCCACATACTCGCTGTAAACCGCTGGCGCGAGGATAAATATGTCCCCGGTATAGAGGTCTCTCATTCTTGGGAGCAGGGGAAAGGCGATCAATCCATCTTCATCAGCATGACTCCCAAAGAAGCTCTAGGGCTGGCGCAATCGCTGATCGAGAAGGCCCTTTACCACTACGAATCGCAGGAGAAATCCAAATGACCCAATTCCAAGCCAAACTCCTCGCCCTGCTTGCCGTTATCGGATTGGCGATTCTGTTCTGCAACGCGGCGGTGAGGCCATGAGACTCATCGGCCACCTGGACAGCGGCGGGAACGAATACGTCAGTTTCACTCGCACCCACTCGCGCAGAATGAGACAAGCAGCCATTGCCTACTTGGTTCGCGTTTTGGCTCACATGAACGGCGGAATCAACGCATGGGACGAAGGCGACCGACAAGCATTTAGCACAGTTTGCATGCAGTTGGGATGGCTACAGACTACAGGGGTTCAATATCACACCAATTGGGAGGGGAAACGGTAATGCCAATCATGCTCAAAACATCGCTGGCGGACTACGAGGCAATCGAAGAAGCCAACCGGATACTCAATGACAAAGCCATCGAATGCGTCCATGTGTTTCCTGC
>JAGWWT010000022.1 GCA_018970245.1 Patescibacteria group bacterium
GCGAACAATGAGGAGGTGCCTGTCTGGATCGCTGATTACGTCTTGCCAGATTATGGCACAGGGGCCGTCATGGCCGTGCCGGCGCACGATGAGCGCGACTACGCGTTCGCGAAGAAATTCGGGCTGCCGATAAGAAACGTGATAGCGCCTCTTTTCGTAAGCGATGCAAACGATTCGCAGAAGAAAGATCTTCCAGAAATGCTGCGGAACACCGTCGTGTGCCTAATCAAGCATCCGACAGAAGACAAATATCTGTTCTTGGAAAAAAAGGATAAAGCTGATTACGGAAGCAACGCCATAGTGGCAGTCGCAGGTGGAATCGATCCTGGTGAAAATAAGATTCAGGCGAGTATCAGAGAAATCAAGGAGGAAACCGGCTATTCAAATCTGGAATTCAAGCGCGATTTGGGATTTTCCGCGGCTTATAGATATTTCTCGAAGAATTCCGGACAAAATAGATTGGCCCTGATGCATCTCCTTTATTTTGAGCTTAAGGATGAGCAGCAGTTGACAGTCTCAGAGGAAGAAAAAGAGCTGCACGACACTCTCTGGATCAGCAAGGATGATATCAGCAGATATATTTCAGGAAGACCTTTTAATAGAGTCTTCTGGGGGAAGTTCACCGAATCTTCAGGCGCATTCACTGACATGGGAGTCCTTGGGAACTCGGAAAATTTTGACGGAAAGCAATCTGGATCGATCATGAAGGAGATCACCGCCTTTGCCGGCGGACGATGGGTGACGAAGTACAAGCTGCGCGATTGGGTGTTTTCGAGGCAGAGATATTGGGGCGAGCCGATCCCGGTCATCCACTGCGAGAAGTGCGGCGTCGTGCCTGTGCCAGAGAAGGATCTGCCGGTCAAGCTGCCGCGCGTGAAGTCATACGAACCGACTGGAACTGGAGAGTCGCCTTTAGCGGCGATCGGCAAATGGGTGAACGTGAAGTGCCCGAAGTGCGGCGGCAAAGGCCGGCGCGAGACGAACACCATGCCGCAATGGGCCGGTTCATGCTGGTATTATCTGCGGTACGAGGATCCGAAGGACTCGAAGAAGCTTGTCGATCGCAAAAAAGAGAGATACTGGTCGCCAGTCGATCTCTACGTCGGCGGCGCAGAGCATGCCACGCGCCATTTGATCTACGCGCGATTCTGGCACAAATTCCTGAACGATATCGGCGCAGTCTCTACGATCGAGCCTTTCAAGAGGCTCCAATCCGTAGGCCTCATAATGGGCGAAGACGGCCGGAAGATGTCCAAACGCTTCGGAAACGTGATCAACCCCGACGATATCGTGAAGAGTTACGGCGCCGACACTTTGCGCGTATATGAGATGTTCATGGGGCCTTTCGACCAAGCCATTCCATGGTCGACTGAGAGCATAATCGGCTCCAGGCGGTTCTTGGAAAGAGTCTGGAAGCTCAGCCATGCCGCCTCCGCGCAGGCTTCGTCCGAAAGCACTGCTGCCAAGCGGGTAGTCAACCAGACGATCAAGAAAGTTACCGAAGACATCTCTGGCTTGCGCTTCAATACCGCCATCAGCGCCCTCATGATCTGCCTCAACGGCCTAGAGAAAGAGCAGGCTCTCGCTAAAAGCGACCTAGAGGCGTTCTTGAAGCTGCTCGCGCCGTTCGCGCCGCATTTGTCCGAAGAGGCATGGTTGAGGCTCGGCAACAAGGGATCCATCCATTCGAGCGAATGGCCGCGCTACGATCCCGCCCTCGTCGAAGGCGGAGAAGCTAAGATCATCGTGCAGGTTGGCGGGAAGGTGCGCGGCTCATTCATGGCCAGCCCGAAGGCTTCTGAGGCAGAACTGGGTGAGCAGGCCAAGGCTCTGCCGGCCATCCAAAGATGGCTCCAGGGGAGGACTGTTAAGAAGATCATCGTCGTCCCGGGACGCCTTATAAACATCGTGTTGACAGAATAAACAGGGTAATGGTAACGTACTTGTACTGTTTCATTTATTGTGATATATTGTAATTAATAAAAATCACATGGCCACAGCCCAAATCTCGTTCAAACCAAAGCAGGTCGTAAAACGGCTCCTCTCATCGCTGCCTGACCGGGCACGCGATGTCCTCATCCACCGATACGGCCTCGGCAAGGACACCAAGCGCATGACGCTCGACGCCATCGGCAAGATCTACAACATCACCCGCGAGCGCGTCCGCCAGATCGAGAATTACGGCCTCTCCATGGTGCGCAAATCGGAGGAATACAGGCAAGAGAAGGCTGCGTTCGCCGAGATAGAGAATCTCCTGCATTCGCTGGGCGGCATAGTCGTCGAGGACGACTTCCTTGGCCACGTTTCCAAGGACAAGAGCCTGCAGAACAACGTCTTCTTCCTTCTGGTCGTCGGCGAGCCTTTCAGGAAGCGCAAGGAAGACGACGAGTTCCGCCACCGCTGGCATGTCAATGAGGATCTCGCCCGCAAGGTCGAGGAAGCCCTCCGCAAGCTCTATACCAACCTTTCCAATGATGACCTCCTGCCCGAGTCGGAGATGATCGGCAGGTTCCTGACCCACCTCGAGGACGTGTCCGAGCGCTACAAGAACCAGGAAGTGGTGAAGCGCTGGCTCGCTATCTCAAAGGCCATCGACCGAAATCCTCTCGGCGATTGGGGAGTGGCCAGATCTCCGAATGTGAGGACAAAGGGCATGCGCGACTACGCATTCTTGGTCATAAGGAAGCATGGCTCGCCCATCCATTTCCGCGAAGTCGCCAAGCAGATCGAGACGATGTTCAAGAAGAAGGCGCACGTTGCCACGACTCATAACGAGCTCATCAAGGATCCTCGTTTCGTCCTAGTCGGACGCGGCCTTTACGCTCTCGCCGAATGGGGCTATGCGCCCGGCGTCGTCCGCGACGTCATCCGCTCCGTCCTCGAAAAGAACGGCCCTCTGACCAAGGAAGAAGTCGTAGATAAGGTCCTCAAGGAGCGCTACGTCAAAGAGAACACCATCGTCGTCAACCTCCAGAATCCGAAATATTTCAGGCATGACAAGGACGGCCGATACGCGCCGGCGGCATAAGGCTTTCTATCCCGCTCCTTCCTTCGCATAGCATTCTCATCTATAATTGAGGCATGCCAATCGAGCATGCTGTCGCTTCGCTCATAGACCAATTCAACAGCTTCATCATCCCGCATGCTTTTCAAGTCGGGATCCTGGTAGCGCCGGTGGCGCTCGCCATCCTCCTCGGGACGATCTTCTGGGAGCTGTGGGTCGACTATGTCCAAGGCAAGCAATTCCTCGGATTGAAGTACGCCGTCCTAGAGCTCAAGCTGCCTAAAGAGACGAACAAATCTCCTTTGGCCATGGAAGTGGTCCTCACGGCCGTGCACAACACGTCTGATGGCTCTTTTTATGCCCGATACTGGAAGGGAGAGACTAGGCCCTGGTATTCTCTCGAATTGGTATCGATAGAGGGCAATGTGAAGTTCTATATGTGGACTGAAGACAGGCGCAAGGTCAATCTCATGTCCGCGCTGTATTCCCAATATCCTGGCATAGAGATAAAGGAAGTCGAGGACTACGCCCGCTCTATCCATTTCGATCCCAAGACCATGAAGATGTGGGCCGACGAGTTCGAGCTCACTCAGAAGGACCCTTGGCCGATAAAGACATATGTCGATTACGGATTGGACAAAGACCCCAAGGAAGAGCTCAAGGTCGACCCTATGAGCCCACTTTTGGAGTTCCTCGGAAGCGTCGGTCCGAACCAGCAGGTATGGTTCCAGATCCCGATCATTGCTCACAAGAAAGAGAAGCGCGACCCGTCCCATTTCTTCAAGCGCTTCGATGAATGGAAAGAGAAGCATGACAAGCTCAAGAACGAGATCCTGCTTCGCGACCCGAAGACCAAAGTGGCCGGCCACACTATCGGCGAGAGCCCGTTCCCTGTGGCCCCTGCATATACCAAAGGCGAGACGGAGGGCGTGGCCGCGCTCGAGAGGCATGTCCTCAAGTATGCTTTCGACTGCGGCATCAGGGCGGCATACATCGCCAAGAAAGACGCATTCAATCCTCCATTCGGCATCGGCGGCTGCGTCGGCAGCATGAAGCATTTCGGAGCAGAGGGCTACAACGGCTTCAAGCCGAACAGCAAGCGCTGGATACAGCAGTTCGAATATCCTTGGCAGGATTTCATGGATGTCCGCCGCAACAGGCAGTCCAGGCTCTTCCTCATGGCATACAAGAGGCGGTCATTCTTCTATGGCCCGTTCAAAAGCCCCCGCCTGACTCTCAATTCCGAGGAGCTGGCGACCATCTATCACTTCCCAGGGTCTGTGGCACAGACGCCGACCTTGGAGCGCGTGCCGTCGAAGAAGGCTCAAGCGCCTGTGAATCTGCCTGTCTGAATCCAAAGATCTATATGAATCTCCTTCGATCCTGGCGCGACAATCTGCGCACCATAATGATCTCCATATCGATCCTGATATGCTGCTTCGTGCTGTCGGTCATATACTTCTCGATCGCGCCGCCGGATTTCCAGTCGGGGCAAGTCGTCCATATCAAGAAAGGCATGTATATGTCCCAAGCCGCCGACCTCCTGGCTAGCGACAACATCGTCAAGTCGGCCTTCTTTCTGAAGATCTACGTCATGATGCTATCCGGCCACAGGCAGGTGCAAGCCGGAGAATATCTATTCGACAGCCCGCAATCGGCTCTTGGCGTCGCTTACCGCCTCGTATACGGGATCCAGGGTCTGCCCCAAGCGAAAGTCACGCTCCAAGAAGGGATGACATCGGCTGACATGGCTGCGGCCATCAAGAAGGCGATCCCGCAGTTCGATGCTCAGACATTCATAGCCCTTGCCAAGCCCCTCGAAGGCCAGCTCTTCCCGGACACGTATTTCCTGTATCCTGATTCGACTCCCCAGGACGTCATAGATCTTCTTCATGCTAATTTCACGGAGAAGACCAAACCGCTCCTTTTGGCGATCCAGGCCTTCGGCAAACCGGCGTCCGAAGTGATAACCATGGCGTCCATAGTCGAGAAGGAAGCGACGAGCACGGCCGACCGGCGCATCATCGCCGGCATCCTCTGGAAGCGTCTCGCCATCGGCATGCCCCTTCAGGTCGATCCTCCGTTCTATTATCTGTTGCACAAGGATTCATCGCAGCTCACGATGTCCGATCTGGCCATCGATTCGCCATACAATCTCTACAAGCATACCGGCCTGCCCCCGACGCCGATCGACAACCCCGGGCTCAATGCGATCGAGGCGACGATCGACCCTGTGCAGACTGGCTATCTCTATTACCTTTCCGGCCGGGACGGACAGATGCACTACGCTTCTACATTGGCTGCCCATCTGGCGAATAAGACAAAATATCTCGATCCGTAGTATACTCGCGGCATGAAAAAGGCATTCGTTGGCATGTCCGGCGGCGTCGACTCATCCGTTTCCGCGGCGCTCCTAAAAAGGGCCGGCTATGACGTCACGGGCGTATTCATCAAAGTCTGGCAGCCGGATTGGATCGAATGCGACTGGCGAGAAGAGCGGCTGGATGCGATGCGGGCAGCGGCGCATTTGAGGATCCCATTCGTGACCTTGGATCTCGAAGCGGAATACAAGAAAGAGGTCATAGACTACATGATCTCTGAATACCGAGCCGGACGGACGCCCAACCCCGACGTCATGTGCAACCGTTACGTGAAGTTCGGCGCATTTTGGCGATGGGCGGCGAAGAACGGCGCTGACTTCATAGCGACTGGGCATTATGCGAGGATAGAAGAGAGGGGAGGAGGGAGGAAGAAGGAAGGAGTAAGGAGTATGGGGGAAGGAGCAGGGAGGGCGGGAAACGGATTTCGTCTGCTGGCTGGCATAGATCCGAATAAGGATCAGTCATACTTCCTTTGGACTCTCACGCAGGACGATCTGTCGCATACTCTCTTTCCAGTGGGCGGCCTGCTGAAATCAGAGGTGCGTTCGCTGGCCCGAAAATTCGGGCTTCCGAATGCGGATAAGAAGGACAGCCAGGGCCTCTGCTTCATCGGCAAAGTCGACGTCAAGGCCTTCCTGGCGCATTATATAAAGAGCGAGCCAGGCGACGTCATCGATGATTCGGGCAAGAAGATCGGGAAGCATCCAGGGTCTGTCTTCTTCACCATAGGCGAGCGGCACGGATTCATGATCGACCCTGACAAGAGATCGCCGAACGACCAGCCCTACTATGTGGTCAGCAAAGACGTCGTGAACAACACGATAACCGTATCGAATAAGGAAGGCGGCGACAGGCCCTCGGCATCTGATGCAGTCAGGCTGTCCAAAGCCAATTGGATAAGCGGATCGGCTCCTGGATCCGCTGATAGATCGATGGCTAGGTCTAGATACAGGCAACCATTGCAGGCCTTGAAGGAGATAGAGTGCAGGACAACAGAGACAAAGGTCGTGTTCGAGAAAGCTCAAGAGTCTCTGACTCCAGGCCAATCTCTTGTGATCTACCGAGGGGAAGAATGCCTCGGCGGCGGCATCATTGAGTGATATAATCATCTCCATGAATCACTTGGTGACGATCACCAAATCTACCGGCGAGAAAGAGCTCTTCGAGGAACAGAAGCTGGTGAGCTCGCTCAAGCGCATCGGCGCAAAACCTGAAGTCATCGAAGACGTCGTTGACGAAGTCGACCGCGAGATCCGCGAGGGCATGACGACAGCGGATATCTACAGGCGCGCTTTCATCCTGCTCGGCAAGCATTCGATGCCGATGGCGGTTAAATATTCGATCAGGCGAGCCATGATGGAGCTGGGCCCTGATGGATTCCCATTCGAGCGCTTCGTGGCCAGGATATTCGCGATGTGGGGCTACGAATCCTTGACCGACCAGACGCTCCTGGGCGCCTGCGTAGATCACGAAGTCGACGTCGTAGCCTGGAAGGACGACGAGCTCACGATGGTGGAGGCCAAGTACCACAACGAGTTCGGCATGAAGTCGGACCTCAAGGTCGCCCTCTACGTAAAGGCGCGCTTCGACGACCTGTCGGAGACCGTCTTCAATTTCGGCGGCGTCAATCGGAAGCTCTCGCCGCGAGGGAAATACCTAGTGACTAACACCAAATTCACAGAGAAAGCCATCAAGTACGCCGAGTGCAGCCGGCTGAAGCTCTTGGGCTGGAATTATCCTGCGCATGGCAATCTGCACGAGATAATCGAACAGAACGGCCTGCACCCGATCACTTGCTTGACGAGCATCAGCCAGAGCCAGAAGCGCGATCTGGCTTCGCGCAATGTGATGGTCTGCATTGACCTTGTCGGCAAGCCGGCAGTCCTGGATGAGATAGGCATACGCGGCGCCGACGCCGAAAAGGTCCTGACGGAGGCCCAGATCATCATCGAGCAGGCTAAATGACCGCCATGAAAGTCGCTACGATAAATTTTCCCATAAAAGACGGCAAGGTCTACCTCTCCAGGAAGAAAGAGGGATTCGGTGCCGGCCGATTGAACGGCTATGGAGGCAAGGTCAAGGATGGCGAGACAGTGGCCGAGAGCGCCATCCGCGAGCTCCAAGAAGAGGCTGGCGTGACCGTGCGCGAGGATGGCCTGGAGCAGGCGGCGATCATCGACTTCTATGTCGGCTCGGAGATCAATTTCAAATGCCATGTCTTCTTCGTCCATGAATGGTCAGGCGGATTCAAGGAATCAGATGAGATGGCCGAGCCGAGCGCCTTCGATATGGACAAGCTTCCTGTCGATGAGATGTGGGATGGCGATCGAGTCTGGCTGCCGATCGTCTTTTCCGGCACGAAGATCCACGGCCGGGCTTACTATAAAGAGATCCTGGGCAACCTCGACCGTTTCGAGTATGATGCACTGACATGACTTCTATGCGATAGAGATGTCCATAATCCTGGATGTCGACATCGCCGACATCGTCAAGAAGAAGCTGGCGGCCGCTGCAGTCAAATATCCTGTCGGCGCCGTGAATGGCAAGCTCGGCTCGAAGAAATATAAAGAGATAAAGAAGCAGTATCGGATGTCAGGCAAGAGCTAGGCTATTGCATTTTTCGTCGCGTTCAATATCATGCTCTGCAGATATGAATACGTCATTGCATGAGCTGCATTACCGTGGTTGGCACCTGAACGACCGGTTGAACATACATAGGGTAAGGCGCATAGATCGCATGAGGGAAGCCGCCGAACGCGCCATAGCCAATCGCTTTCCTGTGCCCTTGGAGATGGTATCTGGGCCGATAACGACAGGCGGCCTCGGCAACATCCGAGAAAACGTGCGAGTGCTACGGACGACCATAGAGCACCTCGTGCTCAAATTGAACATCCCGGTCTGGAGCCAAGTCCCTTTCGAACGTTGCATGATAGAATTCGGCCGAGCCTGGCGGATAGCCAATCCACGGGCCGCATACTGCATGCCGATCCTCGACTCGTTCTATCTCCCGATACTGAGATCGGGACGGATCTTCAGGCTCCGGTTCATACATGGCTGGGAATCTTCATTCGGGGCGCGTTGGGAGCATGATCGTTGCATCGAATTCGGGATCGAGCGCATGTATCTTCAGCCTGGATTCGCCAGCGCCGAGGAAACAGCAGAAATAGCCGGCGCCCAGGCCTAGAATGCGAGCTGGCATCGCCAGCTTTTTTATTTGAACAAAATCGATTAGTATCATGTCAATCAAATAAGATGTCTAAGCACGACGAAATGAAAAAGATCCGCGATGAGCTCATAGAGTTCCGCCGATCGCCCTTGTTCGAATATCGGACATCGAACGGCTATTTCCCCGTGGTAGGCGAAGGCAGCCACGATGCCAAGATCATGTTCGTCGGCGAGGCGCCTGGTGAGAACGAGGCGAAGACTGGCAGGCCTTTCTGCGGCGCCGCGGGGAAGTTCCTGACCGAGCTCATCGAAGGCATCGGCCTGAAGCGCGAACAGGTTTACATCACCAATGTCGTCAAAGACCGGCCGCCGGAGAACCGCGACCCGACGCCGGAAGAGATAGCGCTGTACTCGCCATTCTTGGACCGGCAGGTCAAGATCATCCAGCCGAAAGCCATCGTCACGCTTGGACGGCATTCAATGGGCTACGTCATGAAGCGCTATGATCTTGATCTGGAGCTCGATGCGATCAGCAAGATCCACGGAAAGTCCTTCGAGACGGTCTTTTTCGATGATGACAATCAGCCACACCCGGTCACAGTCATCGCTCTGTATCATCCGGCGAGCGCCCTCTACAACGGTGGCATGCGCGACACCCACAAGAAGGACTTTGAGATTTTGAAGAGATTCATGTAGGCTGGAGAGATGAGACCAGAGAGAGATCCCGGCATCGCGCTCCTCGAGCGCTTAAACAGCGAATACAACAAGCTCCACAAATCCTACGAGGAGCTTTTTTGGACGTCATATATGGGCGATCACAGCGTGGACAAGCGCATGAATGAAGCTCAGGCGGCGAGGGACGCTTTCCGTTCTGACCCGCAGCGAAAGGCCGAGGCAGAACAGGCTTTGAAGAGCGCGAAAGGCGAGATCCGCGATCGGCTCAAGCTCTGGATCGGCTTCTTCGATCTGTATCAAGCTCCAGCGAAGGCGGCGGCAATAAAGGCCAAGGCGATCGATCTCGACGCCAAGATCATGGAGATCCAGACAAGCCGCAAAGAAGGTTATATCGACCCGCATACGAAAAAATTCGTCGAGGCCTCGAACAACAAGATGCGCTTCATCATGAGGACCGATAAAGATGAGGCGGTGCGCAAGGCTTGCTTCCAGGCGCTTGAGAAGCTGCCATACGACGTCATGGATGAGTACATCCAGGTCGTGAAGCTGCGGAATGAATACGCGCGAGCGCTCGGATACAAAGATTTCTACGAATACAAAGCTCGCATAGACGAGAATATGAGCAAGAAAGAATTGTTCTCTATCTTCGACAAGATCTACAAGAAGACGAGATACGGCTTCGCCAATGTCCGCAAGCTCGAGAAGAAGATGGCCGCTCATGGCAAGCCCGGCTTGCGC
Organism: Patescibacteria group bacterium; assembly: GCA_018970245.1. GTDB lineage: Bacteria > Patescibacteriota > Minisyncoccia > Phycocordibacterales > PALSA-1337 > C7867-002. The sequence continues at coordinate 9,964 of JAGWWT010000022.1, forward strand.
AAGCCGTGGAACACGGGCTACCTGCTCGCTGGCGAGCTGGCAAAGCAAGAGGATCCTTATTATCGCTTCGAGGATGCGCTCACACTATGGGGCAGGAGCTTCGCGGCTCTCGGCATAGGCTTCAAGGGCGGCACGGTCAAGCTCGACCTCCTCGACAGGAAGGGCAAGCATCACAACGGCTTCTGCCATTATCCCGACCTTGTCCAGTACCGGAATGGAAAGCGCCTGCCTGGATCAGCGGGCATCGCCTCGAATACCGTCCTCGGCCAAGCCGGCGCGGCCGCGCATGACATCCACGTCCTTTTCCACGAAGGCGGCCATGCTGCCGACAGGCTGAACTCCGTCCAACCTGACGCCTGCGTCAATCACGAATACCCGCCGTCGACCGTATCTTGGGCCGAAACGCACAGCATGTTCATGGACGCGCTGTATTTCAGCATCGAATGGCGGACGAGGTATGCACGGACGGCTGATGGCAATCCCTACCCATTCGATTTATTCTTGCGCAAATTGGATGCGACGTTTCCCATGAGGCCGCTCGATCTTATGAGCATCATATTCGTGGTTTTCTTTGAGAAGGAAGTCTATGAGACCAAGGATCTGACTCGGGCTAAGCTGATCGAGATCGCCAAGCGGCTGTCGCGCAAATATACGGACCGTTCAGAGGATTCGATCTCGATCCTGAACCTGCCGCACATTTATTCATGGGAAAGCTCGGCCTATTATCACGGCTACGGCCTGGCCGAGCTTGGGGTCCATCAATGGCGCAAATATTTTTACGAGAAGTACGGCTACATCGTCGACAACCCTCGCGTCGGAATGGAACTCGTGAAGATATGGAGCTATGCTTCGCGATATCCGGCCAAGCAGCTGGTCAAGATGGCCACCGGCAAGAAGCTTTCGCCTGACGCCTACATCGCCAGCGTCACGGCATCCAAAGACAAAGCGATCGCTGGCGCCAAGGCGCGCATCAAGCGGCTCGAGAAAGTGCCGATGCATAAAGGCAAGATCGATCTAGATGGGCGATTGATCTTGGTGCACGGCAAGAAGAAGATCGCGGACAGCAAAGATGGGTTCGAGAAGATGGCTAAAAAATACGCGAAGTGGCTGCGAGCCGCGAGAGCCTGAAAGAGCATCCGAAAAGTACGCCGCTTTTTTTATCAGCCGAATTTTGCTACAGTTTGCGTCATGAAATCTTCAGAGATCCGCTCGCGATTCCTGGAATTCTTCAAGAAGCGCGGCCATGACATCATACCTTCGGCCTCATTGGTGACGCCTGACGAGAAGGGGGTCACCAACGCCACGCTTTTCAACACGGCCGGCATGCAGCCGTTGGTGCCATATCTCCTTGGCAAGCTGTACAAGATCGGCGACCACGAATCGAAGCGGTTGGCCGACGTCCAGAAATGCTTGCGGACTGTCGATCTCGACGAGGTCGGCGACGCTACGCATGCCACTTTCTTCGAGATGCTAGGCAATTGGTCGCTGGGTGATTATTTCAAGAGAGACGCCATCGAGTGGAGCTATGCATTCCTGACCTCGAAGGATGAGGGACTAGGCTTGGATCCGAAACGGCTTTACATAACAGTCTTTGAAGGCGACGCCAATGCGCCCCGAGATGAGGAGGCTGCCGGAATATGGCGAGAGATATTCAAGAGGAACGGCATAGAAGGCGAACGCATCTTCTATATGAGCGCCGACAAGAATTGGTGGGAGGCCGGCGACAATGGCCCCTGTGGGCCAGATACCGAGATGTATTACGATATCGGCGATTCATATGGCGGAAAAGGATTGACTCGGGAGCAGTTCATTCAAGGCGATGATTCCCGTAAGATCGTGGAGGTCTGGAACGATGTCTTCATGCAGTACGAGAAGAAAGACGGAAAAGTCATCGGCAAGCTAGCCAAGCCGTCCGTCGATACAGGCGCCGGCCTCGAACGCTTGGCAATGACACTTCAGGGTGTCGACAATATCTACGATACCGATCTCCTCAAGCCTGTCATGGACCTGATGGCTGCGGCGCCCAATGAGCTCAAGAACAAGCGGGTAATCGCCGACCACCTCCGGGCCAGCGTCTTCCTGATCGCCGATGGCGTCGTGCCGTCGAATACCGACCGCGGCTATATCCTGCGCCGCTTGATCAGAAGGGCGGTCACGAATACCACTGACAAGAAGCTGGATATGAACCGCATAGACAAGATCGTGGAAACGATCATATCGATCTATAAGGATGCTTATCCGGAGCTCGGAGAGAAGAAAGAGGCCATCAAAAAAGTCCTTGAACAGGAGGCGGCGAAATTCACAGAGACACTGGCTATCGGGACGAAAGAATTCGAATCGATAGCCAAGAAAGGAGCGATCAGCGGCGAAGACGCCTTCAAGCTCTTTTCCTCGTATGGTCTGCCCATAGATGTGACCAAAGCCATGGCGGCCGAAAAGGGATTGAACGTCGACATCAGAGGCTACGATGCCGAGTTCAAGAAGCACCAAGAGCTCTCGCGCGCAGGAGCTGAGCAGAAATTCAAGGGCGGCCTTGCGGACGCTAACGATCCGATGGTCGTCAGGTATCATACAGCGACGCACCTGCTCCATCAGGCGCTCCATGACGTCCTCGGAGATTCCGTCATGCAGAAAGGATCCAATATCACTGCCGAGCGCCTCCGCTTCGATTTCGCCCATGGCGCCAAGATGACCGACGATGAGAAGAAGCGCGTGGAGGAGATCGTCAACAGGAAGATCGGCGAACGTTTGCCGGTTAATCGCGTCATCATGCCTAAAAGCGAGGCCGAGAAGACCGGCGCGCGGCATTTCTTCGGAGACAAATACGGCGATGACGTGTCCATATACTTCATCGGCGACGACCTCGGATCGGCATATTCCAAAGAATTCTGCGGTGGCCCGCACGTCAAGAATATCGGCGAATTGGCTGGGCCAGAAGGGAAGTGGCGCTTCAAGATACAAAAAGAAGAGGCGGTCGCCCAAGGCGTACGCAGGATCAAGGCCGTATTGAGCTAAGATATCAGACCAGCCACTGGCGTTCTGCGCTATTCAACTATTTGCCTTTTCATTTTATAATGTAGGCATGTCCCTGTTCTCTCGAAAGGATCTAGGCGAGCTCATACTCATCCTCGACGTCCAAAGCTCGGTCGTGCGCGGCTCGCTTTGCATACTCAAGGACGGCGCCCTTCCTCAAGTCGTCTTCACATACAACGCTTCCATTCCGTGGAAGCCGCATACAGACTCCAACTATCTCATCAAGGTCACGCTACGCGCCATCGAAGAATCGATAGACGCCTGCCTCCGAGACCTCCATCTTAAGAGAGCCGGGGGCGCCGAGATCGCCAGGACGGTGAGCGCCGTGCACTACGCCCTGTCTTCGCCATGGATCGTCTCGCAAGCCAAGACCGTCAACGCCAAGCTCTCGAAAGAAGTGGCCGTCACGAGGTCTCAGATAGAGAAGATCATAGCCGCAGAGCGCGCCAAGATGACCGCCCAGGCCGACATCGAGATCATCGAGGAGAAGATATTCGACGTGCGGCTCAACGGCTACTCGATAAGGGAATGGGCAGGAAAAGCCGCCACGGACATCGAGATCTCCTATGCCATATCCGTAGCCGGGACCAGGATGATCGACCACTTCCGCAAGGCGTGCGCTCGGGCCGTAAAGCGCGACCGCGTCCGCTTCCATTCGTCGCTCTTGCTCCAATTCATCGGCATGCAGAAAGCCGCCCCGGAGCACGGCGATTTCTCGCTCATCCACGTCCATGGCGAGCTCACCGACATAGCGGTCATCAGCGCCGGCGAGGCGGCGCTCTTCGGATCATACCCGTTCGGGGTGCAGACCATCATAAGAGAGGCCGCCGAACGCACCGGCACCAGCCAGCAGGCGGCTGACTCGCTGATCACGCTATATACCGGAAAGCATATAGATCCCGTGCATGACAAGATCGGGATCGAGGCTATCGATTCAGCCAAAGCCAGATGGGCTGATGGCCTAGAGAGCGCTCTTTCGTCGCTAGCGGCGCAGCCGCCGCATTTCATATTGTCAGCCTGGGCCCACGATGACTTCTTCCGCGAGATCATCGCCGAGAAGCATCCGGGCACCGTCGTCGAATCGCTTTCCATAGACGTGATCTCGCCCCATGTCGCCTTCTGGCCCAAGTCTGAGAAGCGCCGCCATACCGGCCTCTATGCGATCGCGATAGATTCCATGCTATAATCGGTAAGAAAACTTCTCATTCCCTCATCTCATCTATGCCACGAAGAGTCCAAGATATCGTACCAGGCGACCGACGCTCTATCCGCGAGATCCCATTGCGCGATGAGAAGCCTCGGCGATCGGCCGATGAGGGCAGCGCCAGGAGCATACCGATCCATAGGAACGTGCCTTCGGCCATAAAGCGCATGCCCGTCACTCCTCCGCCAGAAAAGGAGGAGAAGGCTTCCAAGCCGCGGCCGCGGCGACGGTCGAAGAGCCGCCTGACACGGCTATTCGTGGCGCTCGGCATCATCGTCGTCATCGGCGCTATAGGATTCATCGCTACGGCCAGATATTCGCGGGCCTCGTTCGTCATAGTCCCGAAATCGCTCCCTGTGTCGGTCAATGCCACATATGTGGCGGCGCCCGCCGGTGGATCCGGCCTCACTTACGAGCTCATGACCCTGAAAGGCATCGCTTCGACGACCATCCCTGCCAAGAACGGCCAGACCGTCTCTCAAAAGGCCTCAGGTATTGTGACCGTATATAATGCCTTCAGCCCGCAAGCTTTGCGCTTGATAGCCGGAACCAGGCTGGCCGGCGACTCGAAGCTCGTGTACCGCCTCACCAGCTCTATCGTCATCCCTGGTTACACCAAGTCTGGAGGAAGCCTTTCGCCAGGGACCGTCAGGGCCACAGTCATCGCTGACCAACCGGGATCTAACTACAATATCTCAGGAGCCGATCCTGTCAGCGATCTAAAGGTGGTCGCCTACGCAGGCGGCCCGCGATATGACACCGTCTATGCGAGGCTGGCAGGAGCCGTCACGGGCGGATTCGTGGGCACGAAAAAGATAGTCGATCCAGTTCTCCTGGCCTCGACTACTGATGACCTTAAGGCTTCCATCATCCAGTCCCTTGCCTCTCAAGCCGCTTCTGCCGTGCCGGCGGACTATATCCTCTACAGCAATGCCTATGTCCCGTCATTCGATCCGGCATCGACGGCCGGCGGGGACCAGCAGAGCGCAGTCGTATCCGAGCAAGGCACCGTCAATTTCATAATGTTCAAGCGTTCAGCCCTCGTGTCCAAGTTCACGTCCGGCCAATCAGATAGCGCGTTCGGCAGCTACGGCTTCGATGCTAAGGGCTTAGACGCGCTCAAGGTCACGTTCGCCAATCTCAAGGATTTCTCGCCAGCAGGCAAGAGCTCAGTCGTCTTCCATGCTCAGGGCAGCCTGACTCTGGTAGGCAATGTCCCTACGGACCAGATAAAGGCCAAGCTCGAAGGCCAGCCTTTGTCAGCGACCCAGGATATCCTTCAGACTTACAGTCCTGTAGTCGAATCCGGATCGGGCGAGCTCACGCCTCCATGGTCCAAGATACCGACCGACCCCAGCCGCATAGCCATAACGGTCAAAGATTGAGGGATCTTGCGTAATTTTGGGGCATCTGTTATCATCTTCAAGCGTCCTTTTACCGATGGATACAGCGCCAAAATCAAAGAATCCGGCCCTCGGCATCGTCGTCGAAGCGCTCCCGGATACGCTGTTCCGAGTCGAGCTTGCCGAAAGCAAGGAGGTCATCCTGGCGTATTTGGCTGGCAAGATGAGGATGAACAGGATCCGCGTCCTCATAGGGGACAGGGTCGAGATGGAATTGGATCCATATGGCGGGCGCGCGCGCATAACCAAGCGCCTTTAATTTTCAAAAAATGCGAGTCAAAGCTTCGGTCAAAAAGATATGCCCGAAATGCAAAGTCGTCCGTCGTGGCGGCTACGTTTATGTGACTTGCAAGTCCAATCCCAGACACAAGCAGCGCCAGGGTTAAAACCTCGGGATACCAAATACTAAATACCAAATACTAAATACCAGATACTAAATACTAGAATACTGCTTATCATGAGAATCTTGGGTATAACATTGCCAGAGAATAAGAGGATCGAAGCCGCGCTGACGGCCATCTACGGCGTCGGCCGTTCGCGCGCCAGGCACGTCCTCTTGAAGACCAACATAGACCCTAGCATCAAGCCTAAGGATCTCACCCTCGAGCAAGAGAACGCCATAAGGAAGCTCGTCGAGAGCTACAAGATCGAGGGCGACCTCAAGCGCGAGGTATCCGGCAACATCAAGCGCCTCAAGGATATCAAGGCGTACCGCGGCCTCCGTCACGCAAGGCACCTTCCGGTCAACGGCCAGCGGACGAAGACCAATTCCCGGACAGTCAGAGGCAACGTAAGGAAGACGATGGGATCCGGCAAGAGGAAGGAAGAGAAGAAGTAATTATCCGATATAGAATACAGAGATCCAAATTTCGCAATCAATCACATGGGAAAGAAAAGAATCGTAACAACCCAGGGTGCAGAGGGAGCTGACAAGAAGTCAGCCGGCTCTTCGTCTTCCAAGAAGCGCGTCGACAGCGGCATCCTTCATGTCCAGTCCACATATAACAATACGAAGCTGATGCTCACGGACAAAGAAGGGAACGCTCTCATGTGGGGCACCGCCGGCGGGACAGGATTCAAGGGAGCCAAGAAGGGCACGCCATTCGCGGCCGCCAAGGTCGGCGAGATGCTGGCCGTCCGAGCCCAGAACCTGGGCCTGCGCGAGGTCGACATAGTCGTAAAGGGCGTCGGTTCAGGCCGAGAATCAGCCATCCGCGGATTCATATCCAAGGGCGTCCAGATCTCATCGATCCGGGATGCGACCCCGGTGCCGCACAACGGCCCGCAGGCCAAGAAGCCGCGCCGCGTGTAACTTTAAGCGATATATAGACTCTAGACTAATATGCAAATCGGACCAAGATACAAGAAGGCGAGATACCTCGGAGCACCAGTGTTCCGCAAGACGCAGACTCAGAAGTTCGCCATGCGCGGCGAAAAGAAGGGCCGCACGCCTGGACGGCGCGGTGCCAAGAGCGAATACGGCCGCCAGATGCTAGAGAAACAGAAGGCCCGATTCAGCTACGGCGTCAACGGCCGCCAATTCACGAACTACGTCATGCTCGCCCTTTCATCGCCGGGCGATAACGCCAAGAACCTCCTCCGCTTCCTCGAGTCCCGCCTCGACAACGTCGTCGTCCGAGCCGGATTCGCCCCTACCAGGTCGGCAGCCCGCCAAATGGTCTCCCATGGCCATATCACGGTCAATGGCCGCGTCGTGAAGGTGCCTTCCTTCGAAGCTCGCACCGGAGACATGATCGCGATCCGCGAGGGCAGCAAGAGCAAGGCCATCTTCGGCAAGCTCGACGAGGAGCTCAAAGCCTTCAAGTGGCCTTCATGGCTGTCCGTAGACGCGGCCAAGAGAGAGATCAAGATATCGGCCGAGCCGTCGACGGATCTCAGCGACCTGCTCTTCGACGTGAGGCAGGTGCTCGAGTTCTATACAAGATAGGCTTTTTCGTGTATAATTATTTTTTTCATATTAACCAATAAACACCATGACTTACGACGTCGTACTGCCATCGAAGCCCAAGATAATCCGCGAGGAGGGCCCTAGCGGCACCTATGAGATAGACGGCCTCTATCCGGGATACGGCCACACCCTTGGCAACTCCCTGCGCCGCATCATCCTGTCCTCTTTGCCAGGCGCTGCCGTGACCAAGGTCAAGATCAGCGGCGTAGAGCATGAATTCTCGACCATAGACGGAGTCAAGGAAGACGTCATCACCATTCTGCTCAACCTCAAGAAGCTCCGCATAAGGCTGGACACGGACGAGCCTCAAGTCCTCACGCTCAAAGCCAAGGGACAAAAGGATGTCTCGGCTGCCGACATCGAAGTCCCGGGCCAGGCTGAGATCCTCAACAAGGACCAGCACATCGCCTCCATCACCGAAAAGGGCGCCGAGCTCGACATCGAGATCACGGCAGAGAAGGGCCTCGGATACGTCTCCAAGGATGTCATCCAGAAGGAGCGCGTCGAGATCGGCACGATCACCCTCGATGCCGCTTTCACTCCGATCCGCAAAGCCAACTACGAGGTCGAGAACATGCGCGTAGGAGACAGGACCGATTTCAACCGTCTGCGCATCACCATCGACACCGACGGAACGATCAGCCCCCGCGAGGCCCTCGAGAAATCTATAGCCCTCATGGTAAGCCAGCTCAAAGCGGTCATCGGTTTCCGCGAGGAAGAGGCAGCTGAAGCGGAGGACGGCGCCAAGGCCGATGCCGACGAGGATTCGGACAAGAAGTCCGGCAAGGCAGAGCTCGACACCGAGCTCATGAAGACGCGCATCGATTCGCTAGGACTTTCTTCCAGGACGACCAAGGCGCTCACCAACGCCAATATCCGTACGCTGGGAGGCTTGGCCAGGAAGAAGGAGTCTGACATCATGGATGTCGACGGCCTCGGAGCCAAGGGCATGCAGGAGATCAAGAAGCTCCTGGCGCAGCATGGCATAACGTTGAAACAGTAGAGATTAGAGATTAGAGATTAGAGATTAGAGAAGCAAAAATGAGACACCATTCAAACGTCAGGAAATTCGGGAGAGAGAAGAACCAGAGGCACGCTCTGATGCAGTCTTTGGCGCGCAACCTGATCAGAGACAGCAGGATCAAGACCACTACGGCCAAGGCCAAGGAGCTGCGCCCGATGATCGAGAAGCTCGTCACCAAGGCGAAGTCAGCCACCATCGCTTCCAGGCGCCTCATCAATGCGCGAATCAAGAGCCCTTCGGACACGAAGAAGCTCATAGACACGATCGCTCCGAAATACAAGGGCCGGAACGGCGGCTATACGCGCATAATCAAGCTCCCGAACCGAGAGCTGGACGGCAGCCCGATGTCGGTCATCGAATTCGTGTGACTTTAAATATATCCGCATGAAATACACCATCGACGCAAAAGGAAAGAAATTGGGACGCGTGGCCTCGGAAGCCGCTTCGGCTCTCATGGGCAAGAAGTCAGTCTCTTTCGCCAAGAATGCCGTGGCTGAAATAGAAGTGGAGATCGCCAATGCCGCAGGCACCGATATCACGGCCCTCAAGAAGTCGCGCGACGTCTACGTCACATACACAGGGCATCGCGGAGGCATAAATCGCGAGACCTTGGGAGCGCTCATCGAACGCCGCGGCATGAAGGAAGTCTATGAGCGCGCAGTGCGCCGGATGCTCCCGGACAACAAGCTTCGGGAACGCCGCATGAAGAACTTGACCGTCAAAGAATAAACATGACTCCATCCAACACAAAGAAATATTACGAAGCCGTAGGCCGCCGCAAGACCGCCATCGCTCGCGTCCGCATCTTTCCAGGCGCCAAGAATTCATACGAAGTGAACGGCAAGCCTCTCGAGGCATATTTTCCGGTCAAAGAGATGCAGGAAGTCGCCACCGAAGCCATAAACCAAGCCAAAGCAGCCGACAAATTCCTGGTGACAGCCAAGATAGTCGGCGGAGGCATCTCGGCGCAGTCGGAAGCGCTTCGCCACGGGCTCGCCCGCGCTCTCACGGTCTACAATGCTGAGCTCCGTTCCGGCCTGAAAAAGCTCGGCTTTCTCAAGCGCGACCCTCGCGCCAAGGAGCGCCGCAAGTTCGGTCTTAAGAAGGCCCGCAAGTCTCCGCAGTGGAGCAAGAGGTAAGGAGTAGGGAGAAAGGAGTAAGGAGGAAGGAGGAAGGAGGAAAAATGGGGGTGGAAACACTCCTTTTTTCGTTGTAATATCCTACGAGGAGTTCATTATGATGACTGCCATAGACGCCGATCCCTTCTACCTGGTCATAGCCGGTATAGCCATCCTTGGCTTCACAGGCTTCATATATTACATCTACCGCGACAGGCATGAAGATCTCTCGCCGGTCCGCAGACGAAAGTCATGGCGATTCAGGAGCCGCGCGGCGCTGGACGAGATCTGGCGGAGTACATGGTGCCTGCTAGTATCGAGAGTGATATGTCCGCACATCCGCAAGCAAGCCATCGTAGAGCTCAAGCGCCATATGCAGCACATCGAGAACGGCTGCAGCTATCGAGAATTCGTCGAGAAGTACCGGCGATGCGAGCATCTCTGCGCCTTCTGGCACATAGATGCGGAGGCTGCAGGCTGCCATCTAGGCCTATACGGCCTGAAATGGGGCTACCTCGCCGTTTCGGAGTATGCTGATGCCTTGAGCTACTAGCGGGCTCTAGGCCAGCGCCCGAACCGCGCATCGCGCATACGCTGCGACGCGCTTTTTATTGCCAATGCGGTTATTTTCCATTATGCTTGCAGCATGAAGAAACACGATGACGACTTCCTCGATGACTCGGTCGTCGCAGAGGAGAATACCCAAGAAGCCATAAAAAAGCTCCGCGAGAAGCTCAAGAAGGCCGAGGCAGAGAAGCTCGAATACCTGACGGGCTGGCAAAGGGCCAAGGCCGACCTCATCAATGCCCGCAAGCGCGATGAGGAAGACCGCAAGGAATTCACCAAATACGCCAATGAAAGGCTCATAGACGGTCTCATACCGGTCATGGAAAGCTTCGATATGGCCATGGGGAACAAGTCCGCTTGGGAGAAAGTCGACAAGAACTGGCGCGTGGGCGTGGAATACATCTATTCACAGCTCAAGAAAGCCCTAGCCGACGCTGGCTTGGAGGAGATCGACCCGATCGGCAAACCGTTCGACCACAACCGCGACGAAGCTGCTGAATACGTGCCGGTCGACAAGGAGTCTGACCACCACAAGGTCATCGCCGTCGTCCAAAAAGGCTATAACCTGAACGGGCGTCCGATGCGGCCGCCTAAGGTCAAGGTAGGGGAGTTCAAAAAAGCCTGATAGAAGAAGCTCCGGTCAGGCCCTAGAAATTCTGGTCCGTATACCCAGGGAACCAGTCCTGCTTTATGTTCACGCCTTTCGTCTTCAATTCAGCGCCCACGCTTTCGACCATGGGTTCCGGGCCAGACAGATACATGGCCTGCTTTTCCTTGCCAGAGATCTTAGAAAGTATCGCTTCAGCCGTTATCTTTTCACCTACGATCGGCATCATCCCGAATTCAGAGTGCTTCGATGCCAATGATCTGAATTCATCGATAAAAGGGATCTCGTCGGTCCGGTTGAAATATAGAAATGTCGCATTCAATGGTTTCTTTTTGGCAACCCGCTCGAGGAGGATGCTCCTGAATGGCGTCGAGCCTATGCCGCCGGCGACGAAAACGACCCGCTTGCCGTCATCTTCCTCCCAGGTGAAATCGCCGCCGAGGCTATGAGTCTGGATCTCGTCGCCTGGCTTCATGGCATTCAAGGCAGTTTTGAACGGGCTCTGGGAGATGCGCGTCGATATATGGATCTCTTCTTCATTGGGGGCAGACGCGATGGTGAACCAATGCTCGTTCTCATTTGTGGTCGGCCCGGCTTGCGGCAGGACGTAGGCCAGATATTGCCCGGCGATCCACTCGATGCCACCGGTTTCGAAAATGAAGGTTTTTACGTTTCCGGCTTCGGGCTTGGTTGATAAAAGCTTTAAATCATGTATATGCATATACTCATAGTACCACGCCACGCTAGTCGTATGTAGCACAAGATTGACTATTATATGAACTCAATTAAAATTATTATATGTTGCCTTCGGGCTCCGAGATTCCCCGCTTAGTGCGGGGTTTCGCTTTTATTCGCAGTCTTAAGCACAAGTACCGCATATCTAATGATCGCTTCTTGAAATATATCTTTCTTAAGATACCCGATCCTTCGTAACAGCCTCTTAGCACTGACTGTCCGTGATTGGGATAGGACTAATTGGGATTTCTTGCCAGCTATGATGGCAGTCATCCTATCTGAGAATTCTAGTATCCTGCTCGTTACTGGTATTATCAGCGCAAGATCCGATCTCATCTTATTCAGAATGAGCACTGGCCGTTCAAAAAGATCATTCTTGCCATCGATCTCTGAGCCAACATTAGTACCCAAAGTGCACCACCAAATCTCTCGCTCATGAAAATATTTGTCGAATTTCCTGGCTTCTATCTGCTGCTTATATGATTACCAAGAGTCGAAGTCTTTTCGATATAGCCTGTGCATTCAGCGATTATACTCGTAGAACATGAAGAAGTAATGAAAATGGCATAATGATAAAGGAAAATAAATAATAAATCACAAACCATAAGCTTGACTGATGCACCGGAGATATTACAATACAAGTATGAATAGCATGTTAGCCGTCCAGGATCAGCC
>JAGWWT010000023.1 GCA_018970245.1 Patescibacteria group bacterium
GAAGCCCGGCGGCATATTCGTCATCAGCCTCTACAGCTTCACGGCCCAGTCTCCTGATCTGTTCAGGAATGCGCTAAGGCAGTTCGTCCTATCTGGCGACCACAAGCTCATCCTAGATCTGCGCGGCAATCCAGGGGGATACCTGGATGCGGCCTGGGACATGGCTTCATACTTCATTCCGGCTGGCAAAGTCGTTGTGACCGAGGACTTCGGCAAGAATGGGCCGCCGAACGTCTATAGGAGCAAGGGCTACAACGCCTTCGGCCCCAATCTGGATATGATCGTCCTGGTCGACGGAGGCTCGGCCTCGGCCGCAGAGATCCTTTCTGGAGCTTTGCAGGAGCAAGGCGTGGCCAAGCTCGTGGGCACGAAGACCTTCGGCAAGGGATCCGTCCAGGAATTGGTGCCTATCACTTCCGACACCTCGCTCAAGGTCACGATCGCCCGCTGGCTCACCCCGAACGGCCACAATCTGTCCCATGACGGCCTGGATCCGGATTACAATGTCCCGATAACGGACGCCGACATCGCAGCCCATCGCGACCCGCAGATGGACAAGGCGGTGCAGCTGCTGGACGCACAGGAGTAGCAGAGAGCAGAGATTAGATATTAGAGATTAGATACCAAATACCAAATACTAGATACCAAATACCTACCACATACCCACCATGAAAGTCATCCTGATAAAAGACGTTCCGAAGCTCGGTTCCCGCTATGAAGTCAAAGACGTTTCTTCTGGCCACGCCACCAATCTCCTCATACCGCAGGGCCTAGCCCTGGCCGCCACGCCTGACGCTTTGAAAAGGCTTGAGACTCAGCGCAAGCAGGCCGAAGCTGAGCGGAAGATCCACGAAGACCTTCTGGTCAAGAATATAAAGGACCTGGATGGCAAGACCATCACTATCTCCGGAATAGCTAATGACAAAGGCCACCTTTTCGCCGGGCTTCACCGCGAAGCCATAGCCGCTGAAGTGCAAAAGCAAACAGAGCTCCAGATCGACCCGTCATTCCTGGACATGGAGCACCCGCTAAAAGAGCTTGGCGAGCATACTGTAGAGGTTAAAGGGGGAGGGAAGTCAGCCAAGCTTAAGATCGTCATAGAAAAAGCCGAGTAGGTCCGGCAACCGAGTAGGTCCGGCAAATATACGCGAAGGCGGCTGGCGGGATGTAGCAGTTTTACATCTCTATGCAAATTCGTCGAGATTTTCGACGTTTTTGCATAGGGATATGAAAAGGACGGGATCTCGCGGCCAGCCAGACAAAAAACCGTTCATATGCCGTTAGCTAGATCGTTACCTAGACGTTACCTAGATGACGCTCACCGTCTTCTTCCTGTCGATACGATCGTTGAATGAGGTCTTGCGCTTGGTGGCGAAGGCGACCTTGCCGTCTTTCAGGGCGAAAAGGGTATAGTCCTTGCCGACGCCTACGTTCTTGCCTGGGAGGACATCGGTCCCTCGCTGGCGCAGGATGATCTGGCCAGCGAATATCGCCTGGCCATGATTGACCTTGACCCCAAGATATTTGGGGTTGGAATCTCGCCCGTTCTTCGTAGATCCTTCTGCTTTTCTGTGGGCCATAGTGGGGTCAGCTTAACATAGGGCTTATTTTAATGCAAATTCCGGCCTAACTGAGCCCCAGAATCGGGCAGATTTGACAGAAGGGCTTAAAATATGCGTATTTTAGCGATTTTATACGGCTTAACTAGGCCACATATTTGCCATTTTGTCCTTGACAATCTCCTTCAAAGCTGCTATGATTGAGAGGTAAAAGAAGCGGTGACTCCATTGTCACAAGCTTTTTTTATTTTGAAGGGCAAGTCCCTTTCATTGAAAATATGATTGAACTTACAACCGGTGTGGTATTCCTGATGTCGTCATTATACGGCTCGGGACAAAGCCAGATCCCGGTCTTACAGGGTACGACAACAGCTGCGAGCTCATTCACAGGTTCAACAGTCGAAAAGACAGCCGATATCAGCGATAAGCAGGCTATGGAGGCCTATCTCCGCCAGCAGTTCGCCGACGAGCCTATACTCGTCGATATCGCCCGTTGCGAATCGGAATTCCAGCAGTTCGACAAGAACGGGAATCTGATCCACGGCCGCATCGATCCGCGCGACATAGGCGTCATGCAGATCAACGAATATTATCAGGGTCCTACGGCCGAGAAGCTCGGCTTTGACCTTACGACTCTGGATGGAAATGTGGCCTATGCCAAGCACCTTTACGAGGAGCAGGGCACGAAGCCATGGAATTCCTCTTCCAAATGCTGGATGCAGTCCGGCGATGTCGCTCAGAATTAAGCTCCGCAGCATGAATGAAGCAGAGGCCTTGCACACGATGCAAGGCCTTTTGCTTTGGTGCGTCGTATTATACGCATGAATCGTCCCGCAAAGACGTGGATACCTTATGTCATCGCTTTGGCGCTGCTCATCGCTAGCGCGGCGATAAGGGTGGCTTCGTACCCGGTAGTGAGCGCCGACTATGTTGCTAGCCTTTCGCATTGGATGGCCGCTCTGCGGGGCAGCCCGGGCTTGACGGCCTTCCAGCATCCATTCTCGGACTATGCGCCTCTCTATCTGTATCTGCTCAAGGGGCTGACGCTCCTTCCCGGATATGATCTGTATTGGATAAAGACGCTGTCATTGCTCTTCGATATGGCCCTCGCCCTCGTCATCGTGCTTCTGGCTCGCCGATCTGGGCGAGGGTACTCGGGGAGGGCGCTCTTCCTCATATTCGCTATCGTGCTCGCTGTCCCGACGGTGATGATGAACAGCTCGCTGTGGGGCCAGTGCGACTCTATATTCGCGACGTTCGTCTTACTGACGCTGCTATTCATGCTCAAAGACAGGCCTGTGTGGGCGATGGCGGCATTCGGTTTGGCCATAAGCTTCAAGCTTCAGGCAGTCTTCTTGGGGCCGGTGGTCCTCGGATATCTGCTCACGAAGAAGCAGTGGGGCTACATCTTCATATTGCCGGCCGTATTCGCGGCTACGATCGTTCCGGCAGCGCTTTCGGGTGGCCCGTTCTGGTACATGCTCTTCACATATCTGCGCCAAGCAGGGGAGTTCCAACAGCTGTCGCTCTCGGCCCCTACGGTCTTCTCGTTCGTTCCGGCAGGCGTCTCGCCGGCGATCTCGACGATCCTATCGGTCGCAGGCTACCTGGTTGCAGCGTCTATAGCCTTTGTACTGGTGGTCCTGACAAAAAATCTCATCGACTCATATGGCCGATCGGATCCAGGCGATCCCGGAGATAGCGCGGCGTACGCGACCTATCAGCGCAGGATGATCTTCCTGGGGCTGCTGTCAGTCCTGGCGGTGCCGTTCTTCCTGCCGCATATGCATGACCGGTATTTCTATCTGGCGGACGTGATCTCGGTCGCTTATGCCGTCTTCGAGCCGAAAAGGTGGTACATAGCGGCGATAATCGTGATATCGTCGAGCTTCGCCTACATGCCGTTCCTATCGGGCCAAGTGCCGCTCTTCAGCCGTCTATATGTCGATCTGGCCTATTTTGGCGCGGCGCTATTGGTGCTGATCTTGGGGCTGATACCGATCGTTCTAAGGATATCGAGAGAATCGCGCATGCCTCGGGAGGCGGATTGACAGAGAACCGGAGTTGTAGCATGCTATAACGAGAATAGCTGCCTAAATATTCCGGATACATGAAGTTTTTCATAGGCTACCCCGCTTATGAGAAGGGCTACCCGCCCCATGGTCTGAAAAAGGCATAGGAAAGACTTGAAAATGAATAATATCGATAACGCGGAGATCGCGGAACTGATGCGCATCGTGGATACGGATCTACGGCAGAAATGGGAACAGACTATGGGGCGCAACTTGCTATGTGAGCAAAAAAAGATGGAATATGCACAGGCTGTATCTCAAAGTCATGCGCTCACGATCGCTCGCATCAACATTTACTGTCTTCCGATCAGTGCTCTGATAGCCATAGCAGTCGTAGTGGCAGCAGCCTTCGGTGTGCCTGCCGGACTCCATCGTCCTGCCGTCGCGATCATCACACTATTGATCGCAGCATGTCCGTTCATCTGGACTGCGAGAATGATCCAGAAGTTCACTGGAAAGATGAATCAGGCCGTGGAGATCCAATTAGAATGCAGTGAGATCTTCGCTCGCTTCAAAAAATCGGTAGACGGCCTGGAGTGCATTAAGGACGATGACCTCCTGGACAAGATCGACGAAGGCATCGTAAGGGATAGGCTGGTCGAAGCTGCCTTAACAGTACTGGATGCCCAGGATGTAGCTGATGCTCTCCGATGGGACAAAGATGCATCGAGGTCTGACGTCATCCGATCTGCGAAGACTGTTGATCTTTTGTCAAAGCGGTTCGAAGCGATACGGCTTATAGCCGCGAACGACTTCAGTCTCACATTCAGCGGGGGCAGCATATTCGGGGATGCTCGTAAGCGTCTCGATGTGAGGCGGTCGAAAAACACAAAGGCAAATGGTGTTACATCCACGCGGTAGGGAGGACCAGAGCGAAAGCTCGAAAGCTCTCACGGATTCGATCCGGCGATCTGAGATATGGTCGCCGGTTTTTTTATCTAATTTTTTCTAATAGGTATCGCGATGTGATTTTTTAGTATTTCAATCAGCAAGATTTCTAAAATGATTATCATGAAATATCGCTACCGTATAACGGGGAGCGGGCGATTAGGTCTGACGGCTCAAGGGATGGCATGTCGCACAATAGAAAGTTAAGCGACACAATGTCGTTTCTGTGGATAACTTTTTTGTCAATACACTGTAAATCAATGTTAAAATATAAGAACTTTCACCTACTGACATGTCGAACTTTACGGAAGTTCCAAATTTAAAAAAAAGCCCACTCCTAATAATAGCGGTAGTTATAGTCGGACTGATTCTAGTGGCCGCCTTATTTACTGCCGTTAAGACCAATCCTCTGGGAATAGGTCTTATCCTTTGTTTTCTTATTGCGATTATAGTGGTGGCTTATGAAGTGGGGAGAATAGGTAAAAAGAAAAATTAACAAATAATCAATTAACTTATGCAGGATAATTCTACAAATGGTACCGCAGGTATATCCAGTATTTCTGGTCAAAAATTGCGTGTATCAAGATATGCGATCGCAAGCTTGATAATCTCTATTGTATTATTGCCAAGTATCGGCGCACCAATATTATATAAGGTGATTCTTTTTGTTCTTGTGCTAGCGCTTGCCATAAAAGCACTGATCGATGTTCGGGCTAAGAAAGTAAAAGGCAAAATACTCTCGATAATAATGATAATTTGGGCAGTATGGCAACTTGCACTTTCGATATTGTTGTTTTTGAAGCAGGGAGCATAGAGAGAGTCTTAAGGTGTCATTAAAACAATACCGGCGATCATACAGATGGTCGCCGATTTCTGTGTATATTTATCCACATCAACTATCCCCACAATTTTATCTGTCGCATAAGCAAAACTTGTACGACATTAGAATATGGCTCAACAGGGAATGGGGACTTCGGGCCTAAAGGCTTAAAAGATGTAATGTCGCACAATATATGTTTTGTACAATAAGGCTGGGTAGAATCTGGGCTCGCTGTCGGACCTATCGCGGATCATGTCGGCTGTCGGGCCGTTTAAGCAGCTCGACGCTGGAATGTTGACTTAGCCGGCCCTTCCCTGTCTAACCGATTTCTGACGGGCTCGTCGTCCGCTCATGCTGCGGGACAAGTCTCCCGCTCGATGCCTATGTGCGACCGTTGTCCACATTTGATCATCAAATAAAGCTTGCCGTGCAAGCGCCTGTTGCTACAATCCGCCCTTAGTGTCAGGTCCCAGGCCCGTGATCCCAGACAAGGCATTCACGGCCCAGGAGCCACGACACGCTTACAAACGTCTAACTAACTCTGAATCCGGGCAGAAGGAGAAGTCATAATGCTCCTCCTCTCGGACAGTACGCATGAACACCCTGAAAAGGTTCGTTCTGTACGCATTATCGTCGATAGCGCCGTTCGCCATAGGTGCCGTGGCGGCCCATGCCGCTACCGTGAGCGTCTGGTGGCCAACTGATGGCGCGACCGTCGGCGGCACTCAGCCGTTCAAGGCTCTTGTCGACAGCGCTCCGGTCGATTCTTATAGCATGTATTGGCAGGTCGACAACGGACAGCTCAATCCCATGCCGACGAACAATGCAGATTATCCTCATAAGGAGGCTGAAGTCGATCTGTCTGGATGGCACTGGAGCTCGACCGGAGCCTATTCGGTCAACTTCGTGGCCAAGGACCAGAACAACACGGTGATAGCGGATCGTCAAGTAACGATCCACGTCAATGCGCCGACCGGATCATCCGCCACGTCTGTCACTGCACCTGCTCCCGCTCCTGCGCCGATACCGACCGTCGATCCGTTGCCGACATTGACGCCGCTCCCATCGCCGTCGTTCGCGCCAACTGATCCTATCCTAGCGGCGCCTACGCCTACGCCTACTCTTGCTCCAACCCCTTCCCCATCCGAAAGCGTTTGGTGGCCGACGAGCGGAGCCGTCATGACCGGGACGCAGCCATTCAAGGCGGTAATGAACGGCATGCCGCTCTCCAGCTATTCCATGTATTGGCAGGTCGATAACGGCCAGCTCAATGCCATGGCAGACAACTCGACTGGAGGCGACCACAAGGAAGCGACCGTCGATCTGTCAGGCTGGAATTGGCACGGCACTGGCCCATATATGTTGACGTTCATCGCTAAGGACGGTTCCGGCAATACGATAGCCAGCCAGAATGTGCCTATATACACGGGCGCGCCCGCGGTCAGTGCTGGATCGTCCGGGACGACTTCTGGCGCTCCGACATCTGGGACGGCATCCGTATCATCTGATCCGCTGTCCGGCCTGTCATTCTATGTAGACCCGAACAGCCAGGCTGCTTCCTACTATCAGTCCATCAAGAGCTCTGATCCGACCAACGCTGCTCTTATCGAAAAGATCGCTAGCCAACCAGCTGCTAAGTGGCTCGGCAACTGGGACTCCAACATATATTCTGACACCCAGTCTTATGTAGATGCGGCAGCCGTTGCTGGCCAAGTGCCGGTCCTCATCGCCTACAACATCCCGGACCGCGACTGCGGCGGATATTCGGCGGGAGGAGCGCAGACTCCGTCGGCCTATTCCTCTTGGATAAGCAGCTTGGCCTCGGGGCTGGGCTCCCACAAAGCCGTGATCATCCTAGAACCGGATGCTCTCGCGAGCATAGACTGCCTATCGTCAGCGGACCAGGCTGCCCGCTACAGCATGCTCTCTGACGCAGTGAGCGCGCTCAAGTCCGATCCCAATGCCATCGTCTATCTCGACGCCGGAAATTCGAACTGGATCGGCGCCGCGACCATGGCCGCCAGGCTCCAGCAAGCCGGCATCGCCAAGGCTGACGGATTCGCTCTCAACGTCTCCAACTATTATTGGACCACTGACAACGTGGCTTATGGCGATTCCGTCTCGGCGCTCGTCGGAGGCAAGCACTTCGTCGTCGATACTAGCAGGAATGGCCTCGGCCCTCTGGGATCCGAATGGTGCAATCCGCCAGGCCGCGCCATTGGCCTGCGGGACACCGCTTCGACCGGCGATGCTCATGCCGACGCCTTCCTGTGGCTCAAGAACCCTGGCGAGTCTGATGGCACCTGCAATGGCGGCCCGACCGCAGGAGTATTCTGGCCGGCTCAAGCAGAGAGCCTGTCCAGCCTGGCTGCCTACTAGCCCAGCGTCCCCTTCTGGCCCGATGGCTGCGGCCCGCTGATGGACTTCAGCGCCGCCTTGAGCGATGTATTGTCATAGCGCAGCCTGTAGGCGTAGAGGTCTATGCCTGAAGAGAAATGCGCTTCGTCCGTCTTCTGGAAATGCGTATCGAAATAGGCCTTGACCTGCTTCTCATATCCCTGATCATAGGATAGGAGCAGCCACAGCGTCTGATGCGAATCCTCGATCTTGGCAGCATCGCTCTTGAGCTCGGCCGGCGAGAATCTCGGGATCGGTCCGGCGGCGTACTGGTCCCATAAGGGCAGCGTCTCGACCGATGCCGCGCCGCGGTAATAGTATTCGAAGGGATATATCGTGAACGGAGCCGACAGCACTATCACGTCTGTCGGCTTCGCGCGGCTCTCGAGATAGTAGCTGGCGTCGCGGTAATCCTCCTTGACGGGAGTCGCGGCGCTCACTGCTTCTACGGCCATGGTGACGATCATTATGGATACCAGCGCCGTCCGCAGGAAGAAAGCCAGCCTCTCCGGGTATGTCGAAAGAACCCAGCTGATGAGCAGATATAGAGAAGGCAGCGAGAGGATGAGGTATCTCGTGAGGTAGATCGGCTTCCAGGCTTCGGAGATCATCAGGGCGAGGAGTATCGGCATGACCAGGCTGACGAAGAGATATGCCGTTTGCGGCTCTATCTTCTGATTGCGCCGCAGCGACAGGAATATGAGAAGGACTACCAGCGGCCAGAGGGATAGCAGGATGGTGTTGGTCTGGTCGTTCTGGAAGCCGAACAGGAATTGCGAGAACGTGTTGAATATGTCGATCGAAGTCGGCTCGGATAGCGCCGGCTGAGTGTTAGCGGCCGCTCCCAAGTGGTAAACGTAATAGAGCCATGGCACGAATAGGATCACGCCGAGCAGAGCGATCATGAGGAATGCCTTCATGGCAGGCTTCGGGAAATGACGCCTATAGGCGACGAAGAATATGATCTGCGCTATGACGTTGAAGGCGAAGAAATAGTGCGTGAACATGCCGATGACCGACGTAAGGATATAGCCGAGCCAGATATGGCCCTTCACGTCGGCGGTCTTCTCGGAAGCCAGCCTAACCGACGGCCTGTCCATGAATATCCTGATGAAGAAATACTGGTTCAGCACAGTCATGAGAGCGAACAGGCTGTACATGCGGATCTCATTCCCGTACCAATTGAGGAACGGCGATGCCGCTACGAGGACCGCGGCGAAGAGGCCCACCGACGACGAGTAAGCCCTCTTCCCTGTTATGTAGACGGCAGGGATGAGCAGGATGAAGAAGACCATGGACATCATCCTGGCCGCCGCCACGCTGTTGCCGATGAATTGCTGCCAATAATGCAGCATGATGTGATAAAGAGGCACGTGGACGTCCTGGGCGATGATCCGGAACATGGCGATCGGGTCTCGGCTCGTCTGCCAGAGGCTCTGCGCCTCGTCCAAGCGGAGGCTTTGATTGGAGAAGATGAGGACGGATAGGACGATGACGGAGAGCATGAGCATAGAGAGCACAGCCACCGTCTGGGCGCTCGTCACCGATCCGGCCCTGCCCTCCTCTGTGCGCTGGCTTATGTCAGCGTATGTGATTATGCCTTCGCGTGTGCTCATATCGATGTATGGAATATGACCGGAAGTTCCGCGATCCTAACTGGTGACGGCCGAACGGGCTGTTTCCTTACGGCTGGTCCGAGAGAATGACGGCGCAGCCTTGATCGCGCGCTCGGGCATGGCTGCCGCGGCATATTGGCCGAAGACCGAGGCGTTCAGGATGGCCCAAGCGGCATTGGACATCACGGAGGCGGATAGCCCGTCGCGCGTTATGGCTACTGCCAGGCCGACCAAGCAGAGCGTCACGTATCCGAAATGCGGCATCACCAAGTTGGCGAAGTTCCCCGACAGCTGCTTTTTTGACGTGACCGAGAATGAGCTTTTCTTCCCCATGATGCCGGCCAGCATGGCCGAGATATGGATGTTGAATCCGGCCATCGAGAAGGCCAGCGAGCGGAATGAATATGAATAGTTGGTCGACGATTGGAGGACGTATATGGTCAGGAATATGTACGGCAAGAAGATGGCCGCGAGGAGCATGGTCGATATCTGTAAGGGCGTCACGCCGAAGAAGAAGAAGACGAGCGGTATGGCCGCATTCATGAGGACCACGAATCCAGAGAGAAAGTAGCTCACCGATGAGAGGTACTGTATCTTTTGCGCGCCAGACAGACCTCTCTTGAACAAGAAGTTATATCGGAAGAGCACATCGAGCGATCCGCGGGCCCAGCGGAATTGCTGTTTCGTGTAGGACAAGAAGTCTTCAGGCGCCAGTCCTTCGGCGAGCACTTCGGGGACATAGCAAGACTTCCAGCCTCTCTGGTGTATGAACATGCCTGTGACGAAGTCTTCGGCGATGCTCTCCTCGCAGATGCCGCCGACCTCTTCGAGCGCCGATCTCCGTATGACCATGTTAGTGCCGCACATCGTAGCCGCATTGAGGCGATTCTTGCCCATACAGATCGCGCCGAAGAACAGAGCCTGCTGCTCCCAGGCGCCGGCGGTGACGGCGTTCTTGGCATGGTTCTTATAGAATTGGGGCGATTGGACGAAGCCCATCTTCGGGTCGCCGAAATAGCCGACGGTCTTCTTCAGGAAATCTCTATGCGGAACATGATCGGCGTCGAAGACTGCCACGAGCGGGCTCGCGGTCAGGCGCAATCCGTTGTTGATGTTGCCGGCTTTGGCCCCGCCCGGGGCCTTCCTGGTTATGCAATCGACGCCCAAACGGGCGGCCATGGACTCGATATCCTGCCAGCCGGGCTTGTTGGCGACGTAGCCGTCATTCAGTATATAGACGCGGAATGACGAGTAGTCCAAGCCTTTTATGGCTCGAACGGTCTGCTCCACGATCTCCACCGGCTCTCCGCAGACGGTCACGAATATATCGACCGCCGGTTCGCATGTAGGATCGAAATGGGGCATGTACCGAGTATCCCAGACCGTATACAGATACGTAAAAAGCTGCCAGAGATGGAATACCTCGCCGGCGATGAGGATCCAGAACATCGTCATGTCTCCCCTCTTGAAAAAGAACAGTATCGCGAAAAAATATATAGCCGCGAGGGCTCCGTTGATGATGATGGCCGATCTGGACGTGCCAGTCGCCAAAAAATCTTTCCTGTCGTCTTTTTGCGTTTGCGACTGCGTCATCAGAACATATGACTTGGCCGCCCGCATATCATTACTGTCCGCATATCATCGCCTCATGCATGCCGATCATCGCCGCATGCATACCGATAGCTGTCTTCATCCTGTGACAGTGGCCCACAAGTTAGGGAGCAGTCCGTTATACAGAGCGATGCCGAACCAGGCCCAGTTGTCGTCATAATATGAGAGAGGCTGGACCCACGCGTCATAATCCGGCGTGTAGAGGGCGATGAGCTTGTGATCGTACATGGCTTTGGCGTCTGATGGGCTCATGATCATCATGGTCCCGATCGTGCCGCCGTACATGGCCGGGCTCTCGCCTGACGGCGGGACGACTGAGCCGTCGTGGGCGTACGTCTCGTTGAGCAAGCCCGCATGCTCCCAGAATGACTGGAGATACTTCATGCCGGATAGGAGCGTATAGGCCCTCGCGTCATGGTACCACTGCCAGTCGAGATACAAGCGCCAGGGGACGCGAAGCGCATCGAAGCCGTAATTAGTGTCTAGGGAACCTTGCGGACCGGACCTGGCCGGCGGATGGACCGATCCGTCTGTGCGGCTCACCTCGACCCAATCCGGCGGCAGGTCGACGCTCTTCTTCTTGTCCAAGGGCAGATCGATGCTCTGCTTCAGCACGGAATACGATGTGTCGACGAGGCCGTTCCAATCGTGCCCCGGGTCTACAGTGGCGAACATCCTATAGGCATATGGGGCCAGATAAGACGGGTTGACCACGATGCCGCCCGTGAAGTTCTTTTCGACGTTGTCTGCCGCCAGATACGGCTTGCCCTGCACGATTATGACTTCATTGCTCCAGATGTCGGCGATCGTGCTCTTGGCGGCGGCTAGATAGCTTGGATCGCGCCAGCGGGCGAATGCGAACAAGAGGGCGACGGCAATGTCTGTATCGGCATCGCTGGCCGAATTCTGGCCGTTCTGCGCTGTCAGTATGCCGTATGTGCCGTCGGGCCTGCGCCCATAGAGCCAGGAGAAAAGATGGCCGTTCTTGAACTCGAGGTTGGCCTGCGTCCATTTCCAGCTGGCATCGAATGTTTGATGGTCGTCCAGCCAGACCGCTCGGAGCATGGTGTAGCTCTCGCCTTCAGAGGTAGTAACGCCGCCGCGCGACGGGTCGACGGTGCGGCCGCTCGCCGGGTCCACATAGGACTTCTTGTAGTTGATCCAGACCGTCTCTAGGACGTCTTTCGGCGCGAATATGATCGGAACATTCTTGGACCTCTGATAGGCCGCATATATGCCTGCCGCTATGAAAGCAGCGATCACGGCGATCAGCAGTATGCGCAGCCATTTTAGCGTGGAGATATTCATCGCGAAGCGCGTCCGCAACATGTCTACAGACGCCGCTTTGCGGGCTGGTTTACAGCTGATACGGCAGACAGCCAGCCCGCGCCATAGGAAGAGCCGCCACCGGCAGCTACCCGGTAATCTCTCGGAAAGGAAGCCGTCACTTCATATGCCGCCGTTTCAATGCCATGCGAATATCCATATTCTTTCCAGCATATAACGAACAGGAGAACATCGGTGCGACCGTAGATCGCGCTGAGACTGTCATGAGCAGGCTCGTCCTTTCCGGCATGGTCAGCGAATACGAGCTCATGATCATCGACGATGGCAGCAGCGATCAGACTCCTATCATCGCCGATGAGCTGTCGGCCAGGCACGCGCATGTCCGCGTCATCCATCACCAGAAAAACATGGGCTATGGGGCGGCCCTGTGGAGCGGCATCCAGGCGGCGCGATTCGAATGGGTATTCTTCACGGATGCCGACCTGCAATTCAGGCTAGAAGAGATCGAGAAGCTCATCCCGTACGCCCACCAATTCAAGGCCGTCCTGGGGTTCCGCTCGCCGCGCCGCGATCCATTCATGCGCTTGGCCAATGCCAAGGGTTGGAATATGCTCAATCGCCTGCTATTCGGCTTGAAGGTCCGCGATATAGACTGCGCCTTCAAGCTCATGGACAGCAGGCTGGTCGCTTCCCTGCCGATACAGTCGAGAGGAGCGGCCATAAGCGCCGAGATCCTCATAAGGATGCAGCGCGCCGGCGTAGCGTTCAAGGAAGTGCCTGTGACGCATCTTCCGCGAAAAGCCGGCTCGCCGACCGGCGCCAAGCTGTCGGTCATAGCGCGAGCCTTCAAGGAGCTCCTCGGGCTTTATATGGGGGACCTTGGCCGCGATGACACGGCCTATGTCCAAGCAGGCAAATTCGGGCTCGTCGGCGTCGTCAATACGGGCGTCGATGTGATCACATATTTCATCCTGACCCGATTCATGCCGTTCTTTCCCAGCCATATATTGATGGCCAAGTTCACCACCTTCTTCTTCGGCACAGTGACCAGCTTCCTCTTGAATCGCCGCTTCACCTTCAAGGTGCGCGGCCGGTTCACGGCCGCCGAGCTGGCCAAATTCTATTCGACCGCCGCCCTGTCGGTGGCAGTCAATGTCGCTTCTCTCTACGTCTTCAATACCCTCTTCGGCATCTACGACCTCATAGCTGTCGGCATGTCCACCGTCTTCACATTTGCCATAGGATTCGCCTTCTCGAAGCTGTGGGTATTCAAGAAAGCTCCGCAGGCTCCAGAGCGCAGCCGGCCTGGCAAAAAGCGCGCCTTGGCCAAGACGTTCGAGAGCATGAAGCATCGGCTCCGCGCTGACAAGATCGACTGGAATGAGATCGCCAGGGCTTCTAACGAATGATCGGCCCCGGTCAGATGAGGAAAGGCTCTTGCGATGTCGGGGAGCCGCTCGATCGGGCACCCGATGCGGGACCCGCCGAAGTCGATGTCGCCGCTGGCGAAGGCACCGGCGGCATCTTGCTTAGGAGCTGCTTATCGAGGATCGGATAGATGACGTCGTTCCAGAGATAGCTGAGCGGGCCCTTGAGGTAATTGTCCCAAACAGTCACGGCTAGATTGGACAAGAATCCCCAATTGTCCTGGAATGTGGGCGAGCTCACGAGGCTTCTGAGGTTCAGGCCGAAATAGGCGAGGAGCAACAGTATTAGGATGAAGATCACTATCCATTTGATCATAGGTACATGATATCACCCGGCTCATATGTAAGACAACGGGTTGAGATAGGCGCTCCAGTCGGCTATGGGGATCTTGGCGCCCTGGCAGTGGCGGCTATTGGTGAATAGCTTGATGACCGTGCCTGCTGTGGCATATACGCCGAAGTGCAGGTGCGGGCCAGTCGTATAGCCGGTATTGCCCGAATATCCTATGAGCTGACCGGTCGCCACTTCCTGGCCCACGGAGACGAGCTGCAGCGAAAGGTGGCCGTAGAGCGTAGAGAGCCCGTCCGCGTGCTTGATCATCACCCATTTGCCGAATGAGTAGCAGCCCGGGAATAGGTCGGTGTTCTCGACGCCTATGACGGTGCCTGAGAGAGCGGCTTTGACTGGCGTGCCTATTGCGGCGGCAAGATCGATGCCGTCATGGCCTTTGCCGCTGTAGAGCTGGGGGTTGGCCGTGGAGAATGGC
Organism: Patescibacteria group bacterium; assembly: GCA_018970245.1. Classification (GTDB taxonomy): domain Bacteria; phylum Patescibacteriota; class Minisyncoccia; order Phycocordibacterales; family PALSA-1337; genus C7867-002. The sequence goes on from JAGWWT010000023.1 coordinate 14,445, forward strand.
GTATTTCCGAAATATTGGGTGATGCGTATGTGGTCTAGCGGCCAGGACAGGATATGCCCTGGAGGCGGGATCTGGTTGGGGTTCACCAACAGGTGTAGCTGCTGCTCGTACTGGCTGATCTCATCCTGCAGGGCAGATTCCTGGGCCTTCTTGCTGGCGAGCATCTTCATGTAGGCTGTCTGCGACTGCTTGGTCTCTGCGAGGAGCGAGTTCTTCTCTGCGACCGTATCGAGCACGATGGATCTCTGGTCGCCGAGCTGCTTGTCCAGAGCCATGAGATCGGCCTTTGCGGCCATGCTCGCTTGCTGCGAGAGGACGAGATCCGACTTGTCCTTAGAGAGGCTATGGATGCGTCCATAGACATCCTGCTCTAGGACGCCGAGCCTGTCCAAGCTGTCGAGCGCTGTTGCCAGCGAATCGCTGCCCAAGAGGATCTCGATGAGCGACTTATCGCTGGTCTCATTCAGGACCAGGAATGTCTGGAAGACTATTCGGCGGTCGTCATCGATGCTCCCTTGGGTCTCGTCGATCTGGCCGCCGAGCTGCTCGATCTGGGCCGTCTTGTTGGCTATCTGGTCTTCTGTGAGCTTGATCTTCGTCTCGAGCTGTTTGCGGTTGAGGTCGAGCGACTTTATGGCGGATGAAAGCGACGTGGCCTGACTGCCAAGAGAGTCGATCTGGGATTGGTAGGATCGGATCTGCTTCTCTAGGTCGGCTATGTCTTGGTTGCGCTGGTCGATCTTCTGCTGGAGGTCTCCGGCAGTCTGGGCAAAGGCTTGATGCGAATAGACGATGATCGCAATGATCAGGACGCAGGCCGCGAGGGCTAGCCTGAATGGTAGGTTTCGAGATAGGATCATCGGCTTGTCCTAAGCAGCAGAGAGCTTCTTCAGAGATGAATCTATCCGTTTCAGGGTCTCTTCTCGGCCGAGAATAAAAGCGCACATGACCGGATCAGGCGATCTTTCCTGCCCCGTGAGGGCCATGCGGAAAGGCCAGAGCACGTCCCCCTTCCCTTCTGCTTCGGCATAATCCCATATCGCGCCCTTGATGGATTCTGCCGTGAAGGCATCATCCGATATAGCCGCGAGCAAGGATTGGACCTTTTCGAGATGCATTCGGGCTTTTTCCTTGCTCGGGTCTTTCTTCCAGAGCAGCATTTCTGCGTGGAAATCCGGCAAGCTGTGTACGAAAGCCAGCTCGCCTCCTGGAGAGAGGGCGGTCTTTATGTCGCCGAGGACAGAGATCTTTTCTCGCAATATCTGTATGAGCCGGCCGAATTGAGGGCTGGTCGCGGCGATCCAATCTGGCAAGAATGCAGAAGCGTATGAGGCGAACTCCGAGTCTCCTAGCTTCGAGATGTATTGCTTGTTGAACCAATTGAGCTTGGCGTCGTCGAATATGGCCCCGCTCTTCTGGACGCGGTCCAGCGAGAATGTTTGAATGATCTCTTCAAGGCTCATGATCTCCTTTTCCGGTTCGCCTGGCGTGGGGGCCGGATGCCAGCCGAGGAGGGCCATGAAGTTGACGAGCGCGTCTGGTATGTAGCCGCGCTCCCTGTATTCCGTCATCGAGACTGCGCCGTGGCGCTTTGACAGCTTGGATCGATCGGTAGATAGAAGGAGCGGTATATGCGCGTATATCGGAGGCTTGGCTCCGAGAGCTTCGAAGATCAGGATCTGCCGGGGAGTATTAGATATATGGTCTTCCCCGCGGATGATGTGCGTCATGCCCATATCCATATCGTCGACGACATTGACCAAGTGGAAGACCGGCTCCTCCATGCTCTTGGCGATGACGAAATCACCGAGCTCAGTCGTGTCGAATTCGATGCGGCCGCGGATGAGGTCGTCGAAGGCGACCTTCTTGTTCGGATTCCTGAATCGGATGACGGATGAGCGAGCCTGGCCGGAGCTTGTCCGTCCCTGAAGCTTGTCCACGCTCTGAGATTCGTCGGAGACGTATGCATGGCCGGAATCTATGAGCTTCCTTATGCTTTCGCGGTATATCTCCGTCCTCTCCGACTGGCGGTAGAACTCGTCATATTCCAGGCCGAGCCATTTCAGGCTCTCGATGATGTTATCCTCGAATTCCTTCTTGGAGCGCTCTTTGTCGGTATCTTCTATGCGCAAGATGAATCTGCCGCCGTTCTGGCGCGCGAAGATGTACGCGAAAAGCGCCGTCCTGTAAGAACCGGCATGGAAAAGGCCGGTCGGCGAGGGCGCGAACCTGGTGACGACCGTCGCTCTCTTCGTGTCTTCCTTTGGTCGATCGGTATTTGGGCTCATGATGACATTATAGCGCACGCCTGGGCCTTTGAGAGCCTTTCGTGGGTGTATTATCTGCTTATGGAAAAGGCCGGCGATCGCGTCGACCGGCCAGCCTTTCCATTCATGTAGAAAATCTCGCCTCTCTAGGTTAGCCCTTGAGGCTCGATCCTACAGAGCTCGAAGCATGGAAGATGTGCATGATCACATTGCCATTCGAGTCTTTGAGGGGCTGGTCCGTAGTGGCGTTGAACTTGCCGCTGCCGTCGTCGCTATAGACGACCGCATAGTAGGTGCCGCCGTCGATCATGGGCTTGGACAGGGTTATCTTGCCCGGATTGATGCCCGCATCGAAGTGCGCGGAGCCGAGGATCGCTCCCGGTTGGCCGTTATTGTCGGCCTGGATGACTACCCAGGACGGCTGGCTCACCTGAACGGACGATAGGTAGACGACGTTGCCAGGATACTGGTCGGTCATCGTGATCCTGTTCAGAGCGGAAGGCGAAACGCTTTCCGTCGGCGTCACCGAGGAAGTGGCTGCCGGAGAAGGCGTGCCCTTGTTCCCGAAGACTATGATGCCTATGACGATGAGCACGACGATCACTATGACCGTCACGACCCACTGCCACGTCTTGATCCCAGAGTTTGGTTCCATATATTTTGACGCAAATTACGGCTTCTAAATACGACTTATTTTTAGGCTTATAGCATAGCACATATGACGTCAGCGCGCCACGGGCGTTTCAAGCCTTATTATGGCGCATATCTAGGCCTTTTTAGCTACCTCTCGTGCTGAAGGGCGATGTCCAATATGGCATCGGCGATGGTCTTGGCGCTATCGAGGCGGGCGAAGGCCCGGGCCCTCTCCTTCATGGTCTCCTTTATGGCTGGCGATCCGCAGATCCGGTCTATCTCCTCGGTGAGGATGTTCCCGGAGAGATTGTTCTCCTCTATGACGGAGGCTGCGCCGCTCCGGCTGTAGGCGAAGGCGTTGGTCGTCTGGTCATGCGAGATGGAGTGCGGCAATGGGATGATGATAGAAGGTATGGCCCAGGCGGCTATCTCGAATATAGTCGATCCGGCGCGAGAGACGACGAGATCGGCTACGCCGGCCGCCATCCGGAGCTCCAGCTCGTTCAGGAACGGCATCGGGTGGTACCTGTGGGCATAAGGATGGTCCTTGAGGACCAGATCAGTGGTCTGCTTGACGTCCGCCAGGTTATCTCTTCCGGTCTGATGTATGACCTGATATCTGTTGAGCAGGCTCGGCAGCGATTCGATCATGACGTCGTTGATCGGCTGAGCGCCTTGAGACCCGCCTAGGACCACGATGGTCGGCGTTCCTTGCTCGAGCTTGAGGTATTCGTGCGCGCCGTTGGATAGAGGCTGTATGATGTCGCGCCGAATCGGGTTGCCGGTGAAGGCTACCCTGTCCGGATGCTTCTTGAAGAACTGGGCTGCATCGGGATACGACAGGGCGATGCGCGCCGCGAACTTGCCTGCCCATGCATTCACCTTGCCTGGACGGCTGTCAGATTCATGTATGACCAGCGGGATGCGCAACAGGCGCGCGGCCACTACTCCGGGGAAACTGGCATAGCCGCCCTTGCTGAACACGACGTCCGGATATATGGAGAACATCTTTATGATGCCCGCCATGCAGCCGCTGACGGTCTTTATGGCGTCGGTGAAGTTCAGTATGGAGAAATAGCGCCTGATCTTCCCGGCCGGCACGGCCACAAAATCGATGTTGTTGTCGAAAAGAGCCCTCGGGTCGTACTTTGAGGGGGCCATATAGAAAAGCTGCGGCGGTATGATCTTCCGGTCCTTGACCCTCTCGCGGATGGCTTCAGCCACGGCGATTATCGGGTAGAAATGCCCGCCTGTGCCTCCGCCGGTGAATAGGATCTTCATGAGGTCAATTATACAGCATTGCTGTATTTCGATACATTGGCGACTATGCCGGCGATCATGAGGGAGATTATGAGGGCTGTGCCGCCATGGCTCACGAATAGCAGAGGCACGCCCGATAGCGGCAAGAGCCCGAGCATGGCGCCCATGTTCATGAATGACTCGGTGGTGATGAGGATGCCGATGCCTATGACGAGCAGCCCGCCGAATATGTCCGGAGATTTCGTTCCTATCCTGAAGATGCTGGCGGCCAGGATGATATATATGCCTAGAAGGGCTATGCTCCCGATGAACCCGAATTCCTCGGCCGCGACCGCGAATATGGAGTCGTCAGTCGGCTGCGGCAGGTATCCGAATTTCTGGATGCTCTGGCCGAAGCCTCTTCCCGAAAGCCTGCCGGAGCCGATGGCTATGAGCGATTGGTTGATCTGATATCCGGCGCCTTGGGCGTCCGATCCCCTGTTCAGGTACGTCTGGATCCTTTGCCAGGCATACGGGCGAACTACGACGACTCCGGCCACGAGAGCGCCGAGGAGCAGGAAGGCTACGAGCATGTGGCGGATGGGCATGCCGGCTATGACGAACATCAGCATGGCCGTGCCCGCGATGATGAGCATGGTATCCGTGTCGCGCTGGATGAGGAGGAGCGCCGAGAGCACGCCGACGATGACGAGGTATGGGAGGAGGCCGTGCTTCATGTCCTTGATCTTGTCTCTGGCGAGATATGCCCAAGCCGCGGCATATATGATGACCGCTACTTTGAGCAGCTCTGACGGCTGGAATGAGATCGGCCCGATATTGATCCAGCGCGATGCGCCGTTCACGTGGCGGGCCAGGGCTGGCACGAATAGGAGCAGATTGATCGCGATGGCGCCGAGGAGTATGAAGAGAGCCGCCTTCCGCAGCCACGTATATCTCAATCTCGAGAATATGAAGAACACGGCGATGCCTATGCCCAGGCTGATCGCCTGCTTGGCCACGACAGTGCCGAAATCGACTCCGGTCTGCGTCAGCAGGCCCAAAGAGGCGGAAAGGAATATCACGAACCCCACGGCCGTGATCAGCGCTACCGATATGAGGAAGAACCTATCGATTTTGCGGCGGCTGGTCGGCATCTGATTTTAAAGCATCGCTATGCTGCTGATCGTCCTTGAATGTTCCGATGTCCTTCCTGACCTGCTCGTATTCGGGAAGGTCTGAAGGCTTCGAGATGCCCAGGTGCGCCAGGAGCTGGAGGCTGGTCTTATAGAGGAAGCTGCGGGCATCCTGCGGGTTGTCGACGCGATCGACCAGCCCTCTCACGAGGAGGTTTCGGAGGATGAACTGCGAATTGACGCCGCGGATATGGTCGATCTCGGCACGGGATATCGGCCCCTGGTAGAGTATGATGGACAATGTCTCCAAGCCTGCCTTGCCTAGGTCGCGCGAAAGCTCGTCTTTCGTGAGCTGCTCGATGAGCGGAGACAGCTCTTTCGCGGTGCCGAGCATCGCTTGGTCGTCTGTCTGCACCAGAGCCAAGCCGCGCCCCTTCAGAGTTGCTTCGAGAGAAGCTAGTCCGGCCTTGATCTCATCGGTCCCGGCTTCCAAGAGCTGGGCCAGCTTCTTTATGGATACGGGTTCGGCCTTCCAAAATAAGACCGCCTCGATCTTCGCGGCTGTGTCCATGCTTGCGGGGCTTTCCATGCTCCTAGTATAGCAAATAGGGCGCCGAAATCCTGCCGGCATCCTCAATACCTGGGGACGCTGACCTCTTTCGTCTCCATCATTATCTCGCCGAAAGACTGTTCCTGGGAGACGACGAGGAGGCCTTCCTTGACCAGCTCGAGCATAGCCAGGAAGCTGACGATGACGTTGACCTTCTCTTCCTTGTGTGCTGACGTGAATTGTCGGAAGCTCATCTTGAGCTCCGCAGTGATGCGCTTCGTCAGGTTCCCGATCATGTCCTCCAGGCTGATGACCTTCTTGACGACCGCTTTCGGCAGGGCCTCCTTCTTGGGCAGCCGGTTGATGAGGTCCTTCAGGGTCGATAATGCCTTTTCGAGCGTGAATTCCGGGGCAGGCGCGAATACAGCGGCGACCGGACGGGCTTGGGACGGCTCGAAGATCATTTCCTGGCCGAAAAGCTTGCCGACGTGGGCGCTCGCTTCCTTGATGCGCTTGAATATCTTCAGGCGCGTTTCCAGATCCTTTATGTCGCCTTGCTCTTCCTCCGAAAGGGCCAGCTCGGGGAGCAGGGATTTGGATTTTATGAGGAGTAGCGTCGAAGCGACGAGGATGAAATGCGCGGATTCGCCCATCGGCAGCTCCTCGAACTGCCGGATATGGGCGATGAAGTCGTCGGTGACTTTCGCGAGCGAGATGTCGTTGATGAAGAGCTTCCGCCTCTCGATGAGATCGAGGAGCAGGTCCAAAGGCCCTTCGAATGATTGCGTTTTGACAGTGAAGGTCATTTTATCGAGCCCGCTTCGCGGGGGGACTTTCCTCGACTGCGAAGCACGAAGAGGAAACGTCCGGAGCGAAAAGGGCGAGTTACATCACGCCTATCGCCTCTTTTGCTTGCATGAGCTTGGCGTCGGCTGCCTTCTTGGCCTTGATAGCTCCTCGAGCCAAGATCTCCTGGACTTTTTTCACATCGCCCGCGATCTTTTCACGCTTGTCGCGCAAAGGCTTGATAAAGGCATCTATATCTTCTATGAGAGCTTCCTTCAGGACCTTATATTTGCCCCTGTTGGTTTCATAGA
>JAGWWT010000057.1 GCA_018970245.1 Patescibacteria group bacterium
GAATCGGTCGTGCTTGCCTTCGCAAACCCCGCCGTCACAATATACCATTCTGTAATATCCTCTACTGTCGCAAGTGAACGTTTTTTTGTTTCGAGTGCCATTGTCGTTTAGTAAAAAATTAGTTAAGAATTTCGTGACACCATGTGCAACGCACATAAGTCTCGCCCTGTAAAATTATCGTTCCTTCGTGCGATTTTGTAGAGCAATGCCGAATCTTCGGCTCCGGCTTCGGTTTTTCCGCTATGATAGGTTTTTCTTCGGATGCTATGAGATCGGCCATGCTGCAAGTGGATTATTAATTCGAATAGGTGCGCTTAACGTAATGGCCCAAAGGCTTCCGGTCATTCCGGTAACTTCGGTTCCTAACCGTAGCACACTGCGAGTTATATTGTCCTGCGGACGCTTCCTATCGTCCCATCGCCATACGTCCGGGTACATCGGAACCATTCCGTTCGGATTGTCCGATACATACCCCGGCCCCGGCGTGAGCCAGTTCCAGACATAATCGGCAAAAGCAAAAGCGTCCTGCTGAATTTCTATTTCATCGGTATCTTCGTCCCGCGCATTGAACCGGAACAAAAGCTGAATATCGAAGCCAAGAAATAAATTTATCTGCTCACCGGAAGGAAGCACCTCTACTTCGGGCCGGACAAGCTTCAAACGCGCCGTAGGATATTCGACATTGAATCCTTGTCCTGCTTTGGTCACGCCCAAAAGACGCGGCCCGTTTATCATCGGATTCCCGTTCAGGTCTTTTACGTTCCCTAATTGCCGCAACCAGTCACTCACCGCGAGGTTCAGGCGGTTCGTGCGCGGGAAATTAAAGTCATGCAGGAATCCTTCCATTAGAATCGAATCCTTTCTGAAAGATAGTGCGCGAGTTCTTCCGCCGCCTGCGATTGCAGAGTTTCGTTCGGAGCGAACATCACGTTCGAATAGGCCCAGTCACCGGAATGCCCGGTCTGTTGGCCTAATGAGATCTCTCGCGAATCTCGAACGGTGACAGTATCGCCGTCTAAAACAAGATCGTAAAGCCTTCCTTCGGAACGTTTTAGCGTCTTCGGAGTCAGCGGAATGTCTAACCGTTTCGCATACGCTTCGTTGTATCCCGGCATCGGAAGCCCGTCGCCGCCTAAGCCTTGGGCATAAAGTTTTGGAAGTTCCCGAATATAGGTCGTGGAGACCTGCTTAATAGAGTCGTTCCGCGCCGCCTCGATGAGCCTAATAATCGTTCGCTCTAAATGCGACGTATCGAACCTTATGCCGTACATGCCGCCTCCTTCGCCCGCTCCATATTGCGAGCAATTCTTTCGCGGTGCTCATACGGCATATCGTATTGTAAAGCATATTCGAAAAACGCAACCGCTTCTTTCATCGCATTAAGTTCGCACGAAGCAAGCGCGTGTTCTTCTAATATCCGCCATTCGGAACTCTTTTCGACAAAGATAACGTCGCCAGACGCCTTAGGAACGACGCAGGAAAGCACATAAGCTTTTTCAATCTCGCCCTGCTTCCTGAGCAGCATACAGGCCCACACCAGTGCCTCTATTCGTGACGGACGAAAGGAATAGGCTTTCAGTAGGGTTGAAATTGCACCGTTAATGTTGCCCAACTTCGCCTTTAGCACCCCAGCCTGATACGCCGAGTAATATACCTCTTCGACCCATCCGCCTAAAAGCGTTCGTTCGGAGAACTTTGCTATCGCTTCGGGAATCCTTCCTGCTGCATAGAGCGTCTGTGCGTGGTAAAAAACATCTCGTGGAGATGGATTTTCCATTGTCTCATAAATAGCGAGCAGCCCCTCAAACTTATTCCCCGCCTTGTCCCGCGCTCCATCGTGCAGTGTCGTAATGCGAACGAGCGATAGCTGCGCGATATTCGGCTCGCCGTCACAATGGATCGTTTCGTGTACCGCGCCTTCCCATTTCCAGTTCCCGTCGTTCCGATGAACACGAGTTGACCAGAAGCGAATATCCTCGCCTTCCTTTAATTGCAATTGGTATGCATCAAACTCCGGTGAGATTTGCAGGGAGCCGTGTAAAATCTCATCCGCGTCTATCGTTAAGCAATAATCTCCCGTTGCGCGGATGAGTGCAAGGTTTCGGTTCGTAGCAAAATCCTTCCATTCGTCCTGAGCGAGGACACCGGGAACTCCTTTTAGCTCTTCCCGAATAATCTCCATCGTATTATCCGTGGAGCCCGTATCGGAAATCGAATAGCTCGAAATAAACGGACGCACGGAACGAATCGCCCGCGCTATGCAGTGGGCTTCATTCTTCACGATCATCGTGAGGGTTATATCCATTAGAAGAACTGGCCGCTCCTTTCATCGGATTGAGTGGAAGCATCAGAAGCGGTTCCAATGTTCGACAAGTCGATCCGAATAAGTCCGAATGCCACACTCTCCTGTTCCGTGGCCCTGTCTTTCGCAATCTTCGCCGCGACAGGCATTTTCTCCAGTCGCTGGAATGTCTCGCCCTCGTCACTGTCGGTTGCGAAATCCCGAATATAATATCGAACTCTTTGATACCCGCACTCTAAAAGCGGTTCCCCGTCCAAAATGCAATCGACAAGCCCAAGAGGATTCCATGTGTGCCAGTTCGGGGAAGCTTTCGTTCCGTAATTAATATACAGAAGTTGCGAGGACATGTCCGCACCGTTCTTCATTGACACAATTCCGACATAGGAACCATTCTCAGCTTCCCCGGCAAGAATTGTATTATCTATCGGTCCGCTAATAAAATAAAGAGGTTTGCCAAATACCGAACCGTAACCATAGACACCGTTATCGGCGGTAAGAAGCGAAGTTCCGTAGGGAAATGCCTGCCAGTTGCCATAGGAACCAACCATCGGTAATGCCGCATCGTTTGCACCGTATAACTCATCCCGGTAATTTGCATACGATTTTAGTTCACGCTGTTGGTTCAGCACAAACGTCATCATGTCTTTCAAGCTCGACGGGTATTGCTTCTGGAACCTATCTTCCAACGTGAGCTTGTAAAAGTTCGTCATTTGGTCAATCTGCTCCTGTGCAAGCATATCCCGTTCTGCCGTGCTTTTTGCGTTCAAATAATAGCGCACGGAGTCCTCGCCAATCTTTTTATAGAGACCGGCGAGGCTCCATTGCGTTGCTATAGAATTCCAGAGCATTAGTTCGGCGTGACCTGAATAAGAACCGCCGTTCCGTTGAGCGCGGAACTAAGTTGCACTAATGATTTCGACATGATAGTCGAAGCCGTGCCCGTCGGACGGGTGCTTTCCCGTACTCCGTTCAGGAACCCGGTTAGAATGCCGTCATTCGTCATCGGAATTCCGAGACCTAATTTCGGGCTGCACGTCGGAGTGATCGTTACCGAAGCTCCGCAAGCGGGCTGAATATAACTCGTCACCGCCTTGAATGCGTTGACCGATGTTACCGCCGTTGCCGCGCCCGCCGTAAAAGCGGGAAGCGTCTCGGTAAGAACATTGTCGTTCGCATCCGTTCCAGTTACGATCATCTGAACCGCTGTCACGTTTGCCGTTGTGCCGCTTGGCGTGAATACCAAACAGCGGGGAACATCGGGGTTCGTAATGGCCGTCGAAATAGTCTGCTGGGAACCCGTATCGGCCACCCCAGCATGAACCGTAATACCCGAACCGAGCGCGGGGCTTCCCAGACTAAGGAGGGGAAGAATTCCACGCGGTTGCCATGTCGGGTTAACCGCTGTGCTCGATGTATTTACGTAGGTAATAGGGGGGGCCGTCGATACCACCACTCCACCGGATTTCGTACTCGCCACCGTGACGGAAGGAGTCGTTCCAGTCATGCTGGAATAATTCGCCGTCATAAGGCGCATCGCTACCGTCGCATTCGCGCCGATGAACTGAACGATAATCGTTCCTATACCGGAAGTAATCGTTCCGAGTCGTGCCAATGAATTATTCGAACCGTATATCGCATCGAGACCCGTCTGGATGTTCGAAA
>JAGWWT010000058.1 GCA_018970245.1 Patescibacteria group bacterium
ATAACACCGGGCTGTTAAGGACAATGTTATAACAGATGCGGTGTTAAGTACATGATATTTTTTTATGGGGGGGGAAGAGGGGTGGTGGGTCAACGACGATCAGCCGCGCTCGTCCCGACGCATTTCCGGGCTCTCCCGTATCCCTGTCGCATAATGGCCAATATGACGACAGGCCAGCAATATCAATGGGTTAGCTGATGGCGAGGAAATGGCGTTGCAGAGGCAGCAACAATGCTAAGTCATTGATATTATTGAGGTAGTTACAGCGAGGTATACGATTTTCACGCACATCCCCGCACCCCCAGCTGCGGCAAGCTCGTGCACCGCGTGGGTTATGCTTGTTGTGCTGTTTGGTATCGTCGTGGTGTGGCGTTACGTGGCTTGTGTATGGGTGTATGGTGATACGTGAAGTGGTGATATGGGTTGGGTGGCTATGCGGCTGCGGGCGGGCTGTTGTGGGGATGGTTATGGGCTTGGTTGTGGTGCTTACTGTAGGTGCGTGGAGCGCTGGCGGGCGCGGGTCTATCCGCGTCGGGTTCACGGGCGGCTCGCTCGATCAGCGGGTTGATCACCGCAAGCCCGGTTAGCTGCCCCATGACCACGCTAAGCCATACGAACCACATGCCGTTCTCCCTTTGTTCATGATAGGTTGGCCATATGTCGGGTCGGTCGCGGACGGCGGGCGGGTTCGGTAGCCTGATCGGCCTGAAATCGCGAAACTGTTCGGGGAAAATAGGTGCAGTATGTCGGGCATCGGAACCAAAGGCTGGCGGAACGCTCAGAACGCCCCAGAACCGCGCATCGCCGTATCCAAGCGCATGTCCGCTATCATCCATCTCGTATGGTCGGGTACGCGTGAATGCGCCGCCGCTCTGGGCGTCAACCATACCACCATCATTCGCTACATGACGAACGGCTGGCCTACACGCATGGTACCGCTTCTCCTCGAAATCCTGATCGCTAAACGCTCGGAGGCTATGGCCGCGCATCTCGACTACCTGCGCATATCCGAAAGCGCGGAACGCCATCTGCGCGAGGCTTTGCGCATCGCCCCTCCCGCACCAGAAGCCGTCGCCATCGCAGCCGCTAGCCGGGCTAGGTTGCGGGCTAATGTCGCCCGCAGACGCGCCAAAGCGTGGCATGAGGAAACGGTCGGAGAACCCACCGGCAAAACGCCGTGACCTTTGGCCTGCCCTGTAACACCCTCCGCTCTTCCGGGGAGCGGAATGCACGGCACTCGCGTAGCTTCGTGCCAATGGCGTAACAATTCGGGTGCTCAATCGGCGTGTGCATCATAGTGGCGGTAATGGCCTCATCTTCTTATCATACTCCGTTTGGAGTAGACGACGCAAGGTGTTGGAAAGATTGCCAGAATCCTCTTTCTGCGCCTTCTGCCATAACCATATCGCTAGATGACGCGGCAACCGTACCGTAATCGTGTCACGCAACGATGCTGGGTTCTTCTTCCTACCCATTTAGCAGATACCTCTTCGGAAATCCTGTTTCCTGAGAATTGACCACTATATGATATGTGTAAGACAGGAACGAGGGCTTAGGCCGGCGAACCCGTCTTACAGGAAGCTAGGCTTCCAGGCGCTCTTTCTCAAGTCGGGTTGCGTGCGCGATTGGCGGATCTCGCCTTGCTGTCCCCTCGTGGGCCGGAAGAAAGGTGGTCGCGGCCATAGCAGCGCAAACCAGCTTGGGAAACCGCCCACCTTTGGTTATTACCCAGCAAAACACTTTTGTAATACATGCTCTAATAAAAACGGGCATGGAGAGTCCAAATCACCGGGAATCAACGAAGGTGTGATCGGACGCTTGCAAGGTTCCATGCCCGTCTTCTTTTGCCAATCTGATAGCGGCGAGATTATCGAAGCACCCAGTGTTGGACGTTTCGCACAATCTCACGAAGGAGCTACATCATGGAATTGACCCGTGCCTCTCGCGAATGGGCTTCCCGTCCAAACGATGAGCGCTATCTGGACCTCCCGAGCATGCGTGACCGGATGTACCACACCATGGACAAATCCAGGACCGTGGTTGCATCCTGTCGGCAGGTACAGGCCATCCCGACCGACGACAACCAAGGAATCTTGATCGAAGGGCCGAATGGTCAGCCTTACGCTCCGACGCATTGGGCGTTCGGCCAGCTTTGCCAGCGGGCAAGTTCTCCGGCTGGTTATCTGCGTGACCTCCCCGCTCCGCTGGCGGCTGACTGCCTGAACTACGGACTCAAGTTCCGCCGCGATATCGAGGATATCGGCTTTCTCTTGGAAAAGGATGAATCCCCTGTACTGCGGGCGGCAACCGGACCAGCTTACGGGCGAATCTGGAATGCCGGAATCTTGGATCATGTCATTGACCGCTTCGGGGATGGCGTGACCGGCGACTTCCGGGTTCCTGGCGAGTTCGGAAAGGCCGTGACTATCACCAAAGAGAATACCACGCTTTACGCTTCCGACCGGGATATGTTCATTTTCCTGGCCGATGAAAACCACAAGATCGAGGTTCCCAACCGCCGCAACGGCGAACCCGGCTTGCTTTCGCGCGGGTTCTTCCTATGGAACTCGGAAGTAGGCTCGGCAACATTCGGTATCGGCACATTCTTGTTCGACTACGTGTGCTGCAACCGCATTGTCTGGGGCGCAACCGGGTACAAGGAAATCAAAATCCGGCATACCGTGAGCGCCCCCGACCGCTTCATTGAACAGGCCCAGCCGATCTTGTTGGCCTACGCCAACGGCTCGGAGAAGCCGATTCAGGATGCTATCGCCAACGCCAAGGCGCACAAATTGGACGACGTGAACGAATGGCTCACCAAGCGGTTTAGCAAATCAACGGCGAGCGCTCTGCAAGCCGTTCATAAACGCGAGGAAGCCCGCCCAATCGAAACCATGTGGGATGTAACGGTGGCGGCAACGGCACACGCGCGCTCCATCCCCTATCAGAACGAACGAGTTGAGCTCGAACGCAAGGCCGGCGAACTGCTGGACTTCTGATCGTTAAGCTTGGGGGCGGGCAACCGCCCCCTATCCGTTTTATTAGTGTCAATTAGCTTCATACCGTGATAATACACTAATCAACCAAACAAGGAGTCAATGGTTATGGACATCAACTCACTCACAATCGCCCAACTGGCCTCTTTGGTTTCTTGCCTGGAGGGGAAAAATGAAAATGTGAAATTTGCGCAGTATGACAACGGCATGATCGGCCGATATGTTTTGGTTCGCTGCCGAGACGCGGGCGTTCATGCTGGCGTTCTCGTTTCCCACAATGGGCGGGAATGCGTTCTCACGGAAGCGCGGCGGCTTTGGTATTGGAAGCCTGCCAATGGCCAATGCTTCCTGTCTGGCGTGGCTATCGGCGGCCTGGATTCCACCAGCAAGGTTGGCACACCGCTTCCTCGGCTGCACTTGACTGAAGACTGCGAGATCGCGTTGTGCACGCCGGAAGCCGAAAAATACATTCGCGCGGCGAAAATCTATGAGCGATAACGGCGATGGCTACGGCTACGGCGACGGCTGCGGCTACGGCAACGGCGATGACAACGGCTACGGCAGCGGCTACGGCTACGGCAGCGGCGATGGCTACGGCTGCGGCTGCGGCTACGGCAACGGCGATGGTAGCGGCGACGGCTGAAATGACAGGCGATAGGAGAACCTATGGGCGATAACGGCGACGGCGACGGCAGCGGCTACGGCAGCGGCTACGGCAACGGCGATGGCTACGGCTGCGGCTGCGGCTACGGCAACGGCGATGGCGATGGCGATGGCTACGGCGATGGCAGCGGCAGCGGCTGCGGCTACGGCTACGGCGATGGCTACGGCTACGGCAACGGCTGCGGCTGCGGCTACGGCAACGGCGATGACAACGGCTACGGCAGCGGCTACGGCTACGGCAGCGGCGATGGCTA
>JAGWWT010000059.1 GCA_018970245.1 Patescibacteria group bacterium
CGGTATCACTATTTCATCGCCGTTCATTATGGAACGGTTCCAGTCTATTCGAATGCGTATTTCACACATGCTTTTGGCTTAAAAATTCGGGCGATAAATGATTAACGTCCTGTTCCGTAATAGAGAGAATAATAATCTCAGCGGCGGGAACACTCCATAATGTTCCAAGAATTCGCTGCGCCTCTTCATTCGAGGGCTTCGCCTGAAAAAAAATATCGCGGCTCTTTGCGTGATCGTCAGGGTTCGTTTTGTACGTGATATGATAGTTCATGTGACGCTGTAGTCAATGCCGGTATCAATGTTATTAAAATCGCCGATAAGCGCATTATGCGCCGCCGCTTCAGCGTCTAACGGGTCATCATGCTCGTTCTTCCAACGCGGCGTTCCGTCCGCCGCATTATCGAACATGAGACAGGACGTTATGTCTAAAAACTTCCGTTGCCATGCAGCGGTTCCCTTAGAAAGCTCGTAGTCCTTAAATTGTTCCCCCGAATAGAAAAACGTTTTACCTGCCTCCGTTGCCGTGAGATACACGTTCGCCCGCACAACCTTGTTTTCTTGCGTTGGAACCAACCTCGCCGGAAGTCCCGCCGCAATCAAAACATCCCGGCACTTCTTATTCAGTTCATAACCCGGACCGACTCCGCCTTCCAAATCTAAGTTCCACGGAACGTTCGGCATCAGCGCCATCGTGATCGACTGAACTGTTAGCCCGAATTCCTTCATATTCCGGTTCCGCTCTTCATTGTCCCATTTGCCGAAGTGCTGCCAGAACGTGACAAATGTATCGTCCTTCATTCGCGCCTTCCATGAACCCCATGTCCAGTCGGCATTCGGAGAAGAACTGTAACCAATATCATAACTCAGCGACGCCGCTTTCACTTGCGAGAAATCAATGAACTCGCATTCTTTATACCATGCGCGTTTGATCGCTCCGCCTTCTTGTAGCTTCGGGTCTTGGTTCGCCTGCCCTTCATACCGATAACCGAGCGTGGCTTTTAGCTCCTGAACAGCGCGCGGCGGAAACCGCACCGGGTCAGCGATTTCCCCTATCGTAGTTCGCGGGTCTTTCGTTCCTAAAACACTCACGTATTCCTTGCCTTTGTATTCCAGTGGAATAATCAACCGCGTGAACTCTAATCCGATTTTATCAATGTAACCCGTAACGTCCATCGGATGAACGCGCTGCTGAGACACGCAAAACCTATCTGTATCGAATGAATCGGAACGAGTAGAAAGGTTTCCAAACCGGGAAATGGCATCTTCTCTCTTCACAACAGAGTCAACATCGTTCGCGTCGTTCGGGTCATCTAAGAACTTATTATTTGCACCGAACCCCGTGACCTTGCTATCAATGCTCAGACTTTGCCGCGAACCTAATTTATCGTTCCGATACAATCCCGAAGAATCTTTCGTAAGAGAGAAGCCGCCGAACATCTTTCGGTACGCTTCGCTGTTAATAACATCCCGCGTGAAGTCCGCGTCGCGTAGAGCTAAACCCTGTGTACTGGCAACGTAAATGAATCTCTCCGATGGCTCCTGCGCCCAAACCCATGCCGGATACATAACGGAAGCGATGGTGCTCTTGCCGCTACGCCCGTAAATGTTAATGAGCAGCCGAATGATTTCACCTCGCCACAATGCCTGTAGGTGCTCGCACATCGCACCGATAACCCACGTATCCTGAAACGGAACGGGCACAATTTGCCGCCAGAACTCTTTCGTGAACGCACGAAGATTCGTTTTTACATGACGCTTCGCCTCTTCCCGTTCGATCTCAGCGATGAACTCCTCTTCTTGAAGGGCTTCGTATTCGGCTTCGTATTGTTGTTCGGTCAAAGGGCTATTGCTCATCCGTAGTTAAACAATAGAGTGGAATTATTTTATGACGCGAACAACGATTCCATTATTTGGTTCCGTCGCGCAAACCCACGCATAATGAACACGGCATCCGGCAATGATTAAGGCTCCTTCGCCTTCGCCAATTTGAAGATACCAGTTCGTTGAATTGTAAACGCGAGACTCAAATTCTCGTGCAGTACCATTGTGCTACGCCTGAAATTTGTAAACTATAGTTTACATTCGTAATAAATTTATTACATCACTCTTGCGTTTCCGCGCTGGATTCGCCGTTTTCATCTTCGGTTTGTAAACTATAGTTTACATTTTCAAATTCCGCCTCCTGAACAGGCTTCTCTAAATACTGGCCCTCAGCGTCACGTTTGATGATGTAACCCTGAGACCGTAGCTCCTTAAACTGTTCGAGAGTGAGGTCTTTGGCCCGTATGCCGATCGTGTGCTGTACGGAGCCGGAATGTTCTAATTCCATCTTATTGCCGTATTTCTTCGGAGCAAGCTTTCCCGCGTACCATTTGCGAGAATCAATCCTGAGACGCCTATGCTCGGTCATGTCAGCCTCAACGATCTCCCGAGTGCCGTCTGGCTTCGTAGTGACCTTAACGCCAACTTCGGTATTGTCAGCAATATGAAGGATTTCATCGGCTATCGTATCGGCCTGAGCCTCACGCGCGCGCGCGTATTGCTTTGAAAAATCTTCCTTTTCGTTCAGCCATTTGAACACCGTGAACTGACACGGCATATCTTCGTCGCTCGTAATAGAACGCAACGATTCGCCCTCAATTAGTCTTTGGCATATACGTAGGGCTAATTCATCGGAATAGAGCGACGGCCTTCCTACACGTCGAATTTCACTTATTCCCGCCGTTTCTTGCATTCAGTTTCTAACCGCTTATTTTTCGGAAGATTCCGCAATCTTCTCTGACTTTAGTGCGCCGCACTTACAACGGTATTCCGTGTATTCGATACCTTGCTCCGGATTGCCGTGCGAATCCGTCTCTTTCCATTCGTGTTCGTGCTTAGGAACTTTGTTCCACCGCCCTCCGTCGCTTACGAATGTAACCGATTCACCGGGTTTCAGCGCATTCTCGCTCCGCCGTCTGCGGATTTCAGCAACGGCCCTGCATGTTAGTTCTACCCCCTCGGCGTTCGCGATTCCATCAAGTTCATCGAGTTCTTCTTCCGTGAGGTCATTGGAGACGGGCTTAATTCGCTCCCGTTCGAGGCCGCAGTCAGGACAATATGCCGTTCCCTTATATCGCAGATGTCGGCATGGAATTACCGCTTCGCCATTATGGATGTTTTCTGTTTTCATGCTGTAGTTCCCAAAAACTATGATTCCAGTATTTCTTTTGCCTTTTGGATTGCGGGATAAGCCGCTTCGATGAGAACGATTGTCGCTCGAATTACTTTGAGAGTTCGTTCGGCTTGCGCTCGCAATTCGGCCTGTTTCTCGGCCTTACGTCTCGCTCGCCACTCCCGTAGTACCCGAAGAGGATTAAACATGGGAAGCGTATAAAATCAGTGGAATTATAATTATCGCGGCAAGAATAACTCCGGCGACGATTGCCCAGAAAACGTTCCAGCCGGTTAAACCTTCGAAAAAATAATCGTCGTTCATTGTCCTTTTCTCTCCTCGATTAAAATAGTTCTTGAAGTCCCTGTTTCTGTCTGCGAGTTTGAATCGTGCTCTGTTTGTGATGTTCACGGTCGTAATGTAAATGGCATCCCTGACACATCGCTTTTAAGTTCTCTTCTCTGCAATCTTCCGGCGTGTGATTTAGGTGAGCGACCGTAAGAATGACAATGCTTCCAGTTCCGTATGCTACGCCATTATGAACATTCGGGCAGCGTCCTTCGTGCGTTCCACGTCCGCATTCTCCTTCACATTCGCAACGGGAACCCGCTCGGTCGAATCGAATCCGCCGTGAGATTTCCGGCCAGTCTTTCGGATAGCGATTCTTATTTTCTGGTCGAATTGGCATTCTTCTCTGGTATAAATTTACGGATGCGCGTTTTTTTAAAATACTCGGAACGATTTCGT
>JAGWWT010000003.1 GCA_018970245.1 Patescibacteria group bacterium
GCCAGGAAGGGCCGGTCTAAGAGCATATACATGAGCAACAAGGCCCGAAGCCGCTTCCTCGCCACTATATAAGGCATACTTCATACCTAATACCTCATACTTAATACTTAATACTTCCTTCATGACACGAGTCAAAAAAGCCACAAACGCCCTCAAGAACCGCCGATCCGTCCTCCGCCAGGCCAAGGGCTTCCGATTCCGCCGCTCCAAGACCGAGCGCGCCGCCAATGAAGCATTGGCCCATGCAGGCGCCTACGCCTTCGCTCATCGCCGCGACAAGAAGGGCCAGTTCCGCCGCCTCTGGAACGTGAAGATCAACGCAGCTGCCCGGCCGCTCGGCCTCTCATACAGCCGCCTCATCGATTCTATGAAGAAGAAAGGCATGGCCCTCGACCGCAAGACTCTGGCCCATTTGGCAGAATTCAAGCCGGAGGCTTTCAAAAAAGTCGTCGATATGCTTAAATAGCATCCGTCGCGATTGCAACGGTCGCGCGCCCAAAAGCGGACACCCAATCCGCCCCGGTCCAGGAGAGGTTACACCCGCTCCTGGGCCCCTTTTTTATCCCCTTTTGTCTATATCTGCCTATATCTCGTAAGATTTGAGCCTCTCGGGCGCGATAGCCTTCACTCCGAGCTCATCGTTTATCCTCTGAGCCAGGTGCATCGAGGCTTTAGGCTCGCCCATGACCGCAAAGACCTGCTTCAGCTTGTCTGTCCCAGTCGCCACGAAATCTACCAGATGATCTCCGTCTTTGTGCGCGGAGAAGCCATAAAGGGTCTCCACATGCGCCTTGATCTTGATCGTCTTCCCATGGATGTGCACCTTCTTGGCGCCATCGGCCAGAAGCCGTCCCAGAGAACCGAGCGCCTGATAGCCCACGAGGAGGAGCATGTTCCTTTCGTCTGATAGATAATGCTCTTCGTGGCCCAAGATCCTGCCGCCGACCGACATGCCGGACCCGGCCATGATGATCTTCGGCGCTCTAGCATGGTCGATCGCCTCGGATTGGTCCCTGGACATCGTGTACTGCAGATGAGAGAAAGCGAATATGTCGTCGCCGCGCCTGATCTGCTCGCGCACGCGGTCATTGAATAGATCCGTGCTGCGCCTGTATACCTCCGTGGCTTTTATGGCCATAGGCGAGTCGACGAATACGGGGATCGATGGGATCTTTTTCTGCTCGACCAGATCGTTAAGCTCATACAACAGGACCTGCGTCCGATCTATGGCGAACGCCGGTATGACGAGCGTCCCGTTCCTGGCGATCGTATCTTTGATGGCCTGCTCGAGCTTGTTGATGCGCCCTTCCCTGTCTTCATGGTTGCGGTCCCCGTATACGCTCTCCATGATGAGATGATCGACATCGCCTATAGGCTCTGAATCCCTTAGGAGCGGCGCCGGAGAATTGCCGAGGTCGCCGGTGAATAGGATCTTCTTGCCGCCCGCTCTGATCTCTATCATCGAAGAGCCTAGGATATGGCCGGCATCTTTCAGATAGACCGCGACGCCTGGCGCCGCCTCGAAGCTCGTATGATAATCTATCGTCTTCCACTGGCTGAAGATCGCTTGGACGTCCTCGCGGCCATATAGAGGCGCGAGCCCATCGCGCTTGGCTTCTTCGGCAAGGATGTTGACAGCGTCTTCGAGGACAAGCTCGGCGAGCTCGCGGGTCTGCGGAGTTGAATAGATCGGCCCCTTGTAGCCATCCTTGACCAGCTTGGGGATCCTGCCGACATGGTCCAAATGCGCATGTGTTATGAAAAGCGCTGTGATCGATCCCAGATCATACGGAAAAGGCTCTCTATTCTCGTCCAAAGCGACTTTTTCACCCTGGACCAAGCCGCAATCTACAAGGATCTTGGCGCCTTGCGGAGTTTCGAGCAAAAAATTAGCGCCCGTGACAGTGCCGACGCCGGTGACGAACGTGATCTTGAGCGGATCTGCGGAGGACATGAGCAGATTCTAGCAGATTTGGCAGATTTTATCCGAAATGAGGCCATTAGAAAACGCCTGCCAGGAGCAGGCGTCCTCTGATGATTGCAAGAGTACAATCCCTGTTAAAACAGGGGGGTTGCCTCACCTCCAACACCACGGTGCGGAGGAATTTGATCGCCTGCTGCCCGCATCATCCGGCGGAAACGGACGGATCACGGGTGATCCGGGCAGCAAACGCTCCTTGGCGTCCCAAAAGTTTTGGACTTGTGGAATTTACTCCTGCAACCTGACATAATTTTATTCCTCTCTTCGGCGAATGCAAGAAAATAATCCGTTGCGACACACAGTTTGACGTTACAGCAACGATTCTATCGTAAAAAAATCAGGCTACTCCAAGATCCCATCGAGATCGACATCGTAAAGCATCTGATCTACGGCCAATCGATAGTTGAAAAGCTCTTCTTTCTTGAACCAGTGGGCGATCTCGTCGGCGGCTTCTTTGACTGAACCGGAAGCGTGGACGATGTTGCGCACAGCGCGGCCGTCTTGGTCGCTCATTCGGTAGGAATCGATCGTGAAATCGCCGCGGATAGTTCCCGGCTGAGCCGATGCCAGAGGCTCCGTGCCCCCGGTCAGCTTGCGGACTATCTCGACCGAGTGCGCGCCTTGCCAGACCATGGCCACGACAGGGCCTTTGGTCATGTAATTGACCAGATTCCTCAGGATCTTCTCTGTGATCTTCAAAGGATCCGTTTCCGGCGGGGTCAGCCCTTTGTCCGTATAGCCCTTGATCGTCTTCACGCCTGTCTTGACCCGCCATTCCGGGTCCAATGTGTAATGCTTCTCTATGAGCTCCCTGGTAGGAACGATCATTTTTATGCCGACAAGCTTCAGCCCGACGCGCTCATAACGGCCTATGACCTCGCCGATCAGGCTGCGCTGGATGCCGTCAGGCTTTATGAGGACTAGCGTCCGCTCGTATTTTGGATGGGAGTTCTTCATGGCGATATTCTATCACGCCGTCAATATCTCCGCGCCGCTCTTGGTGATGACGACAGTATGCTCGAAATGGGCCGAAGGCGAGCCGTCAGCGGTCCTGAATGTATATCCGTCAGGACCAAGCTCCACTTCCTTGCCGCCGAGGTTGAACATCGGCTCTATAGCTAGGACCATTCCTGGCGTGAGCGCTTCGCCCTTTCCAGCCTCGCCGAAATTCGGGACGAATGGATCTTCGTGGACTTTGTAGCCGACGCCATGGCCGGAGAGCTCTTCAACGACGCCATAGCCATATGGGATGGCTTCGCGCTGGATAGCCGACGATATGTCGCCCACCCGCTTGCCGCCTTTGGCCGCTTTTATGCCGGCCATGAGCGCTTTTTTCGTGATCTCCAAGAGCTTCTGGAGATCGGCGCTGACCTGGCCTACAGGAACGGTTATGGCGGCATCTGTGATCATGCCTTTATGGACTAATCCTAAGTCGATGCTGACGATATCCCCTTCCTGCAGGATCTTTTCGCCCTCATTAGGGATGCCATGCACGACTTCGTCATTCACGGACACGCAAAGCGCGGCCGGGTAGGGGCGAGATGCCCCTGCCGGCTGATAATCAAGGAAGGCCGACGAGTCTCCGCCCGCCGTGATCGATCCTCTGGCGCGATCCTCCAATTCTTGAGCGCGCAAGCCGGGCTTGACCATGGATGCCAGCTCCCGCAGGATCGCCGCATGCCTTTTGCCTCCTTCGCGGAGGATGGCGATCTCTTCCTTTGTCTTGAGGGTTATCACGCGCTTACCTTACTCCAATCCGATCTTTTTCACAATCTCGGCGTGGACCTCTTCGATCGGCCTCTCGCCGTCGATGTCGAGGAAATTGACGTCGGGGTTCGTCTTGTACCACTCGATAGTCGGCACGATGTCTTCCTCATAGGCCTTGCGCCTTTTTTCCAAAGCCTCCGCTCCGTCGTCTTTCCGACCGCTATTAGCAGACCTCAAGGAGATCCGCTTGGCTGATTCTTCGTGCTCCACATCCAGATAGATAAGCCATGGCTTCGGGAAGCTGTAGAATGGGAAGACTCCCTGGAGCATCTTGGCTTCCAGGAGCTTCCGTGGCGTGCCGTCGAAGACAAGATGCTCCTTTCCGGTGAACTTGCCCTCGAGGATGCTCCCCCATATGTAGACGCACATGAATTCAGGCATGAGATACCCCTGTTCGATGATGCTCTTGCTCAGCTTGGCCGTATAGGTCTCGCCTTGGAAGAATTTCCTGAACTCGGCGCCCGTCTCTATGTGGATGACCGGCGTGCTGTCGCGCTTCTTGAGCCTTTCGATCAAAAGGGCGGCCTGAGTGCCCTTGCCAGCGCCGTAACGTCCCATGAACACGAATGATTGTGGTTGCATGCGGGGTATTATAGCGGCTAGCGAGGACTTGCGAAAGCCCGGAGGGCTTGCGCGAAGTCCGAGCGACGACGCTTCATGGAGCAAGGCGGAATATAACGCCGAGTTATAGCGCCGAGTTTTCAAGCCGTGCGGCCCGCGATGACTGGTCTCTATTCGTCGATTCATCGAAACGTCGATCTGGTCCCTCGTGTGTTGTAATTTTTCTGCCGCATGGCTAAACCAAGCCGTTGATTTTGTCATGGAAATGGATTTCCGTAAATGAAAAAATCTACCGATTCCAAGGACTTCGAACTATATCGAGAACTTCATGGGCTTGCGCGCGGCGCGGGCGCAGGCGTGACTGAGCGCGCCACGGCGTGGCGGTTAAGAACCTTAGCTGCCCGGGCGCGACAGAGGAGCGCGACAGAGGAACGCGACAGAGGAACGCGGCAGATGAGCGCGGTAGATGGGGCGCAAGCGAGCTTTTTGTAGCCTAGTACTCCCTCATCGCGACCTGAGCGTCGACTTTCTTCAAGAGATCGATCACAACGGAGACGACGATGAGCAGGCCAGTGCCGCCGATAGCCAGGGTCTGAGAATTATCTGGCGAGAATGTCTGGATCACAAGCGGCAAGATGGCCACTACGCCTAGGAATACCGCGCCGACGAGAGTGATGCGGGTGACGATGTTGCCCAAGTGCTGCTCGGTATGATCGCCGGGCCTGACGCCGGGGATGAATGCACCGGTGCGCTGCAGATTCTCAGATATGAGCTTGGGATCGAAGGTGACGGCCGTGTAGAAATACGTGAAGAGGACCACCATCAAGAAATAGAGTATGCCGTATGGCCAGGAAGGCGGCGTGAGCCAGCCAGAGATGGCCTTGGAAAGGCCGGCGATCGTCGGATGGCCCGCGAGATTGCCGATGGCCCCGAAGATGATCTGCGGGAAGAGCAATATAGAAAGGGCGAAGATGATCGGAATGACGCCCGACTGGTTCAGGCGCAGAGGGAGATAGGTCGAGGATCCGCCGTAAACCTTGTTTCCCCGGACCTGCTTGGCGTAAGTGACCGGGACCGAACGTTCGGCTTCCGTCACATAGACGACGCCGGCCACAGCGAGGACCGCCACGACCAGTACGCCTAGGTAGAAAGGCAGGTTGGCCGGGTTGTACTGCGCCGAGAATTGGACCAGATCGCGAGGCAGCCTGGAGACGATACCGGCGAAAATGATGAGCGATACGCCATTGCCGATGCCAAATTCTGATATCAGCTCTCCGAGCCACATGAGCAAGATGGAGCCGGCGGTGATGACGATCACGTTTATGGAAAATGCGGCGATGGTGATATGCGGAAGGACGGCCTGGGACTGGAGCAATATGAGGAAGCCTATGGCCTGTATGATCGCCAAAGGAGCGCCGAGGACGCGAGAATATTGCGAGAGCTTGATGCGGCCCGCCTCCCCTTCATCGTGCATGAGCGCCTTCCATGATGGGAATATCATGGTCAGAAGCTGGACGATGATAGATGCCGTTATGAAAGGGCCGACTCCGAGCATCACTATCGAGAGGTTCGAGAGACCGCCGCCCGAGAAGATGTTCAGGAAGCCGAAGAGCTGGCTCGAAGAGAGCAGCTTGGCCAGATTGGCGGCGTCCACTCCCGGTATCGGGATGGCCGCCAGGGCACGGAACGCCACCAGCATGAGAACGGTGAATCCGATCCTTTTTCTAAGGGCCGGATCCTGGAAGACGAGCATCGATTTTTGGATGAATTCATTCATCTATTTTTCCGCGAGCCTCTATCTTTCCGCCGGCCTTCTCGATCTTGGCCTTGGCAGACTTAGAGACCGCTAATCCGGAGAGCTTCAGGGCCTTGGTGATCTCGCCATCGCCGAGGATCTTGACGGGCGGGATGCGGCCGGATCCGGTAGAGACGACTCCCTTCTCGATGAGAGACTTCGGCGTGACCTGATCGTTGGCGGCGAAAGCCGCTTCGAGGATGCTGACATTGACCGCTACCGCCTTTTCTTGGATCGACTTGTGCGAGTTGACGCCGCGGCCGCGAAGCTTAGGGAGCTTCTTGATGATGTCTCGCCATTCCGGTCGGCGCTTGTTGCCGGCGCGCGCGCTCTGGCCTTTGCCGCCGCGGCCGGATGTCTTGCCGCGCTTGCCGCCTCTGGCCACGATCATGCGCTTGCGGTTCGGATGGGCTCTTTTTAGGTTATTGATCTGCATGGGATTGTATTAGGCCTTATGGGATTGTATTAGGCCTTCGGCTTCATCTGGCTCTTCGGGATCGGCGAAAGATGCTTTAGGGCTTCGATAGCCGCTCTGGCGTTGTTGAGGCGGTTCTTGCTGCCTGACAGGAACTTGGCGCAGACGTCCTTGATGCCTGCGAGCTCCATGACCACGCGGGCCGAGCTCCCTGCCACGATGCCGCTGCCTCTCGCCGGAAAGACCTTTATGAGGACGCTGCCGTACTTGGCTTCGACGGCATGAGGGATGACCATCTGGGGCGAAAGAGGCACCTTGATCATGTTCTTCTTCGCATCGCGTGTCGCCTTTTCGACGGCTCCGGCCGTATCGCTGCCCTTGCCGAGGCCGACGCCTACGCGGCCCTTCCTATCGCCAGCCACGACCGACACGCTGAAGTTCATGCGGCGCCCGCCAGCCGTCACGCGGGTGACGCGCCGGATATCGATTATCTTGGAGTCGAACTCTGGCTTTGCGCGCTCACGGGGCTCGCCGCGGCCGCCTCCAGGTCCGCGTCCATGGCCGGCTCCGCGGCCTCCCCTCCTCGCCGTATCGCCGCGCATCCTCCTCCCAGGAGTGACCTTGTTAGGCGCAGCCGGAGCGGCTGCCGCCGGGGCCTTTGTTTCGTTATTCTGGTTCTTTATATCTTTTGGTGGCATGTTGTTTAAAATTCTAGGCCTCCCTCTCGCGCCGCATCGGCGACCATCTTGATCTTGCCGGCATAGAGGAATCCGCCTCGGTCGAAGACGACGGTATCTATCTTAGCGGCTTTCGCCTTCTTGGCAATCTCCAGGCCGACCTCCTTGGCCCTTTCTACGGGCGTCTTGGCTTTGGCTTTCCGGGAATCAGCGGAGACGATGGTGCAGCCCTTGTCGTCGTCGATGACCTGAGCGTAGATGTAACGATGGGACTTGAAGACGGCAAGTCGAGGGCGCTCTGCAGAGCCGCGTATCTTAGCCCGGATGCGGGCTTTCCTCCTTGCGAATATAGCTTGTTTTTTCTGGATTTTATTCATGTGATTCTTGCTCTCTATGCAGCCTTCTTGCCTTGCTTGCGGCGGATGACCTCATCGGAATACCGTATGCCCTTGCCGAGGTACGGCTCCGGCTTCTTTACGGCCCGGATCTGGGCGGCGAACTGTCCGACCTTCTCGCGGTCGATGCCTGAAACGGCGATGATGTTCTTCTCGCTCGTCACCTTCAAGTCTGCCGGGATCGGCATGACGACCTGGTGCGAGAATCCGACGGAGAGGACGAGATCCTTGCCCTTGACGTCAGCCTTGAAGCCGATGCCTTCGATGATGAGCTTCTTCTCATAAGGCTTGTTGACGCCGGCGATCATGTTCTTGATATGCGAAGCGTAGGTGCCCCAAAGCGCATTGGACTGGAGGGACTTGAACTCCTGCTCGAGGGTTATGGCGCCATTCTCTACCTTGACCTTGATGTGCGGGCGGAATCCCTTCGTGAGCGTGCCCAGAGGGCCTTTCACGGTCATAACGCCTCCCGAAAAGCTGGCTTCGGTCTTCGGCGGCAGGACGATGGGTTTTTTGGCTAGTCTGGACATTGTTTTTATACTAAATACCAAATACTGACTACCAGATACGGAACAATACCTCGCCGCCGACCTTTAGCCGCTTCGCTTCCTCGTCCGCGAGCACTCCCTTGGGCGTCGAAAGGAACGAGTTGCCGAAGCCGCTCCGGAAGACGCGTATGTCTCCATATCTCTGGTATATGCGCTTGGAAGGCTTGGAAACGCGCTCTACCCCATGGATGCGAGGGCCTGTATCGAAATAGCGGAGGTTGATGACGAGCTCGCGGTTCAAGAGAGCGCCCTTCTTCTCGACTGACTCGACGTAGCCGGCCTTCTTGAGAGCGTGGGCGATGGAGTCCAGGAACTTCGAGTACGAGACTGCGACGTCAGGCTTACCAGCGAAGCTGGCGTTCTGGAGGCGGATTATGAAATCTGAGACTGGGTCGGTTACCATGATGGTGTTGGATCGTATTACCAGGATGACTTCTTGATGCCCGGGATCATGCCCTCGTTGGCGAATTCCCTGAAACATATGCGGCACAGGTCGAAATCGCGCATATAGCCATGCTTGCGGCCACATCGGAAGCAGCGTCGAACCACGCGCGACTTGAACTTCGGCTTCTTCTGCGAACGGGCTATGACTGATGTTTTGGCCATATTGCAGTGCCCTTCGGGCAATGAAAATCGATTGGTCAGCGCCGCCCTGACGGGTTTTGCTTCCAATCCTTCGTAAATACGTGGTATTTAGCGAGTGGTTAGGATGTTACCAGAATGCGTAAATTACGCAAGTACGTTGACTATCTAATAGATTAATGATATAATACAAAACACCTAGGGCGGTCTTCAAGGAAGCTATGGGATTGTCGTATAATGATATCGCATCGAAATGGATTCTTCCTTTGACTGGAAAGGATTTGCTTTTACCCTAAAATTCTCAGCCTTACTGGGAATGATGATGATAGGCTGGCACTTCGGATCCGAACGCGCGCTATCATATTTCAGTTCGCCAGCATCCCTCGAATCAACGGCTGAACGATTGGCACCGTCCTTTCCTATAGCATCAGCCCAAACGTATTCAAGCACAACGCCCGAACGCATCATAGAGCAGCTGACGATACCCGAAGCTATTCCTCGACACGGGAAATTCATAGTGGCCGACTTGAGCGGCATGGATCTGCTTCTGTATCAAGACGGTACGGAGAAAGCAGAATTCCCGATCCTCACCAAAGGCCGCCCTGGAAGCTTTTTTGAGACACCGACCGGTTTCTATTCGGTTTTATCGAAGAGCAAAAATCACTTTAACGCTGGAGAAGGCGTATACATGCCCTACTCCATGCAATTTTATGGCAATTACTTCATCCACGGATGGCCATACTACCCTGGCGACAAGCCTGTCGCCTCTACGTATTCAGGCGGGTGCATACGATTATCTACGGATGACGCTGCTAAAGTCTATGCGTTTGCCGATCAGGGCACCCCGGTCTTCGTCTATGATGCGTCCACGACCAGAGTCACAGAGCCATTGTCGATCGGTAATGTCCCTGGGCCCTCAATCTCAGCAGCCGCTTATCTTATAGCCGATGTGGACACAGGCACGGTCTACCTTGAACATGACGCCGAAACGCCTCGTCCTATCGCCTCGCTCACAAAGCTCATGACAGCGCTGGTCGCCAATGAGACGATAATGTTCTACAAGAACATCGAAGTCACTAAGGGTGACCTCGATCATTCACCGGCCGCTGCTGATGCTCTAGGAGAGACTTTCACCGTAGGCGACCTCTTCTATCCATTGCTTATGGAATCAAACAACGCTATCGCGGACGATCTAGCCCGATATTATGGGACGAACGGCTTCGTGGCTTGGATGGACTCAACCGCGCGGTCTTTAGATATGTCTGAATCGCGCTTTGCTGATGCGAGCGGCGTCTCCCCGCAAGACGTGTCGACACCAGACGATCTGTTCCGGTTAGCGCGATACGAGATCGATCACAAGTCATTCATATTCAGAATATCGAAGACGCCGATCAAGTCGCTGACATCGCGACAAGGAGACAAGTTCGTATTCAACAACTTCAACCTCTTCTCTGGCGACCCTGATTTTATCGGAGGAAAAGTAGGTAAAACGGGACAAGCCGGGGAGACGATGCTTTCACTTTTCTCTGTCCCAGGACAGGAAGCGACGCACCGAGTAGCCATAATCATCCTCGATTCGAAGAATTATAGGACTGATACGCAAAAACTGCATGACTGGATCACATCTGCCGCCGCCTCAGCGCAAAGCAGCGCTGCGTGCGCAAGCTGCTCAGTAAAACAGTACCGCACGATCGATCCGTGATCCATCGCGAAATGGGATCGTCGCGACAGACGAAAAGCCGCGCTAGGCGGCTCTTGAATTCATTTCTCGCTTTTCAACCCGTTAATTCTTGTTTGCGTCGGCTTTCTTGAGCGGCAATCCCAAGTGCTCCAGGAAGGCCAGCGTAGCCGCCTTGTCGTGAGAGGTCGTAACGATCGTGATGGCGAGCCCGAATACGTCCTTGAGGTCCTCATCCGACGTCTCCGGGAAGATCGTGTGCTCCTTTATGCCCAGAGTGTAGTTGCCCATCTCGTCCACCGAATCGCGCGAGAGCCCGCGGAAGTCCTTGGTGCGAGGCAGAGCGATATGTATGAGCTTGTCCAAGAATTCGTTCATGCGCTTGCCGCGGAGCGTGATCTGGTAGCCGATCGGGTCGCCGACGCGGGTCTTGAAAGTGGCGATAGCCTTTTTGGTGACGCGGACAGCGGGCTTCTGACCGGTGATCTTGGCCAAACGGTCGGCTATGAGGTCGATCTTGCGCTTGTCTTTGACGGACCCGAAACCGCTCGAGATCACGACCTTGACCAGTTTCGGTGCCTGCATGGGATTCTCCATGTTCAAAGGGGCTTTCAGTGCCGTGAATGAATCCTTATTGAGTTGGGCGGTTGTTTTGTATGCCATGATGGTTTGATGCGTCATACTTTCTTCGCGACTTTCGACGCTGCTATCGGCATGGCCATTTCGATGACCTGGCCCTTCTGGCCTTCGGCCCTAGGACGCTGATGCTTCTTGGCCATGTTCACGCCTTCGACGACGACCTTGTTCTCGCGCGGAAAAGCCTTCACGACCTTGCCGGTCTTGCCTTTGTCGTCGCCTGACAGGATCACCACATTGTCGCCTTTCTTGATATGCATGTTAGTCGAAAGTCTATAAAGTCATAAAGTCGAAAGTCTATAAAGTCCTTAAAGTCAAACGATCTCCGGCGCACGGGACGCGATCGTCTTAAAGCCTGCCTCGGCGATCTCGCGAGGGATCGGGCCGAAGATGCGCCCGGCTATCGGCTCCTTCTTATCCTTCTCGATGATGACCACGGCATTCTCGTCAAAGCGCACATACGACCCGTCTTTGCGGCGCTTTGGCTTGGTCTGACGGACGACGACGGCGTGGAGGACGTCTTTCTTCTTGACCGCTTTGCGCGGTTCGGCTTTCTGGACCGAAAGGACGACGACTTCGCCGATCTCGGCATAGCGCTTCTTGGAAGCGCCGAGGACCTTGAAGATGCGGCCGATCTTGGCGCCGCTGTTATCTGCAATATTCACGATTGAACGGGGTTGGATCATGGCGGTTATGCGATCACTTTGAATGCCTTATTCTTCGAGATCGGGCGGCAGGCTTCGATCGTAGCCTTGTCTCCCGTCTTCTTTGTATTCCCGGCATCGTGGGCCATTATCTTTGTGCGGCGGAGCTGGAACTTGTGGTATTTTGCGTGCTTCACGTAGCGGCGGACCTCGACGACGGCGGTATCCTTCATCTTGTCGGATACGACCACGCCCGAGAACGTCTGGCGCTTCAAGGCCTTCTGCGGCTTTGCGGCTGTCTTTTCTGTTTTGGCGGCTGTTGCTGGCATGGAAATGTGATATTACTTCGCGGCGTTCATCGCTGTCAATATGCGGGCTATGTCCTTCCTGATGGCGCGGCCCTCTTTTACGTTCTTCGTCTTGGCGCCGGCGGCTCCGAAGCGGAACACGCGCAGAGCCTCGCGCTTCTCGGAAAGCATCTTGGCCAGGTCGGCTTGCGTCTTCGTCTTTATTTCCTTCGTTTTCATGGTGATTTGGATATTGGATCAGGAGCGCGATACGACTTTCGTCTTGACCGGGAGCTTCGTGCCGGCTTTGCGGAGCGCTTCAGCGGCCACAGCTGCCTCGACGCCGTCGATCTCGAACATGATGCGGCCAGGCTTGACCTCGGCGATGAAGCCCTGCGGGTCGCCCTTGCCCTTCCCCATCTTGACTTCGGCCGGCTTCTGCGTGAAAGGATGATCAGGGAAAACGCGGATCCAGACCTTGCCGGATTTGGTGGCGTAGCGGGCCATGACCTTGCGGGCGGCTTCGATCTGGTTCGAGGTCACGCGCGCATACTTCATAGCCTTGAGACCGTATGACCCGAAAGCGAGGCCGATGCCGCGCGTCTCCGCGTGAGCAGCCTCCTTCTCGCGATGCTGTCGCATCGTGAACCACTTCCTATGCTTTACTTTTTTGGGGAATAACATGTTAGTTGCAGGTTACAAGTTACAGGTTACAGGTGTCACCTGCTACCTGCAACCTGTTACTTTTAGGTGTTCTTCTGGTCTTTCTTGAATATCTCGCCCTTGTATATCCAAACCTTGATGCCGATATCGCCATAGGTCATATGCGCCTTCTCGCGGGCAAAATCGATGTCCGCACGGAGCGTCTGGAGCGGGATCTGGCCCTTCTTGAGCTCTTCGGTGCGGGCGATCTCGGCGCCTCCCAAACGGCCCGCCAAACGGATGCGGATGCCTTTGACTTCCTTATTGGCCATGACTTTCTCGATGGTCTGCTTCATGACGCGGCGGAAAGGCAAGCGCTTCTCCAGCGATTCAGCTACCATCATGCCGGCTATGGCCGCGTTCGACTCGGGATTCCTGACCTCTTCGATGTCTATCTTGAGCTCCTGTCCGTTCAAAGCGATGGACCTGTCATGAAGGAGCCGCATGATCTTGGCTCGGAGCTTGGTGACGCCGTCACCGGCCTTGCCTATGAGAAGACCGGGCCTGGAAGTCTTTATGATGATGCGCAGGGCCTTTTGGTTGCGCTCGATCTCGACGCCGCCCACATAGTTGCTGCGGAGGGCCTCCGTGAGGAATTCGCGTATCACCAGATCGCCTTTCAGGGCCGAACGGTATCCTTTGTGCGAGGAGAACCAGCGGCTCTTCCAGTCGCGGATGATCCCTAGCCTATGAGAATATGGGTGGACGGTGTGGGACATGTTAGTCGAAAGTCTATAAAGTCATAAAGTCGAAAGTCTATAAAGTCATAAAATCATTTTGCGGCAGCCTTCTTCTTGGCCGCGGGTTTAGCGGCCATCGCGCTCTTGGGCTGCTCGACCGGAGCAAGGACGATGGACACGTGGCTCGTCCGCTTCTTTATCGGATGGGCTGAACCGCGCGACACCGGCATGAAGCGCTTGAGGGTGTACCCCTTATCGACCCGGATCTCCTTGATGAAAAGCATGCCCTTGTCGATGCTGTGGTTATGGGATGCGTTGGAGACTGCAGATCTCAAGAGGTCAGCCAGCGGAGACTTGGCTTTCTTCGAAGCCACGCCCAGTATGGCCTCGGCTTGCGAGACGCTCTTCCCGCGGATCATATCGGCCACAAGGCGGACCTTGCGGGGCGAGATTCGGTGGTTTTTAAGCGAGGCTGTGATCATTTTCTATTATTTCTTAGTTGCGGCTGTGGTCGCTGCCTCCTTGGCTGCCTTTGCGGCGTTGAGCTCGGCTTCCTTGGCCTTCATCTCGATCTCCTTCTGCATCTTTCCGCCATGGCGGACGAACTTCCTGGTCGGCGAGAACTCGCCGAGCCTGTGGCCGACCATATCTTCGGTTACGAAAACGTCCACATGGGACTTGCCATTATGGACGCCGAAGGTGAAACCGACCATCTCTGGAGCGATCTGGGAGCGGCGGGCCCACGTCTTTATCGTGCCCAAAGAGCCCGGCT
This sequence comes from Patescibacteria group bacterium, assembly GCA_018970245.1. Taxonomy (GTDB): domain Bacteria; phylum Patescibacteriota; class Minisyncoccia; order Phycocordibacterales; family PALSA-1337; genus C7867-002. The sequence continues at coordinate 14,121 of JAGWWT010000003.1, forward strand.
TCTTGCCGGTGATCTTCTTCATGAGATTCTCGTCAACGTATGGGCCTTTCTTTAGGCTTCTGGACATGGATGTTTTATTTCGATCCTGGATCTCAGCTAGATGCCTCTGCGAACAGCTGCGTTTCGTAGCCGGTCAGAATAAAAAAGTGGCTCAAATGAGCGTGGTGGCATGTTAACAGAGCCGTCATTTTAAGTCAAGGAATCGGCCGCCAGCCTCCATTCAAAGCCATGGCTGCTGGTCCGAGATTTGATGCTCTCCCCCATCGGCGCTATAATCATGCGGAAATGAACTACGAAATATTGCTCAACGGCCAGGGGATCGTCTCTGGCAACCTTGTCGGCACCGGAGCTATCGCCATCATATCTATCGCCGTCCTCATAGGCGCCATCGTCGCAGCAGGCCGCAGGATCATCCGGAAGCTGCGCGAGAATGACACGCTCAAATACGAGTTCATCACTATAATAGCCCACAAATTCAGGACTCCTCTCACCAGCACGAAATGGCTCCTTGAAGGCCAGATATCGGACGAGACAGACCATACGAAGAAGGAGAGCCTGATCGAGATGAAGAACAATACCGAGAACCTCATCTCCATGACCGGAACGCTGATAGAGATGACGGATACTGATAACGAATCGAAGTCTTCCTATGAATTCGATAAGACAGACCTTTGCGACATCGTGAAGTCTGTAGCGGATGCCCACAAGAGCATGTTCCACGAGAAGAACCTGTTCTTCTCTGTCAGGTGCGAAGCGGAAGGCGTCATAGTGAATGCCGACAAGCCCCGCCTGGAATTCGTCCTCCAAACTCTCATGGAAAATGCCAAATCATACACGCCGCCAGGTCGGAATGTCGAGGTCATCGTGGGCAAGAATGGCAGGTTCGGGACGGTCTCAGTGATCGACAGCGGCATAGGCATAGCGCCGCAGGACATGAGGCACATCTTCACCAAGTTCTACAGGACAAAAAACGCCCAGCAGATGGATACTGAGGGCTTCGGTGTCGGGCTTTTCTTGGCCCGATCGGTCATAAAGCGCCACAAGGGCCGACTAGAAGTCAGCTCGCCCGGAATAGACCAAGGCACGACTTTCACTCTTTCCCTGCCGCTGGCCAGATAACGGCTATTTTGGGCGCTTTTACGCCGCAGAGGCTGGCTCACTTGCCTATGATCAAGCGCACGAGCTTGGCGATCACGAATTTAGTGGATTTTGAGAGTATGTCGTACATGCTTTTGTGGAGAATGGGCCGATTGACCGTCTGGACCAGCGCTTAGCTGGCTGCTCGCATGTTCTTGCCCGGCTCGCGTCTGGAGACGATGTAGACATTCGAATACTTCTTTGAGCGGCGAGTCTTCTGGCCCTTGCCGGCTGGCTTGCCCCAGCGCGTCTTCAAGCGTCTGAGACCGCGGCCTTGGCGCTGTTCGCCGCCGCCGTAAGGATGGTCGACAGGGTTCTGTGCCGTGCCGCGGACGGTCGGGCGGATGCCGAGCCAGCGTGATCGGCCAGCCTTGCCGATGTGGACCAAGCGGTTCTCTTCGTTAGAAACGGCGCCTATGGAAGCCCAAGCGTCCTCATGGATCTTGCGGACCTCGGTCGAAGGCATCTTTATATGGGTGTAGCCGGCGTCATTGGCGATGACCTGAGCGAACGAGCCGGCCGAACGGACGAGCTTGGCGCCAGAGCCTGGTTTGACCTCGATGTTGTAGACGAAGGTGCCGACCGGGATCTTCTTTAGCGGCAAACGGTTTCCGGTCTCGATAGGGGCGTTCTCGGACACGAGGAAGGAATTGCCGACCTTCATGGTCTTCGGCAGGAGGACATAGCGCTTGGTGCCGTCCTTGTAGTCGACGATGCCGACATAGCCGGTGCGGAACGGATCATATTCTACGGTCTTGACCGTGGCGACCATGTCTTTCTTGTCATACATGAAGTCGATCTCTCGATAGAGCTTCTTGTGGCCGGCGCCCTTGTGGCGAACGGTGACGCGGCCGTGAGCGTTGCGCCCGACATCGCGCTTGAAACCGTGAGTGAGCGGCTTGTACGGCTCCGAAGCGGTGACGTACTCCTTGAACGGGAGGACGGTCATGTGGCGGCGCGATTTGGTATATGGTCGGTAGGATTTCATGGAAATATGGTTACAGGTTGCAAGTCGCAGGTTACACGAAGTCGATCTTTTCGCCAGCCTTCACGGTCACAAGCGCCTTGCGCATGCCCGCGACTGTCCCCTTCTTGCCTTTGACGAAGACGTTCTTCATGGGGGTGTTGATCATGGCCACCTTGACTGGGGTGACCTTGTAGATGGCCTTTATGGCCTTGGCGACGCTGGCCTTGTTGGCGTCCTTGTTGACCTCGAACGTGTAGACGTTCGACTGCGAAAGAAGGCCGGATTTCTCAGTCACGCGCGGCCGGATGACCACCGAGGCGGCAACGGTCTCTTCTACGACCTTGAGCTTCGGGACGGCAACAGCCTTGGTCTTGGATCCGGACTGGACGGCTGCCTTCTGCTTCTTGGCGCCCTTGGCCGGCGACTTCTTATCGGCGACAGCCTTGGCCGCCTCGGCGCCCTGCTCGAGCTTCTCGTCTTTGCGCTTTTTGAAACCGAATATGGCCATGGCGGTTATTTCTTGGCGGTCAGAGCTTTTAGAGACTCTGCCGGATTGGCGACTATGAGGAACGTATGGTTCAGCACTGAAACGGGATTGATGTTCCTGAATTCCTCGACGGCGACGTTCCCGAAATTGCGGAAGCTCTTCTCGACGGCCGCAGCCTTCTTGTCCAGGGCGATGATGGCGGCATTGGCCTTCTTCGTGCCCAACCTCTCATAGCCCTTTATCTTGGACAGAGAATCGAGGACGCCCTTGGCTTCCTTGGCTTTCGGCGCTTCGAACTTCACTGAATCAAGGAATAGGATCTCGCCATCCTTGTACTTTTTAGAAAGGATCGTGAAAAGGGCCTTGGATTTGGCTTTGCGGTTGATCTTTCTGGAATAGTTCTTCTCGTTGCGAGGACCGTGCGCGACGCCGCCGCCGACCCAGATCGGCGAACGCGTCGAACCGTGGCGGGCGCGGCCTGTTCCCTTCTGCTTCCAAGGCTTCCTGCCGCCGCCGCGGACCTCACCGCGGGTCTTGGTATGGGCAACGGGCGTCCTAGAGTTTGAGTTCATGAGCCGCACGATCTCATGTACGAGATCGGCATTCCAAGGAACGTTGAAAATATCCTCGGGAAGAGAGATCTTGCCGGCTGATTTGCCCTGCTGGTTATAGACGGTCGCTTCCATGGTCTCTGGATAAATAAAATAGGCTCTGTCGAGCGCGGAATGCATCTTAACAGAGCCGTCTTTTTAAGTCAACGGCTGGCGCGGTTTTCGCAAGGTCGAGCGCGGTTTTCGCAAGGTCGAGCGCGGTTTTCGCACGACATCTTGCTTTTTAGTGTTTTTTCACGACTAATTCATCAGAAATTTATCCCGACCATGTACAATGCGACAATGTATGCCTGGCGTGGCCGGGATGCTGCTGATGAAAAACTCTCTGTTAGCCAACTGAGACTCCGTGACAAACGACGGCTAAATATCGTACCGAATCACGGCTATAAATCGTCCGCAGTCTCAATTAGCTCACACCCCATTTTTAGACCATTGACCCTTGGATCACATAGGCCCACCCCCTTCGGCAAGCAGCCGCCCTTTGGCAAGCAGCCGCCCTTACATGACTCCTTACATGACTATTGATACCGAATACGATGATGGCCTAGATTATTTTCGGCTAGCGATCTGGGATCTGCGCCTGAAAGCCACGAGAAGCCGGCTCGCGATCCTTGAAGCGTTATATGACGAATACTCTCCACCAGAATTATCAGCGAAAGAGATCGTTGCAAAGCTTCGAACTGCTAGCCGAGCCTCGATATATCGACATCTAAGAACGTTCTTGAAGGCCTCGCTCATAGAGATCATCAGAAAAGGCCCTGACGGCTCGATCTATAGATGGTGCGATAGCAGACGCTCGATCACTCGTATCGCAAAGCCTCTATCGGGCTCTTCCGAGAGGCCTGCCGAGCTGGATAGCCGCCGAAAACCAGCCCGATGAGAGCTGAGACGCCGAAACCTAGAGCCGCGCCATCCCACGGGAAGACGAATTGCCAGCTCACATTCAGGCCCTTGGACAAGCCGATCGATATGAGATACGCGAGCGACGCGCCGAGAAGGATCCCGACCACCCCGCCGATCACCGTCAGGAGCACGGCCTCTAGGAGGAATTGCTTCAATATATCGCCGTCGCGCGCACCGAGAGATTTGCGCAAGCCGATCTCGCGGGTGCGTTCGGTCACAGCGACTAGCATTATGTTCATGATGCCGACTCCGCCTACGAATAGAGCGATCGAAGCGACGGCGACGAGGAAATACGTGAGCGCGCTGGTGATCGTACCGAGCCTGTTCGCCAGGTCTTGTTGGGTCTGAACCGTGAAATCGTCCTTGCTAGGATCGGTGATCCCATGCGATTCGCGCAAAGTGAGCGTTATGTCGTCGGCCGTCACCGGGACATTCTGGTCGCTGTCGGCCTGGATGATGAGGCGGTTATAGTACTTCTGGCCGAGCACATAATCCATGGCTGTCGTATAAGGCATGATTACCATGCTATCGAAATTGAAGAGCGAGCCGCCGCCCGAGGGAGGCAGGGTGCCGACGACTTTGAAATTGCGGCCATTGAGCCTGATCTTCTGCCCTATCGGGTCCTGATTTGTGTCCGCGAAGAGATGCTCGACGACCTTGGAGCCGATGACGACGACGTCATTCTTGGACAGGACATCGTCTGTCGTGAAGAAATCGCCGGCAGGATGGAGGTCGAATATCTGCGCCAAAAGGTCGCTGCCCCCGAAGATTGTCACCTGGTAGACGTCAGAACCGTACGAAGCCGACGATGCGCCGATCACGGTGGGCATTATGGCCTGAAGATGCGGGACATTGGCCTTGTTCTCGAGGGCGGTCACATCCTGCGGCTTGAGGCTGTCGCTGTATAGAGCGCTCACATCAGAGGGTCCGGTCGGCTCGCGTCCAGGGATGACGGCGATGGTGTTGGTGCCTAGCCCTTGGACTTGGCCGAGAATGAGCGCCTGCGCACCCGCGCCGAGCGATATCACCAGCATGATTGCCGTGATGCCTATGACGATGCCAAGAATGGTCAGCGCAGATCGAGAGCGGTTCGTCGAGAGCCCCGTGAGCGCCGTTTTGAATGTGTGCTTCCAGGTCATCCGCCTAATTCTAGCATTAATAACCAGCTGGGGGCTTTACTTTATGGCCTAACATATCGAGATCGAGTGGATTAATTGCTGCTTTTCGAGGCAGCTTTCTGGCTATTATATACCCGATAATGATAAATATAGCCATAAGAATCGCCGCAAAGCGATAGTTCATGGCATCAGCTTTCGGAAGATACGTCACAGCTAGTCCCCACGAAAGCGGACCCATGAAAGTGGCGAAACGTTCCATTAAAGTGTAATAAGTGAACGAACGGTTGAGGAAGCTCCTGGGTGTGAGGTGCAAAAGATACGCGCGGGTTATCGTCCAGATCGAACCGTACCACACGCCCATGACCAAGCAGGCGATAATGAAAGCGATGAAGCCGTGAACGGCCGCGAATATCGGCAGTATCACCATCCAGCCAGCAAGATTCCAAAGCAAAACTTTCTTGAAACCGAATCTATCAGCTAGCCATCCGCTTATCGGAGCACCTATCACTCCAGCGAAGATGATAGAGATCAAGACGAGGTTTTGGGTGTTGCCGGTTATGAACATGACTTTATCCATCCAGATCGGAAAATTATTCGAGGCCGTGGTAACGGCGTCGTTGAAAAAGAAGTACGCCAAAAGGAAGAGGCCTACTCCCGGCAGGGTGCACATTTTGATGAATGATCCAACCACATCTCTATATTCTTTGACGATATCTATCTTCACGCAGACTTTTGTCGACTTCTCTTTGAAGAATATGAGCATCGGCAATGAAAATATCAGGAACAAGATAGCTGCCGGCATCAAGGTGGCAGCTCGACCGTCCGGACCGATAAGGACTAGCGCGCCGCTGGCGACCGGCAAAGAGACTAGGAGCCCGAATATCTGACCGGAATAATCGCCGAACATTCCCCAACCCGATGCCAAGCCATGTTTTTCGTGAACAGCGATATCTTTGAGGAGAGGGTTGTAATAGGTATAACAGAAGAGATAAAAATATGAAGCTAGCGAAAAAGTCACGGCCGAGAGCACATAATAGGCTGGATAAATTTCAGCAATGAATCCTGTCAGAAAGAAAAAGATGAAAGAAAAGATAGTCGTCACACGCAAACCAGGCATATTCACATTGAGCTTATCAGCGACGGACCCGGCGACTGGAACAGTCAGCAAAAATAGCAGGCTAGCTCCGACAAATGTCATATTGAACCAGATGTCTGGCACGCCACGATCGACAACGAGCCATTCGGAGTAATACAAGAAGAAGACGATCAGAGCGATAGCATGCCCAAAATTGTACATGCTCCATAGGACGAGGCGCTTGATGTCGAGGCCGGGTTTCATGTCACCTTAAGTGTCCAAGTCCCTCTAAAACAACTGCGTTGGCCAGACCTTTCAAGGACTCTCCTCTTGTGACGATTTTTGATTTCCTGATACCGCTACCTAGAACGACGATATCTGTGTCAACGACTGCCTTATCAATCAGCACAGGCCAATCATTTGGCAGTCCGATTCCCGTGATGCCTCCATAATCCATTTTCGTTAGTGCGACAGCTTCATCCATAGGCGCGAACGAGACTTTGCGGGCACCCAAATGCCTGCGCACCAATCCATTCACGTCTGCTTTCGTCGTCGCCAATATCATGCAGGCCGCATACCAATTCTTATCTGCTCTAGAAGCTTTTACCACGACGCAATTCACGGTCTGATTCGGCGCGATCTTATAGTATTCACAAAAGGCTGCTGTATCTGAATATTGTGGATCGATCTCGGCCACGCTGAATCCAGATGCATTTGAAAGTGACGATATAGCCGTATGGACGGTTTCAGCCAGAAGCTCGCGGTGATCGACAGCTGGTATGAGTTTTAATTCACCAAGAGAGTTCATGTCTAATCAAGAATAACAGTAACTTTTTCCAGCCAATATCGCAAAGGTTTTTCATTTGTGACTAGGAATGCCCTGCCGCCAAGCTTTTCAAAGTATCCGCAGGTTGTTGGGGAATCATCTATAAGAACCGAACTCCCAATCGTCGAACCAATCCTTTCAATGACATCAAGGTAAGCTTTCCCTTCATTGTCGTTTTTTGAATTTCCACGCGAATGAGAAGACTCTATGAGATCAAAATGTTCATCCAACTTAAGAGTTGGAACGGTGAATCGCTCGAAGCAGTCCATATTATCCGTCATAAGAACGGCTATGAATTTGCTCCTCAAAGAATCGATTGTTTTCAGGTCAGTCTCATCGACTTTCATAGTCTTGCAATCTGAAACAAATAGATTCCAGAGCATTTCATAGTCAATGCCAAGTTCCTCCGACAGAAAACGATTAATATCTTCTGAAGAATATTTATTCCTCATCCAATCGTTTACTCTCTGTTTGTCGGAAAACAGAAGTTCTTGAATTTTCACATTATTTGTCTTATCTAAGCTTCTCCAAAACCTATCGAAACAAAGCGTACCGTCGAAGTCTACGAATAAGACCGGCTTCATGACTTAAGCATACTATCAAGCGTCGCCATCTGCTAATATTCTCATATGAAAAGAATCCACCCTGACGTCATTAGGCTCGGCCTTGTCAGCTTCCTCACGGATGTGAGCTCCGAAGCCATATTCTCTGTCTTCGCGGTCTTCTTCACGACGATAGCTGGTGCGTCGGCGGCATTGCTCGGAGTCGTCGAAGGCTTGTCTGATTTCTCTGCGTCATCTCTGGACTATGTTTCCGGTTGGATGTCGGACAAGACAGGCAGACGTAAATCGCTAGCTGTCGTTGGCTATGGATTTTCGACTCTGGCTAAATTCTTCCTGCTCGTTGCCAACTCGATCGCTTCTCTGTCTTTGTTCAGGATAGTCGAGCGCCTCGGCAAGAGCTTCCGCGGACCGCCGCGCGACGCCTGGCTAGCGGATGTCGCCGCCGAAGCCGATCGCGGATTCTCATTCGGCGTTCATAAAGCGATGGACAAAGCCGGCGCCGTTCTGGGCCCTGTATTAGCCTTCCTGCTTTTGGCCTGGCTCGGCCAAGATCTGCACGGATTCAAGGTGCTATTCATCTGCACGGCGATCGTAGCAGTCTTCGCTGTACTTTTCCTTCTCGTCATGAAGGACCGCCCCGGCGCGCCGCACCAGCGCGACAATATCTTCAAAGCCTGGCGATTCCTGTCCCCCGGCTTCAAGCTCTACCTCATCCCAGCCGGAATATTCTCGCTCGCCTATTTCAGCTTCGGCTTCCTGCTCCTCAAGGCCTATGAGGTTGGGTTCTCGATCGCCGACGTCATCCTTCTGTATGCCCTTTTCAATGTGGCCTTCGTGATAGCATCGATCCCGATCGGCAGCTTAGGAGACAGGATCGGCCGTCACTGGCTGATCAAAATGGAATATGCCATCTATGCTCTCATGTCTTTAGGCTTCATCTTCGCCACGGATAAATGGGAGATCGTCGGGCTTTTCATAATCTTCGGCGTCTTCTACTCCATAGACGAGGCTCAGACGAAGGCCTTCATCGCCGACCTAGAGCCGGAACGCCGCGGCAGCGCCATCGGCCTCTATAATTTCTTCTCCGGCATCGTCTACCTGCCGGCTTCGCTCATCGCAGGCGCGCTTTGGACTGTTGATCCGTCTTACTCGTTCGTGTTCGCTTTGATAGTCTCAGTCATCGCTCTTCTCATATTCGCCGTCATGGATAGGAGGATCCTTCGTTGACATTTTCCTGGTCCGGAGTAGTTTGTCACCAGAACAGAAAGGTCAAAATATGAGAAATGTGATCATCGCCGGAAAAGGCAACATGGCGCAGCTCTTCACGACGGAGCTCCAACATATGGGGTACGACGTCTATGATTTCGAGCATCTTCCTGATGGCTACGTGGCCGGATTGGACAGTTCCGAAACAGTCGGGTTGCACGTGGGAAGCGGCAAGGATCTGGACCGATTCGTGGCCAGATGCGCCGATCTCGAAATACCAGTCCTCCAAGGATCGACTGGCCAAAAGATAGACGAGGCCTGGCCTGGCTTGGTGGTCAACGCAGATAACTTCGCCTTGCCGATCCTGCGCGTGATCCAGCTCCTGTCCAAGATCGCCGGTAGCCTCGGTCCCTCGCAAGGCTTGAACATGAAAGCTGGCCTGGCCGAATCCCATCAGTGGTCAAAGAAATCTGTGCCTGGCACAGCCAAGCGGATGGCTGCTGCGATCGGCGTCGAAGAATCGGACATAAAGTCCGTGCGCGATCCTGACCTGCAGATGGCCATGGGAGTGCCAGCCGATGCGCTAGATGCTCACGGCCACCACTTCCTGACTTGGACAGGCTTCGGAGTGCAGATCCAACTTACCACGAGGATCAACGGCCGCGGCGCCTATTTCGAAGGCGGCCTGCACTTGCTGCAGATACTGCACGACAGACGCCATGAGAGAGGGGTGCACGACGTCCTCGACTTCCTCGACCGGAAGTGAGGCGGGGCGCTCCAGATGACAGTTCCAAGCTCGCAGCGATGCGGGCGTTTTTATTTCACAAAGAAAGTCGCTCTGACCGTCACCATGACGTTCTTTTCGATGGATGAGGTGTCGTATTGGCCGTAATCGGAGACATCTATCGAGTTCGGCGCAAGGACCTGGACGACGCCGCTCGAAGCCGCCTTGAGAGCGCCTACCCTTGTGCCGGCGCTGCTGGCGATCTGCTCTGCCCTGTTCCTCGCATCCGTGAGCGCGGCGCCGAGGAGAGAGACGCGCAAGGCGGCCAGCTTCGAAGAGAAATACTGCGGCTGGTCGGCCATGACCAAGATACCCTTCGAAGTCAGCGCCTCGGTCGATTTCGAGAGCTTGTCTATGATCTGCGGATCGTCGGACTGGACAGTCACTCTCTGGCTCACCTCGAACTGCCTCGGTCCGCCGCTTTGGTCGGTCTTGTAGTTATACTGCTGCATCGTCATCGGCGCGGCTATGGTTATGTCAGCGTCCGGGATCCCGTTATCGGAAAGGAACTTCTTGGCTGCCGCAAGATCCGAAGCGAGCCCTGAATATGCGCCCTCCAAGTAGCCTTCCGTGGCCTGGCGCGACAGCGTGAATGACCATGAAGCATTGTCGGCTGAGACCTTTTGGGAAGCCGACCCTGTGACCACCAGGGTGTTATCGAAGCTGCGGACCGTGATAAAGGCGTAGACGCCTATGAGGGACGCGACCACGAGGGCTGCGCCCAAAATGATCGCCGGAGCGATCAAAGAGTTCTTATTTTTCATGAGCAGATTGTACCACCTTCACTTGACGAATTCATCATCGGCAGAAAGCCGGCTATGCACACGCGTGTCGCTCTCCATCTCGCCGTCCATGAGACGGATTATGCGCTCGGCGTGGTCTGCGGTAGAGGTCTCGTGGGTGATGAGGACTATCGTCTTCCCGTGCTCCTCATTCAGGTGCTGCATGATGGCCATGACGGTCTTGCCGGATTTGCTGTCGAGATTGCCGGTCGGCTCATCCGCGAAGATGACCTCTGGATCAGTCACCAGCGCGCGAGCGATGGCCACTCTCTGGCGCTCGCCGCCGGAGAGCTCAGACTGGCCGTGATGCATGCGATGGGCCAGACCGACCGATTCGACTGCTTCGCGCGCGCGATCGTCCCATTCATGCTCTGGTATCTTCGAATAATAGAGAGGCAGTTTGACGTTGTCGATGACGCTCGTCCGCGGCAGAAGGTTGAAGGCCTGGAAGACGAAGCCGATTTCCCTGTTGCGCAGATCGGCAAGCTCGTCTGAAGTGTATGAGGTCACATTCTTGCCGTTGAAACGGTAGCTGCCAGAGGTCGGCTCGTCGAGAAGGCCCAAAAGGTGCAGAAGGGTCGATTTCCCGCTCCCTGATGGCCCCATGATGGCCAAGAATTGGCCGCGCGGCACGTCGAAGCTGACCTTATCCAGAGCGACAGTCGGCGTCTCGCTGCCGTCTCCGTAGGCCTTGCGGAGATTCTTGACGGAGATGACGCTTTCGGCTTCTTTGGCAGTCATTTGAATAGGGCTTTGATGTCTCCGGCGAGCTCGGGAAATTCCGAACCAGTGAAATGTCCTCGTCCTTCGAACTTCTTTAATATCGCATTCGGCAAGCGCTCTTTGTAAGATTCAGCATCTTTGAAGTCGACATAGGGATCATCCGTGCTGTGGTATATGGTGATCCTGCCTCCCTGTTCAGAGAGCAGATCGAGGCTTTTTGGCAGGATAAAATCTGCCATATCCTTCTCATTCGGATCGTTCGCAAATGGCGCAGCCACCAATAATACGGCCTCCAGTCTCATTTTCAATTTATTTTCCGACAGATACTTGGCTAAGAAGATGCCTCCCAATGAATGCCCCACGAGCACCGAGTTGTCTTTAATCTGCGGCACGATCTTATCGAACCAGATCTTCCACTCGAGGTACTTGGCATTAGCACTGTTCGGCATTCTTGGCGTATATACTAGAAAGTCAGTACCTAGCAATGCTTCTAATGTTTCTCGCCACCTCTTCCTTCTGGCATCTTCAAGGTCGAATTCCTCCGCCTTCAGGTCGGCGATGTACTTCTCGTATGTTTCCGGCGTATCGCCGCCGTGGATGACGATGACTTGGCGCTTCATGATGTCAGTATATCACTTATACAATTCTGGATGCGTGCCTATCGCGACGATAAGGACACTGCCCTTCTCCTTATAATAGATCGCCCGATAGTTACCAGTGATGTTGATGCTTCGGCAGCCAGAATATGCCCGTTCGACAGAATGATTGTTCAAAATAACGTGATAGGGTTCACGCAGGAACAGTGCAATACGCTCGTCAAACTGCTCCCGAAGCCTTGGGGACAATTTCTTCAATTTCTTTTTTGCGTCGGAGTGAAGAAAAACGTGCATCTCCTAATTATCCAGCCATTTTTTCATCTGTGCAACTGACGTGAAGGCCGGGGAGATGTTCTTACCCTTTTTGAAGTCGTTGATCGCGCGCTCTATTTGCCTTCGGGTGCGGTCATTGAAATGCTCTTCTTCGGATACGTCGACATTGAACCTCTTTTCTGCATAGGCTCTAAGGCTCAGCTTTAAAACAGCGGAAAGCGGAATGCCTTCGCTTTTGGCTCTTTTCATTGCCTGTTCCTTGATCTTGCTATCGACATTGATGATAACAGTTGATGTCATGTTTTTGTATTTATTTTTGGCCACGTCTGACTAGACGCATATATATCTTATATATTACAAATATATATGTCAATCATTCCGGCCCCTGAAGCTCAGGATGTAATCGAGCAGTTCGGACAGATTGCATCTGGCTAATCCGATCGCCGTATCGGCCGCACCGTAATAGACATAAAGCATGTCGCCGATCACTATTGCGCCTTCAGGAAAAGTCACATTGGGCACAAGACCGGATGTTTCATATTCCGTGGCCGGCTGCAATAGATATCCTGGGACTCTTGCGATCAGTTTGTCCGGTTCATCGAGGTCGAGGAGGCTGCACCGATCGTCCAAGAGTCTGACATGGATTCACCCGAGTAAATGAGAAGCCAGCCTTTATCGGTTCTGAACAGCATCCTAACTAGATCTTTATCCTGAACGACGGATGGGTTGAAGACGGCTTTGCCTTCCCATCCGACGTCTGGTCTTGGGATCAAAATCGGCTTAGGTTCTTCTTCGCTCGGATAACGCTCTAGATGGAATTTTTTCACGATTGAATCTTACTGCTTTATGTACGTCACCACCTTGTCGCCCACATTCAAGCCGGAAGTGATCTCGGTCGTGCCGTCGGAACCCTTGAGGCCGATCGTCACGGGAACGGAAGAATATGTCTTGCCGTCGGCGGAAACTAGCCTTACTGACTTGGCGCCGTTATCGTCGGTTATAGCGCGCGATGGGACTTCAAGAACATCTGCCGCCTGGTGCGTGAGGATATCCAGGTTTGCGGTCATCCCAGAACGGATGCGTGCATCTGGCGTGACAAAATACAGCGTGACCTTGTAGGTCGGAACTCCCTCGATGACCGTCTCTGCAGGGTCGATCATAGCTACCTGCGACGGAAAATCGGTATCGGAACCGTAAGCGTCCAGTGTCGTCGAGGCCAGATCGCCGACCGCTACTTTGGCGATGTCCGCTTCCGGGACATACGCTTCTATCTTGAATGAGCTGTTCTGGACCGCAAATCCGGAAGAGCCTGCAGCCGCGAACTCCCCTACTGACGGATCGGCTCTAGTGACGATGCCGTCGATGGGCGAAGTCAATGTATCCTGATCGAGCACGGCTTTCGCCTGAGCCACTTTGGCCGCCTGGGCCGCTATAGACTGCTCTGAATTGCCAGAGAGCTTCAGGTTATAGTCGGATAGCGCCTGGTCATATGAAGCCTGCGCGGCAGTCAGGCTGGATTGGGCGGTCGTCACGGCGTCTATCGCGGAATTCAGAGCTGAAAGCGCCGAGTTCATGGAAGCCACATCGGAATCGATGGCTGACTGCGATAGCCCGGAATTGCCGGTGCTCATAGCATTGACGACCCCTGAAAGGTCAAGCATGAAGGACTTGATCTTCGACAGATACCCGGCGGCGTCGGCAAGGAGGCTGGCCGCGGACGTAGATGAGGCCTGGGAGAGCTCGGACGACCACTGATTGAATACGCTGCTCACCGCCACGCGCTCGTTGTTCAGCAGATTCTGGTGCACGGTCGAGTCGACGCGGATGTTTATGGCTGGATTGGCGCTCTGCGGATTGGAGAAGAAGATATCGGCGTAATTGACCTCTGCGCCTTGGGCTTTGGCATAGGCGTCATGGAAGGAGTTCACGGCCGCGTCTTTGGCGCTGTCCAGAGCGGTCTTGGACGAAGCTACGTCGGATTCCTGGACAGCGAGCTCTGCGGGGGTGAGAGAGCGCGACATATCCGCCAGAGTCGCCTCAGCGCTCGCCAGCGCGGCCCTGTCGGCAGAATCGTCCAACGAAGCTATCTTATCGCCTTTCTTGATTTGGTCGCCGACTTTGACATATATCTCGGATATGACGCCGCTCTTCTCGAAGGCCAAGTCCGCTTTGCCTATAGGAGATACGGATCCAGTGACGGAGACGAGCTCAGTCACGGTGCCTATCTGGGCGGAAGCCGCATCGAAGTTCGGGGGTTGATTGCTGCTCCTGACCGCGGAAATGACGACGATCAGCACGATTATGACGGCTATAGCGATGAACCACCAGCTCTTTAGGAACCTCCAGCGGGATTTTTTCATAGAAAAGTTGCATATATTGTAGCACAAACGAAAAGGCCCTTGCGGGCTCAGCCCACAGGGTCTTTCGGATATCGCCAGGCGGCAAGAGCCTAGCCGACGATCTCGACGAGCGTTCCCCTTCTGCCCGGGACAGCGCCCGAAACATATAAAATATTGTCTTCAGCGTCTATGTGAGCGACTTTGAGATTCTTTACGGTAACGCGGTCCGATCCCATGCGGCCAGCCATTCTGGTGCCTACAGGAACGCGGTTGCGCAAGCCTCCGCCGATCGAGCCCGGCTCGCGCTCGGAATGCTTCTGGCCGTGTGTGCGAGGGCCGCCACGGAAGCCGTGGCGTTTGACCACGCCCTGGAAGCCCTTGCCCTTGGAGATAGCGCTGACCTGGACAGTATCGCCGGCCTTGAATTGGTCGATGCCGACCTTGTCGCCGACTTTGAGCGTCGGAGCGTCGACCCTGAATTCCTTGAGGGAAGCGAAGCTGCCGAGCTCTTTCAGGTGCCCGCGGAGGGGCTTGTTGATCCGGCGAGGATTGCGAGCTCCCTCTCCGACCTGCACAGCCTCATATCCGTCGTTCTCCTTGGTCCGGACCTGGGTGACGACATTGCCGCGCACAGCCACAGCAGTGACCGGCACGGCATTGCCTGCCTCGTCATAGATCTGCGTCATATTCAGTTTGCGTCCGAGGATGAATTTCATGGGATTAAGGTTACAGGTCACAGGTTACAGGTGTCACCTGCTACCTGTTACTTGCTACATCATTTTGACATCTATGTTGACTCCAGATGGCAGTGATAAATTTGTAAGCGCTTCGATCACTTTCGGGTTCGGGTTGATGATATCGATCAGGCGCTTGTGGACGCGCATCTCGAACTGCTCGCGCGAGTTCTTGTCGATGAATGACGAGCGGTTGACAGTGTATTTCTTGATCTCCGTCGGCAGCGGGACAGGGCCGTGGACTTCGGCATCATAACGGGCGGCCGTATCCATGATCTGCTTCAGGCTGGCATCCAGGATCTTGTGCTCGTAGGCGCGGACGCGGATGCGCAGATGCGGAGCTTCGCCTGCCGCCTTGGCCTTCCTGGCGCGCGGAGCGGCCTTGGGCTTGACGCTTGAAGGAGTCTCTTTCTTAGCTGTGTCTTTGTGGGTTGGCATATCAATGGTGACAGGTTACAAGTATCAGGTTTCAACCTGCTACCTGTCACCTGCAACTTCGTTACGCGATGACCTTCGTGACGACGCCGGCGCCGACGGTCTTGCCTCCTTCGCGGACGGCGAAGCGCTGCTTGTCTTCGAGAGCGACCGGAGCGACGAGCTTGACCTTGAAGGTCACGGTGTCGCCAGGCATGACCATCTCGACGCCCTCCTTGAGGGTGACTTCGCCGGTCACGTCGGTCGTGCGGATATAGAACTGCGGCTTGTAACCGGTGAAGAACGGGGTGTGGCGGCCGCCTTCCTCCTTCTTCAAGACATAGACTTCAGCCTCGAATTCGGTGTGCGGCTTGACGGAACCCGGCTTGGCCAAGACCTGGCCGCGAGAGACGGCATCCTTGGCCGTGCCGCGGAGGAGCAATCCGGCGTTGTCGCCAGCGATGCCTTCCTTGAGCTGCTTGTTGAACATCTCGATGCCGGTGACGACGGTCTTCGAGGTGTCCTTGAAGCCGACGATCTCGACTTCCTCGTTCAGAGTGATCTTGCCGCGCTCGATACGGCCTGTGACGACGGTGCCGCGGCCTTCGATCGAAAAGATGTCCTCGATAGGCATGAGGAACGGCTTGTCGGTCTCGCGGATCGGGTCTGGGATATATGTGTCGAGAGCATTCATGAGCTCGCCGATCTTGGCGACCCATTCCTCCTTGCCTTCCATGGCGCCAGTGGCTGAGCCGCGGATGACCGGGGCATTCTTGCCGTCGTAATGATTCTTTGTGAGAAGCTCACGCACTTCCTCCTCGACGAGGTCGATGAGGTCCTTCTCCGGGACGAGGTCGCACTTGTTAAGGAAGACGATGATCTTCGGGACGCCGACCTGGTAAGCCAGGAGGACGTGCTCGCGAGTCTGGGGCATGACGCCGTCGGTGGCGGATACCACGAGGATGGCTCCGTCCATCTGGGCGGCGCCGGTGATCATGTTCTTGATATAGTCGGCGTGGCCAGGGGCGTCGATGTGGGCGTAGTGGCGCTTGTCGGACTCGTATTCTACGTGCGACAAGGCGATCGTCACCGTCTTAGTGGCGTCGCGGACTGTTCCGCCCTTGGTAATCTCGGCGTAGGCCTTCTCTTTGGCCATGCCCTTCTTGGCCTGGACCGCGACGATCGCGGCGGTCAAGGTCGACTTGCCGTGGTCGATGTGGCCGATGGTGCCGACGTTTACGTGCGGCTTCGTGCGATTGAATTCTGCTGCCATATTATTGATTTAGTGCTCAGCCTTTTTTTCTAACGCATGAGCCAGGCTAGAAGAAAAGGCCGAGATAAATTGTTAATAGCTTAATAAAACGCCCGAAAGAACAAGTAGGGGGCGCGTCCCGGAATGGTAGCACGCCGTCTGAAATCGCGCAAATCGGCTACAAATCGGAGGCAAAAGAGCGGTGCGGGGCGCCTAACGGTTCACCGTGCACGTATAGCCGGGCGGACAATATACTGGATTGGCAGGAGGATAGTACGGCACGGCTGTGCCAATGATCGTGAACGGCTGATTGCTGGCATCACAATCCGTAGTCGAGCCGGCCCTGCAGACTTGGACGGCATACTGCCCAGCGGGAATTGGGTTGTTGCTGATATCTGTGCCGACGATCCAGCCATACCGGATGTTGGCGCTCACATTCCGGTCCAGGACATATTGTGCCTGGAATTGTGGTTTGCATGAATCGAGGTTCGGCAGGTTCGGGTTATAAGCGCATGGCGGATATAGGAGGCGGCCCAGATTGATATCCACGAGAGCGTTGGGGCTGTAATTGCTGAGGCTCCAGAGGATGTTTTGGGTCGAATTGGCCGCCCAAATCTCGCCGCCGTTCGGAGATAGTACGGTCACGGACGGGTTCTGAGAAGGCTGGCTGCTGCCGACATTGACGGTCGCGCTGGATTGGGCGGTCAGGCCTTGGCTGTCGCGCACAGTGAATCGCACGGTGTAGGTGCCCGCATATGAATAGGTGTGAGTGAAGGTGGCCGTCTGCACGAATTGCCACGCAGCCTGCGCACTGGGCGCATATCCAGGCTGGCTATCGCCCCAATCCACAGAATAGCTTAGAGCCCCGTTCTGCGGATCAGAGGCGTGGACGGTCCATGTCCCAGTCTGGCCGACTGCCAGAGCTGTCGGCGCATCTATGCCGCTTATGACCGGCGACTGACTGCCCGGCTGGCTGGCGACGATCGAGAATTCTCCAGCGCTCAAGCCGCAGATATTGCCAGACGCGTCGCAGATCTTGATCCTGTATGAGCTTCCTGGCGTGACCGGGACCGAATTCGGGCCGCCGTCTCCGGACATATTCAATGAGGTGTTCCAAGCGTAGCTGCCCGTATCATTCACGACAGCGATGCCATAGTCGGTCCAGCATCCCAACCAGCCTGCCGGGCAGTACTTCGAATCGTCATGGAGGCTGATGCTGACCTGCGACGAGCCGATATTAGCAGACTTCCAAGCGATCGTGTATGTATTTCCCAGGGTGAGCGTCTCTCCACCATTCGGATAAGTGACCTGTATAGATGGGGACGGCGTGGCGGTCGGCGTAGGAGTGGGCGTGGGCGTCGGGCTCGAAGCTATCGTGAACTCGTTATCGCTCTCGACGCATTGGGAGCCGCTCGACGGGCAGATCTGGACTTTGTACTGGCCGTCAGAGGCCACGGTGGGATTCGAGCCATTCAGGTCTGTCACGCTGCCTACTTTCCAGGCATACGATCCAGCCGTCAGAGGGGCTCCTTTGACGATGAGATACGGCGCTCTTACCATGATCATGCATCGGATCGGCTGTCCTGGCTGGGCGCAAGCAGGCAATGGGAATTCAAGCCGGATATCAGCTGTCTGGCCAGCCATAGCCGGCGGCACCGTCCAGGTTATGTTCTGCATAGTGCCGGTCTGCCAGACTTCTCCCCTATTCGGGGATGTGACTTGAAGGGAGCTGCCTTGGTACGCGACCCTGTGCCTATAGATCCAGCCGCGGGTCATGGGACCGAAATATCCATACGCAGGCAAGCCGACCGAGCGCTGATAGGCTTCGAGAGCCGCCTGGGTTTGGGGTCCGAAATAACCAGGCGCGCCTCCATTCGCGATCGCCGGTATGCTGAAGCCGTTCTGAAGCAGCCAATTCTGGAGATTGGCCACATCCTCCCCTTGCGAACCCAGGGAGAGATCAGAGTTGAACGTATATCCTTGAGCCGCCTGTTGCGCTGATGCGACTGAAATAGACGCTAGAACGGCCAAGACGCTCACGATTACATATTTTTTCATATGATTGAGTGTTAGGAACTTAACGACCCTAGAATATCACCCTGTAAGACGTTCCGCCATTGCGCGCATGACAGCTGAAAGCTCCATCAGCGTAAGACGCCTAAAACGAAAGAACTGGGCCAGGGATCGTTGGTCCAGTTCCATTTCGGCTGATAGATTCGGCTGATAGTTATTCCCTATCAGATCGCGGGCGTCCTCCAAGCCGTATTATTGGCCATGAAGTAGTCTAGTGTGCTCGCGTACGACGGATTGACGGTCCATTGCACTCCCTGCATCTGGACAGCAAAGGCGTTCGGGGCCGCGTTCCGGACCAAGAAGGTCGCCGTCACGGGTATGACTATGGTCCTCCCTTGCGGGATGGTGAAGTAATATCCATCAGCCGATAGCGTGGTACTGGCCGGCTGAGAATATGCGACAGCTTGGACAGACATGGGCGACAGAACGCCATTCTTGTAGACCCCGAATGACGAAGCGCCGTATGACCAGGCCGGATGAGGAGACATGGGCAATCCCATAGTCACGGATCCGCCGACAGCTGAGACGGAGACATAGAAGGTGGCCTGATACGTAGTCGTGCTGTTCCCGAATTGGTCGTAGATGGTCGTCATCTTGGCGATCGTCGGAGCGCTGGCTAGCGATATCGAAGGCGATGCGGTCACGCATGGGGTCGGCGTAGGCGACGGGTACGACAGGCTTGAAGTCACCAAGGCCGAGCTCGATCCGGGATCATAGCTCGAGGCGGTCTGCATCGCAGCAGCCACCTGGGGCAAGCTGTACGACATCCAAGCTAGCGCGCCGAGAACGAGCAGGTATTTGAACTCGTTCCCGAAAAGCGGCTTTCCATCTATCAATCTTTTTCTCATTTGATTGGTTGCTTAATCATGGGCGCATGATCATTATCGTCCATGAACTGGTAAAAACAGAAAAGACACGCCTCGACGGGCCGTGCCTTGGGTAGTGGCATCATTATATTACCTGCGGTCGCAGAGGTAAAGCGTGGTTATCCACAATGAAAAGCCGCCTTTAAGGCGGCTTTTCGAGATGTTCACCTGGACTGCGAAGATCAATGGCAGTAGATACCGAGGAGCTTGCAGGCATTGATCGCGTTCTCGATCTGCTGCACGAGGCTGCTATTGCCGACGCTCGCGGTCTGATTGGCGCCGGAACAATCGTAACCGACCGGACAAGTCAGGCCGTCATAAGAGACCGGGCTGGCCATAGGCGAGGGCGAAGCGGTCGCCGTAGGCACTGGGTTCACCGTGAAGTTGATCCACTTGGTTACCGTGCCGCCGTAGCTAGGAGCCACGCCAAGCTGGTAGGTGCCGGTCTGCATATGGCTCATGAAGAAGCTGTTGATCGTGAATGTGAGCTGAGTCGGGCTGACTGACGACAGGCTGGCGCCGCCCAGGCCGCTCACGATGCCGTTATTCATGAACTCGACATAGTCAGTCGAAGCGAAGCCTGTACCGGTGACCGTCACCGTCGTTCCCAGAGTGCCGCTCGTCGGCCATACCGAAGAGATGACGGGCTGGACTGGTTGGGCCGGTTGGGTGGGTTGGACAGGAACCGGAGCTGTCATACAAGTATAGCCTGGTGGGCAATTCACATATACCGGCGTACACGTGTAGCCTGACGGGCAGGTATACGTAGCGCCTGGCGGCGTACAAATATAGCCTGTCGGACAAACGACTGTCGTCGGCTGATCCGTCTTCGGGACGGGGGTCGGAGAGGCGTAAGTGTACGGTGCGGCATTAGCGAACATTATCGACCCTGTGTAGACATTTCCAGTATTTCCTTCCGAGGTCCCGACAATTGGGTAGATAATGACAGTTTTTATCGACTCTGGCCCTGGATAGCTAAATGTGAAGGCTGACGGTACTGTCACAGTTGTTTGCTGGCCAGCACCCAAAGACTGAACCGTTACTGTTAAGCCGTTGAGGTCAACTTGGAACGGAGTGGTCCAATCTGTCGAGCCTGTATTTTTGACTGTAACAATCCCTGAGACCCATTGATTTACCTGAGGTTTCTCGGGTGAGAACTGCACATTTGTTATTACAATGGGCTGATTTGAGTCGGTGCTACCATTCCCGCTCGGCGAATACTGCGAAGCCGGGATGTTGCCGACGACGCGCGTGCCGTCGGTGAAGTTCACGACGACGATGCCGCCGTAGAAGTGACCCGTTTCGACGTGGCCGTAGAGATTGAATCCGACTTTGCCAGGACCGTAGGTGCCTAGAGTCTGGTTGTATGCCGTATTGAGCTGTGCAGGATTCACCCCATCGGACAACACGACAAGCGGGAATGAGCTGCGGCCAAGATCGTCAGGTGAGGCCGTAGTCCAGCCTTCAGGATTCGTCGCCGGGTTCGGTGCGCCGGCACCGGTATGATACACAGCGATCGACTTGATAGTTTTAGTCGAGTTCAAGCTCAAAGATATCCACCAATGCCAGTTATTCGTTGTTTGATCATTCACCCCGGAACCAGCAGTGAATACGCCCCAGCTTCCTGCATGGCCTGTGAAATCAGAGGCTGATTGCGCGACTAATGTGGACCCGTCAGTCACCGTAGAAGCAAGGCTGGAGATCGTGCTCACGCCAGAGCTGCCTCCTCCATTAGAACCGCCGTTCTGCGTACAAGACCAACCGGCAGGGCAGACGAATCCTCCGCCTCCCGAGCTGCTACCAGACGAAGTGACTCCAGAACCGCTAGAACCGCTGCCGCTGCTTGTAAGATTAGCGTTGCACGAAGCCATCACCGAAGCCCTGGTTAGTGAGCCGAAGTAACCCGTATGAGGCAATCCGACCGATTGCTGGTACAGGGCTAGAGCCGCAGCTGTCTGATAACCGTAATAGCCCTTAGCTAGGCCACTCTCCAGAGCGGTGATCGTAAAGCCATTGTTCATGAGCCAAGTCTGCAAAGCTGCGACATCGTCGCCGTTCGAACCGATCGTAAGGTCTCGAGTAAAGACATAGCAATTACCGGTGCTGCCACCTCCACCTCCTCCACTGCTCGATGAGCTGAAGGAAAACACATTGTCGTTATATGGCGCAATAAACTTTGTAGTACCGGGTTCAACAAAGTATATCTTGTATTGGCCCGTGTATGACGCAACCCGGCTAGTGATATCTGCTGGGATCGCCCATGTATAGTGGCCTTGAGCCAAGGAGATGTTGCTGGCAATTTCCGCCGTGTAATTCGCTGTCTGCGCTTCTGCCTTATGAAGGCCGAGGACGGTATCGAATGCGTCTGCAAAGATATTCTTGCTCGGTGCAAGTCCACAACCCATTGGATCACAACCGCTACTCGTAAAACCCTCAAGGAGGATATCGGCCGTAGGATGCGCTGCTAACGTAGCAGGCGTCGCCGACCACTGAATCGTATACATGCTTCCTACCGGGATGACTGCACCAGCCGCTGGGGCGATCAGGTGTAGATTTGCGGCAGTCGATCCATACCCCGCATTCGATGTCGCCCAGTTATCTTCATTCACAAACGTGGGGATCGTATTTCCGGGGCTCAACCAGTCCACCCCATTCAAACGGACTCCATACACATCAGTACCGAGAACCGGAACAACGAATCTCAACGTTACCGGTATCGTCACGGTCTGATTTTGAGCTATCGTGAATGACGTACCATCGCTAGAAAGCGCCGTGCCAGGAGGCTGGATGTAAGAGACGGTTGGCGAATAGTTCACGGAGCTATCAACTGCCACACCATTCTTATATATCACCCACGAGCCAAGATTAGAGCCGTATGCAGGAAACGCAGGTGTTTTTGAGCTGGGAAGGCCAAGAATAATCGGTGAGCCATCGGCCGTTACCTGAACATTGAATGTCACTACAAAAGTTGCAGCTGTCCCTCCGACAGTCACACTTTCACTTATTGTAGGAGTCCCGCTCAAGCTGAACACCGGACCTTGGCCGACTACCGTGATCTTGTTGCCAGAAGCGGATCCTTGGACCGTCACATTAGCGCTTGCGCCAGACGCAGACATAACAGTGACACCAGAGGCTACCACGCTGGCAGAGACCGAAAAGCCAGGCCCAGAACCGACGTTGGTGATGTCGGCTTTGACCATAAACGGAACCGTCGCATTAACCGGGATAACGGCTTGATTGCTGAGGCTCGTGAAGGTTGCAACGCCATTCTGGACCGAAGCTGAACCTAGCAACTGCGAGCCTTGATAGAGATAGGCCGCCCCGATGCTTCCAGAGCTACCGCCGATCGGCGAAGTGATATTTACCTTGACTGTATTAAGGGCAAGATCGCCGCCTTGAGCTCTCACATCGAAGACAAGGACTGGCAAGCCTAGATACTGGCCAGTAGCCGTATTCGTGACCGCCACAGTCGAGGTCAACGGCGAAGACGGATCGAGCGAGATATTGGCGTTTAACGGCGATGGTGTGGACGAAGGCGATATCACCAAGGCGTTGGCTGACGGCGTCGAAATGACGCTGAGAACCAGCGCGCCAACGACGATAGCCGCGCCGAGAACGGAGCTGATAAAAAGAGAACGATTTTTCATTGTTATTATATTAATAGTAATAATAAAGTCGCCTATTGCTGGCCCAAGTCTAGCACCGCCGGACGAATAGCAAAACAGCCGATATCCACAGAGGATCGGCTGTTGCATCCAATGGTCTTCCCGCAATGACGGCTATTTCCTCTTCTCCTTGATCTCTTCGGCGACGTTGGCCGGAACGACTTCGTAGTGATCGAACTCCATCTGGGCCGATCCTTGGCCTGAAGTCATCGAACGCAGCTGAGTCGTATATCCGAACATCTCGGCCAGCGGAACCTTGGCTAGGATGGCCACATTCTGGCCCTTCGTATTCTGGCCTTCTATGAGGCCGCGCTTCGAGGCTATCGAGCCGTTGATATCGCCGATATACTTCTCCGGCGCGACGACTTCTAGCTTCATGATCGGCTCAAGGATGACCGGCTTGGCGCGCTTGGCAGCATCCTGAAAGGCCTGCGAAGCGGCGATCTTATAGGCGATCTCCGACGAGTCCACATCGTGATACGAACCGAAAGTGAGCTCGCAGGATACGTTGACCATCTTGTAGCCGGCGACGATGCCGCGATCCATGGCTTCATGGACGCCTTTTTCGACGGCCGGAATGAATTCATTCGGGATGACGCCACCCTTGATGGAGTCGATGAACTCGAAATCGTCGTAGCGGTGCACGTTCTTCGGGATCTTCTTCGGCTTGCCGTCATCATCGGTCGGCAACGGTTCCATAGGCTTCAGAGTGATGCGGACATGTCCGTACTGGCCCTTGCCGCCGGTCTGCTTGATGTATTTATTCTCGGCCTCGGCTGTGCCCATGATCGTCTCGCGGTAGGCTACCTGCGGCTCGCCCGTATTGGCTTCGACGCTGAACTCTCGCTTCATGCGATCCACCATGATCTCCAGCTGGAGCTCGCCGACGCCGGCGATGATAGTCTCGCCCGTCTCAGGGTTGGAGCTGACGTGGAAGGTCGGGTCCTCGATAGTGAGCTTGCGCAAAGCCATGCCCATCTTTTCCTGGTCGGCCTTGGTCTTCGGCTCGATCCTGAGCGAAACGACCGGGTCCATGAATTTGATCTGCTCCAGGACGATCGGCTTGCTTTCGTCGCAGAAAGTGTCAGAAGTGAGGGTATCCTTGAGGCCGACCGCGGCTGCGATCTCTCCAGCGAAGACTTTCTTGACCTCTTCGCGCTTATCGGCCTGAAGGCGGACGATGCGGCCCAGACGCTCTTTCTTTTGAGTGCGAGAATTGTATATGTAGGTGCCGGCCTCGATGGTGCCAGAATAGACGCGGAAGAAGGTCAAAGCGCCGACGAACGGGTCATTCTGGAGCTTGAAAGCCATGGCGCAGAACGGCTCAGCATCGGAGGTATGCCGGATGACTTCCTCGCCCGTATTCGGATCGATGCCCTTGACTGGCGGTATGTCCAATGGGGACGGCAGGTAATCCACGACCGCATCCAGGACCAGCTGCACGCCGATGTTCTTGAGCGCCGAACCGGTGAATACCGGGAAGATCTTGTTCGCGATGACGGCCTTGCGGGTGATCGCCTTGAGCTCGTCCATAGACGGCACTTTCCCTTCGAGATACGCCGTCATGGCGGCATCGTCGTGCTCGACTATCTTTTCGACCATCTCGTTGTGGTATTTCTTGGCTTCCTCGAGCATCTCGGCCGGGATCTCCTTCTCTATTATATTTATGCCCTTTTCGCCCTCGAAATAGTAGGCCTTCATGCGCATGAGGTCGATGACGCCCTTGTGCTCCCCTTCCAGGCCGATCGGCAGCTGGAAACGGACGGCGTTCTTGTTCAAACGATCCAGGATCGACTTGAATGAGCGCTCGAATGAGGCGCCCATGCGGTCCATCTTGTTGATGAAGCAGAGGCGGGGCACGTTGCCTTCATCCGCATAGCGCCAGTTAGTCTCGGACTGAGGCTCGACGCCGGCCACGCCGTCGAAGACGACGACCGCGCCATCGAGGACTCGGAGAGAGCGCTTGACTTCCACTGTGAAGTCGATATGGCCAGGAGTGTCGATGACATTGAAACGGACCTTCTTCGAAGCGTCGGTCGCCGGCATGTATGTAGGATTCCAGAAGCAGGTGATGGCCGCAGCCGTGATGGTGATGCCGCGCTCGCGCTCCTGCTCCATCCAGTCCGTGACCGTGTCGCCCTCATGGACCTCGCCGATCTTGTGGATCATGCCGGTATAGTAGAGGATGCGCTCCGATGTGGTGGTCTTGCCTGCGTCGATGTGAGCGATGATGCCGAAGTTGCGGACGCGTTCGAGCGGATAGTCGCGGTTCATGAGATTAAGTCTATGAAGTCTATAAAGTCCGTAAAGTCCTTGAAGTCCTTAAGGCGGACATTGAATAATAAAAAAGCCGGGGGCTTAGTGGCCTAACGATACAGGAAGTACCGGGAATAATCAAATCTCAAATCCGATAGCATCATGCGTCGGAGTATTAAGCGTGATCAGCTTGTTAACAGCTGCATTTATATCTGCAAGATTCTTTCCTTGCTCCTTCATCCGCTTTTCTAAGGATCCGACTCTTTTCGCCAGATCCTTATTGGTCGCCAATAATTCTCGAAGCTTCACAAATGCCCTCATTATAAATATGTTCATTTGGATAGCGCGGTCGCTATTCAGAACGGATGAAAGCATCGCGACTCCAAGCTCAGTGAAAACATATGGTAAGTTCCTACGGCCACCTCTGCCGATCTTTGAGGTGCCAATTTGGTACCTCAAAGATTCACTCTCTTGAGCCGTCAACCTGAACGAGAAATCTGAAGGAAATCGATCTATATTTCTTTGAACTGCCCTGTTCAGAGTCTTGGTTTGAATCTGATACAGCTCCGCCAGATCGCTGTCCATCATCACTTTCTTTCCCCGGATAATATAAATCCTCCGTCCGATGAATTCGGGGGTAGCCGCTAAAACAAGACTCGTTTCTTTTGAGCCCGCATGCATGCCAGAATTTTATCATAAAAGTTAAACCCGCATGAGGACATGCGGGTGGGTTAACAAGGAGGGAGCAAATGAGTGGTATGAGAGCAAAAAGAGCGAAGTGAGACAGTGATGGAAGCAGAAATGGTTGATTCGAAGAATATATGCGAGAGAGCTGTTAAGCGTTGAGAGCACCTGGGGGTTGGAAGTCAAATGAAGGCTCTCGCATACCCATTTCCGTTGTCCTATGTCTCTGTAAAAGATCAATCCTTCTTACGATATATATACGACTCGAACATCATCGGTGGCGCAAGAACGGCGCAAAGGTAATATCCTATAAAGATCCTCGTCGATTTTAATATGGCCAGCCTGATACACGCGGACATATTCTTCTTCGTAACGACGGTCTGCGTGGTGCTGCTCACGGTTCTTTGCAGCATCCTGTTCATTTACCTGTTCCGCTTCTTGGCCACTCTGCGGGCGATCGCCGACAAAGCGAAGAGCGAAGGCGACTTCATCCTCGACGAAGTCCACGAGCTCGTCCAGCGCATCGAAAGACGGCGGTTCGGATTCAGGGCGTTGTTCAGATTCTTCAGACGCATCGTACAGCGATATTATTAGCCGAAATAGCACAAAATCATGTTCAGAAACCGATATCACCAGCATGGGCCTCCGCGATTGGTAGTAGGTCTGGTCGCAGCTTCAGTGGGAGCGGCAGCCAGCTACTTCCTCTTCGGAACCGAGACAGGCGCAGAAAAGCGCGCTAAGGCCAAAGAATGGCTCGCCGACATGAAGGATAGCGCCACGAGCGCTTCCGGGACTTTGAGCGAGCTCGCATCCGTTGGAAAAGAGATGACTAAGGATATGGCCTCTTTGATAAAGGATCGCTATAGCGAGCTCAAAGACCTGGATAAAGACGAGGTATCCGACCTCGCCGACCGTTTGCGCGCCCACTGGGCCGAAGCGCTTACCGAGATGAAAGGCATCCTGGATGAAGCCGGAGATGATGAGGGTTGACAAATAGCCAGCTAAGATTAGCCTGAAGGTGGGATCTTTCTATGAAACATATCGTCACCCTGTATGGAAAGCCGGGGCTAGTAGCAGATATGCGCGGTCATGAGATGTGGGTGTCCACCCCGGAAGCCGCCAAGCTCGGCTTGCCTGAGAAGCGATTCAACGGCATCATCGTCGAGCCTTCTTCCGGACAATTCCATCCTGTCCGCTGCGCCTTAGTCATAAAAGAAGGCTATTCGGACGAATTCGAGGTCGAAGGCGTGATCGATGCCGATCTGGCGATGGCGATCTGGAAAGGCAAGCGCCTGAAGTTCACCGCCGTCGGGCAAAATGGCCACCGAGAGCCGCTTGCGCATTTCGGCAGCAAGTCATGCCCTACCGAATACGAGCTCTGCTTCACATTCGAGTTCGCCGACCATGGATGACCTCCTCTCATGCGCAAAGCGCGACCTAAACGGCCGCGCCTTTTTATCTGCATGATCCGCGCTGTTCGCGCCTGTCTTACCAGGCGAAGTGGGCAAAAGCCTTGTTGGCTTCAGCCATCTTATGGACGTTCTCGCGCTTCTTTACAGCCTCGCCTTCGTTCTTGGAAGCGGCGATGATCTCCTCCGCAAGCTTCACAGCTATCGGCTTGCCTTTCTTTGAACGAGCAGCCTCGATGATCCATTTCATGGACAGCGCCTGCTTGCGTTCCGGACGGACCTCGCGGGGCACTTGGTAGTTGGCGCCTCCGACTCGGCGGGAGCGGACTTCCATGGCCGGCATCGTATTCTTGAGCGCTTCCTCGAAGACATTCAGGGGATTTTCGACTTTAGCCTGCTCTTTTATGGCCGACATGCAGTCGGAGACTATCCTTCTGGCGATATTCTTCTTGCCTGATTCCATCACGTAATTCGTGAACTTGGCGAGCTTCAGCGACTGATAGGTCATATCCGGCCGCAATTCCCTTTTGATGTTTATTTTCCTTCGCATGAGATTGATGGTTACAAGTTCCAGGTTACAAGTTGCAAGTTACAGGTGAAGATTGTGACCTGTTACTTGTTGCTTGTTACCTTGGGCTTTTTGTTCCCGTATTGGCTGCGACCTTTCCTACGAGCTTCGACGCCGGCGCAATCCAAGACGCCGCGGACGACTGAATAGCGGAGGCCGACATCCTTGACGCGGCCGCCGCGCAAGAGGACGACAGAGTGCTCCTGCAGATTGTGGCCCATGCCTGGGATATAAGCGGTTACTTCCATACCGTTCGTGAGGCGGACGCGGGCGATCTTGCGGATGGCTGAGTTCGGCTTCTTCGGGGTCTTAGTGGTGACCTTCACGCAGACGCCGCGCTTGAACGGAGCCGGAAAGAATATCGGGCGGTTCTTGATCGAGTTGAAAGTGCGCGTCAAAGCGACGGACTTTGACTTCCGCTTGAAGCGCTTCCGGCTAGATTTTATAAGTTGATTTACGGTAGGCATTGTGATTACAAGTGACAGTAGCAAGTGACAGGGTTACAAGTTACAGGTGACAAGTTGCATTTTTTACCTGCTACCTGTGACCTGCTACTTCTTTCCCGTGTGTTCCTTCACCGTCTTCGGCCCGAGCGGACCTGAACGATTACTCAAACGGGGCTATTAATTGTGTTTTCGTCCCTAAAGCGATCATTAGGGCGACTGGGAGAAGATACCATGGAATTCCCCATGAAGCAATACGGAGCGGATCCTTCAAAAAGGTATCCCGGTCAAAAGCCTGAAGACCACCATGATGATCGGCGATATAGCCTGCCACAGGAACAAGATGACGATGAGGATGAAGATCGGCCCCAGGCGCTCTAAGGTCATCCTCATCCGGCCATATTGATTCGGCAGCCAGGCCAGGAAGAGCTTCGACCCGTCCAACGGCGGCAGAGGGATGAGGTTGAAGATCGCCAGGAGTATGTTTATGAGGACGATATATGAAGCGACTTCCAGGAATGGCAACATCGGAGAAGATGCCGAGGTCACGCCTGCCGCTGTGAATCTGATTATGAGCCCGAAGATGACCGCAATGGCCAGATTGGAAGCCGGGCCGGCGAGAGCGATGAGTATCTCCCCTTGGCGCTTGTTCTTGAGGTTATACGGATTGTAGATCACCGGTTTGGCCCATCCGAAGGCGAAACCGGCGAGGGACGTGACTATCGGGACTATGATAGAGCCTATCGGATCGATGTGCTTGACCGGATTGAGGGTCAACCTCCCCTGCATTCGCGGGGTCGGATCGCCCAGCCGATCAGCCATGAGCCCATGCGAGACTTCGTGGACGATGACTGAGAATATGAGTATGACTATGAATAAGACTGTTAGCATCGTATTTCGGCTTGCCGACCACTTGAACGCCTGAGTATCCTATGTTAGCATACGATCCTCAAAGCTTTTATGGCCAAAGTATGCGAAATAACAAAGAGGGGCTCGGTCGTCGGCGGCCGTTATTCGAACCGCACCCGCGCCACCCAGTTCAATCCTTGCGGATCGATGCGCCGGTATCCGAACCTCCAGCGCAAGCGCATCTACGTGCCCGAGCTCAAGAAGACCTTCGTGGTCAACATCTCTACGCGCGCCCTCCGCACAATCGAAAAGAACGGCGCATACCGCACCCTGAAGAAAGCCGGCCTCATCTAAGCGGCTCTACCCTGATCTCCCCGCCATCGGACACTATCTTCATAGTGCCCTTTTCTTTAATATTGAAACCTATTCCGGCCGGCACCGGCTGGCTCTTCGCCGTTCCGCCGGGGGCTTTCGCGTAGATGAGGTACGCGGGGCTGACCGCTTCGGTGAATTTTGCCGCCATGTTGGACTGTATAGCGCTTTGGCTGACTATGAGAACATCTGACTTCAAGACCTTAGCAGATGACGCAACGAACTTCTGGACTTTTGGGGTGGCAGCGCCCATGAATAGCGCCGAAGTCGCGCCATACGAGATCCTGAACAGTAGCTCCGGCGAGCTGCTCTTTGAATAGGCGAACGATCCTGAAGGCGCTGGAAAGAGCGCTTCCATTCCGACACGTTCATCGAGGACGATCGAGTCTCCAGCCGCCAATCCATGGACCGGCACTTTCTTCGAAGAGGCTTCGTCCAGGAGAGCCTTATAGGTATCGTCGCCTCCCTCTGCGGTGACCGCCGGAAGATAGAGATCGCCTACGTCGTATCTTTTCAGCGCATCGACCAGTCCGACCGTCTCCTTTGCGTCCGCGCCTGTCGCTATGACCGCATCGATGCGGCGCGAATAGAATGGCAGGACAGACGATAATTCGCTCATGATATCGCCATTGCCCCCTCCGTCCACGAGGATGCGCCGGTCATTGGGAGTCCTCAAGAGCATGGCGCGGCCGCTGGACAGGTCGAAGACGAATATCTCCAGCACGCGCGGTCGAGATTGCTCATGCCAATAGTAGCCTGCCAGTCCGAGAGCCATCGCCGCGGCGGCGGCGGCGATCGCGGTGCCTGATGATATCCTCATAGACGGATCATACTCTCCGGATATGAAATCCTGATGAAGAAAAGATGAAAAAAGGATAAAATCTAAAGCGAGGCCTGCGCTAGGCCAGCCTGCTGAAACTTTAATCATATTTAACTCGTACAATCATCATGCCTCGATTCACTGCCAGAACTTTCAAGATCCCCAAGATCAAGGGCATCTCCGAAAAGACCATAGAAGAGCACCTCAAGCTATACCAGGGCTATGTCAAGAATGCCAATTCCATTCTGGAGAAGATCCCGGAATATTCGCAGTGGGCCGAGAAGGACCCGTTCGTGCCCTATTTCACCGGTGAATTGAATCGCCGCTTCAGCTTCGAGTACAACGGCATGCGCAATCATGAGATCTATTTCGCCGGCTTCGAGGGCGGACCAAAGTCGCTGGCTGATTCAAGTCCTCTCAAAAAGATGATCGCCGAAGCATGGGGATCGTTCGACGCGTGGCTCGCCAAATTCAAAGGCATGGCCGCTTCCGTGCGCGGCATCGGCTGGCAGGTCCTTTGGTATGATCCGATAGACGAGAAGCTCCTCATGTCCTGGGTCGACGAGCAGCACTATGGCGAGCTCAACGGCTGCTCCATGATCCTGGGCCTGGACATGTGGGAGCACTCATACGTCGCAGACTACCAGCCGTCAGGCAAGAAGGCTTATATCGAGGATTTCTTCGCTAACCTCAACTGGGAGACCATCGAGAGCAATCTCGAGAGGGCAAGAGAGTAGGCCGTCCAATGGCTCTTCATTGGGCGGTTTTCCTAATGTGTCTTGGGGTCATTTAGTCTTCCTTCTATTCATAGACCTGACTAGAAAAAAGACGGTCAGGATGACGGAATAGAACCCTGCCACCCACCAGCCCGAGAACGCCGGCACGTGGATCGCCGCGAATGGCAGGCGCGCGAGATTTTGGACTACGAATAGCTCGTAAGCGAGCAGTATGTGGCTGGCCCAGCCGAGCGCTTGCGAAGCGGCGATCGATGCCATGCCAGCGATACCGGTCGCGAAAACGGTTAGCATCGTCACCGGTATGAACGGCAGGACGAGGATATTCGCGGCCATTCCTATCACCGACAATTGCCCCATCGTATAGAGGATGTACGGCGAGACGAAAAGCTGAGTCGACAGCGTCGCCGCCACGATGCCGCGGAGGCCGAATCGGTCGGTTATGAATGCCAGCCGCTCCTCGATCGGCGAGGCGAGCATTATGAGCCCGGCTGTGGCCAGGAATGAGAGCTGGAAGCCAGGATCATGGAAGAGCACCATGGGGCTTTGGATGACCATCACTAGTCCTGCGAACATGAGGGCGCGGATGACATCGTAATCGCGGCGGAAGAGATCGGCGGAGAGCGCTACGCCCGCCATGAAGCAGGACCGGATGACCGTCGCTCCGCCGCCCACCATGACGCCGAAAAGCGCGATGCCGATGCCGCCGACCGCGATCCCCCAGGCTCTTGGCAAGAATGAGAGGACCTTCCTGATAGCTGCGGCCACGATAGTGATGTTGAAGCCGGACAATACGACGATATGGATGAGGCCGACTGCCCTAAAATCATCGAGCAGGCTTTTGCCTAGAGCCGCCTTCTCGCCGACGACCAGGCCGGCGGCCAAAGCGGCGTGAGGTTCGCCCAGGACCCGATCGAGATTCTCTACGAATCGGCGTTTTATTGCGTACAAGATCGAAGTGACGCTCGGCCTAGCGGCTAGATCGTCTTTTGACGCCTCTGCGCTCCGCATCTCGTAATAGATCCCATCCTTGGCCAGATAGCCCTTATAGTCGAATTCCCGCCCTGGGTCGCTGCGAAAATTCATGGGTTCCAAAAGCTTGCCTTTGAACGATATATGGTCGCCATAGCTGAATACAGGATAGGCCTTAGCCTTCATCCTTATGAGAAAGCCTGAGCCGCATCTAGATCCGTCCACGTCGACGACCAGGACCTGGCCCGTTCCGGTCCTCTGCGGCTCTTCGGATATCGTGCCGGAGCCTTCGACGGTCTGCTTCAGGCAATCGCCTATCTGCGGAGGTTCGGCGTAGAGCGACTGCCATACGCGGAATGCCGCGGCCGCTATGAAAATGCTCCAGAAGAGCGCCGGTCCCTTCTTCATGACCGCATTCTACTCGTCCGGTATGAAGGAAAGATGAAGAAAGCCTCAAAAAACGATAAACCGCGGCCGTTATAGAGCTTCGAATTCCTCGATGATATAGGCTTCCTCAGCAGCGCTCATGGCTTTCTTGTACTTCGCGCCCTTGGCGCCTTTAACCCTCTTTTCGCACTCAGCCCACGTAGGGTGGACTTCTATGACGCCGCCCACAGAGCTCACATATGAATGGGGCTTTCCGCCAGATCTCGATCTGATCGGCGCCTTTTGCGAGATGTCCAATATATTCGGCAGATCATAACCGGCGAGCGGCCCGTCATAAAGCTTCACATCCATTCCATCCGCAAAAGCAGTGGCGATGCGGTCGCAGCGCTCATTTCCGACGATGCCGATGTGCCCGCCTACATATCGCCATGAGACCGTCATCCCGCTCGCAGCCTCCGAGAGCTCGAGCCATAGGTCTTTATTCAAGACATCTTCTTTTGCCTTCGTCTTCCAGCCATTCCTTTTCCAGCCGGCGAGCCATTTAGTGATGCCGTTTATCAGATATGATGAATCCGTATGGACAGTCGCCGACAGCGCGCCTAGCTTGGCCGCCGCTTTCAGCCCATGGATGGCGGCAGATATCTCCATCCTGTTATTGGTCGTGCTGCGGACGACTCCGCCGATCTCTTTCACAGCGCTCTCGCACACGACCACAGCCGCCCAGCCTCCCGGCCCCGGATTCCCGCGCGACGAACCATCCGTGAATATAGTCGCTTCTTTCACGCTCAAGAATATATCACATCGACGATCCTTAGGCGCAATTCTGGGCGCCCGCGGAACATCGACAGCTCTACCGAGGCCGCCAGGTCTATCGACATGCCCTTCCTGACGGCTTTGGCCCATGGTTCGGATATGCCGAAGAATGCTATCGCTGGCAGCTTCGATCCGTCGGATCTCCTGAAAACGAGCTCGACATGCTCGTTGCCTTTTCCGAAGATCCTTATATCCGCTGGTTTGACAGACTTGAGCAGAAAGACGGGCTTTGGATTACCGATGCCGAACGGAGCGAGACGGTCGATCTCCTTGTACAGCCACATGTCGACCGAATCCAATGAAAGCTCGGCGTCCGCCTCTATGGCGCCGTATCCGGCATCTGATATCTGATATCTGGCATCTCGGAGCTTATCAGCTGCTTCGTTCAGCCTCTGCTCGAGAAAATGGATCTGATCGCTAGCGACAGCGAACCCGCCGGAATGCTTATGGCCGCCATACTTGGAAAAGACGCCGGCCGGCACGGCCCTCATCAATTCGACCACATGAGTGCTCCCCTCAGATCGGCAAGATCCTTTTATCTCGTTGCTGCCGTCGCGGCCCCAGAGGAAGACCGGTCTGCCGAATTCCTCTGCGCAAGAATTCGCCGCAAGGCCGAGAAGGGACGGCCGCCATTCCGGGTCGCCAAGGACGATGACGCTAGGCACCGCTTCCCCATGCCGTTCGCGGACGGTCTTCTTCACTTCTTTGACGAGCGAAGCGACCACGCCCTTGCGCTCGCTGTTTATGGAATCGAGATGGTCGGCATAGACGTTCGCATCGTCATCGGTCGAGGCCGAAAGGAGCTTGAATGCATCCATGGGAACCCCCATGCGCGAGGCCGCATTTATCCTGGGAGTGATCATGAAAGCGATGTCGTCCTCTGTCACATGCCGCTGAGCGATCTTCAGCTTATTGAAAAGGCGCATCAGGCCCTTGCGCGGGCTCTTGCGCAGGACCTGCAGGCCATATGCCGCGAAGATACGATTCTCGCCGACGAGAGGAACCATGTCCGACAGAGTCGCCATGCCGACGAGGTCGAGGAGCCACTTCTCCATCCCTTCCTTGAGGCCGAACCTCTCTATTTTCAAGACCGCCTGTATGAGCTTGTAAGCCACGCCTGAGCCGCAAAGGCCTTTGTCCGGATATGCGCAGCCTGGCTGCTTCGGATCTACTATGGCGAAAGCGGGCGGCATGAGAGGCGGCGCCTCATGATGGTCGGTTATGATCACGTCCATCCCTAGGCTGTTCGCCGCCGCCGCAGGCCCGACATCAGTGATCCCGCAATCGACAGTCATCAAGACCTTAGCGCCTTTTTCGGCCAGTTCCCTGACGGCGTTCTCATTCAGACCGAATCCTTCATCATGGCGATGCGGAATGTAAATGACATAGCCGCTGAAACTGATCCTCTTGAAGAAGTCGTCCCATATCGCAGCGCCAGGTATGCCATCTGCGTCGTAATCGGCGAAGACGGCGATCTTCTCGCCGTTGCGGACCGCCTGCGCTATCCTTTGAGCCGCCTTCTCTGCATCCTTGAGCAAGAATGGGTCATGGACGCCAGTCTCATAATCCGGCGAGAGGAAGGCTTTGGCGGCCGCATCGTCCATGATGCCGCGGTGGAAGAGGAGATGCGCAAGAAGGTCTGTATGCGCAGACAGCCCGGCTCTCTCGGCCGCCGAAAGCGGCTTCTTAACGGAGTATTTCACAGCCGGAATTGTAGCATGTAAGATATAGGCATGAACAAAGCTGCCAAGAACGACCCGTCTTGCATCTTCTGCAAGATAGTCCGCCGCGAGATACCCGCGCACATCGTCTACGAAGACGACGCATTCCTGGCCTTCCTGGACATCCATCCGCACGCTCCAGGCCATGTCCAGGTGATCCCGAAAGAGCATGTCCGCTGGGTCTGGGATCTCCCGGATGTCGGCGCCTATTTCGAGGCCGCCAGAAAGGTCGCCTTGGCGCAACGAAAAGCCTTCGGCACCGATTGGATACTGTCTAAGATCGTCGGCGACGAGGTGCCGCATGCCCATATCTGGGTCTTCCCTAACGACAAAGTCAAAGGCGATAAGATGGATCTCGAAGGCAATAAGAGAAAGATCTTGGCTGCGATCGGCTGACCGGTAGAATAGGCTATGCCTTCCTCGAATCGCCTTTAATGGTAGCGATCGCTTCTTGGACTGTCGTCATGAACTGGGCCGGGAAGATGATAGTCGAATTCTTTTCTGTGGCTATCTCGGACATGGTCTGGAGGGTGCGGAGCTGGAGAGCGACTGGATGGGTGGCGATGAGATCAGCGGCTTCGCCGAGCTTCTGGGCGGCTTGGAATTCGCCTTCAGCGGCGACGATCTTCGCGCGGCGCTCGCGCTCCGCTTCGGCTTCCTTGGCCATGGCGCGCTGCATGTTGTCTGGCAAGACGATGTCCTTTATCTCGACCGCCGTGACTTGGACGCCCCAGGGTTCGGTATGCTGATCGATGACGTCCTTGATGGCGCCGTTGATGTCAGATGTCTGTGATAGGAGCTGATCGAGCATATAGCGGCCGATGACGTTCCGGACAGTGGTCTGACTGATCTGATTGACGGCTTCATGGACATTCTCGATGGCGACTACGGACTTCATAGAATCGACGACATGGTAATAGGCCACAGCAGCGATGTCGATCGAGACGTTATCCTTGGTGATGATCTTCTGCGAAGGGATGTTCATCGTTATGGTCCGCAACGTGACCTTGGTCATGTTCTCGAAGATCGGGATGAGGATGATGAGCCCCGGACCGCGCACGCCAGTGGCTTTGCCGAGGAAGAAGATGACGCCGCGATCGTACTCCTTGACGACGCGGAGCGATATGGCGACTAGGACGATCAAGACGATTATCAGATAGATCATGGTGATTGGCTAGATTCTTAATGCCGCAAGTATAGCGCTTCTGCATGGTTTTGCGAGCAAGAGCCGCTAACGCGCATCCATATCACTTATTTCCAGCGTCCTCGAGCGCCTTGATGCCTGGCAGTGTCCCTTTGGCCAAGAAATCCAGCATCGCTCCGCCGCCAGTAGAGATGAACGTGAATCCATTGAGAAGCCCCAGAGTGTCGATGGCCGCGAGAGTGTCGCCGCCGCCGACGATCGTCGTCGCGCCGTTCTTCGTGGCGAGAGAGACGAGCTTCGCCAGATCGAGAGTCGGTCCGCGATAGCCGTCCTCGTAGATCCCGAGCGGCCCGTTCCAGAGTATGAATTTGGCGCCGGCGATCATCTTCCCTAGAGCTTCCAGCGTCTTCGGGCCCGAATCCACGATCTGGTCGCTCTTGTCGAGCTTGTCCGGATCCTTTATGGCGTTTTCCTTCGTCATGACGTCGAGCGGGATATGGAGCTTAGGATCATCCGCATACGGCGAAAGGTCTATCTTGCCCTTCGAGACGAGCGATACGCCGATCTCATAGCCCTTGGCGGCGAAGAAGTCGTTCGCCAGAGCGCCGCCGACGAAGATCGAGTCCGCGATCTGCATGAATTTTGCGAGGAGCGGCAGCTTGGTCTCGAATTTAGCGCCGCCCAGGATGAACAGGAATGGATGAGACGGATGGAATGCCTTGGAAAGGTTGGCTATCTCCTTCTCGAGCTGGAAGCCTGCATAGCTCGGCAAGTATCTAGGAACGCCGACTATCGAAGCATGCTCGCGATGCGATACGGAAAATGCATCATTGACGTATATGTCCGCCAATGAAGCCAACTCCTGGGCGAACCTGGAGGCGTTCTCCTTTTCGCCTTCGAACAGGCGGACATTCTCGAGGAGCGCGCATTCCCCGTCCTTGAGCTCCCCTATGATCTGGTTGGCGGTCCGCCAGTCCTTGACGAAGCTTATCGGCACCCCGAGGCCATTGAGATGCTCAGCGATCGGCTGCAGAGACTCATTCTTGCCGTCAGCAGATTCCAAGTGGCTGACTAGGATGATGCGCGCGCCGCTCTTGCGCAGGAAATCTATCGTCGGAAGGGTCGACTTTATCCTGAAGCCGTCGGCAACGACGCCGTTCCTGACAGGCACATTGAAATCGGCCCTGACCATGACCTTCACTCCTTGGAGATGCGGGATGTCTTTGATGGTTTTCATCTGGGATTATTGGAAATGGCGATATCGTCCTCTGCGGCATTCAAGCCTCGTCTACGGCCTTCAAGAGCTCCGCGAATCCAGAGATGCTCACGCTCTCGCGTCCGACCAGGAGGCCGTCGACTTGCCCCACCTGGATGATATCCGCCGCATTGCGGAAGTTGACCGCGCCCCCATACAGCACAGGGACCTTGAGGCCAGAATCTCCTCCGAATATGTCCGAGAAGACCTTCTTTACGAAGATCGCCATCTCGCGGATATCCTCAGGCTTCATGGGCTCCTTAGCGCCGATCGCCCAGACCGGCTCGTAGGCCAAGATCAGGTCCTTGGCGTCATTATTGCTCGTCCCGGCCAAACTCCCCTTGATCTGTTCCCTCAAGAAATCGAATTGCGAGCCGCTATCGTCGCGGACCTTCTCTCCCACGCAAAGTATCGGCTTCAGGCCTGCATCCAGAGCCATCCTGAGCCTCTTTGAGACATTCTCGTCCGTGTCGCCGGCTTGGCGCGTCTCAGAATGGCCGATGATGGCGTATTCGGCTCCGAGGTCTTTGAGCATGCCGGCGCTCACTTCTCCTGTATGTGCGCCGGATTCATGGAACGAGAGCGATTGCGCGCCCAAATGGAAGTTCGGCGCCTCCGAACGCGAGCTCGCGCCAGTCAGGAACACGAATGGCGGGCAGATGACGACGGTGGACTTGCTCAGTCCGGCCGCCGCCTGGCGCGCTGTCTTGGCGATCTTCTTGGCTTCCGACGCGCTTTGCGGGTTCATCTTCCAATTCCCGACGATCAGGCGCTTTTCTGGCTTTTTCATGCGCACTATTGTACCCCGATACCGCCGCTTGGTACAATCTGGCTAATGTCGACCTCCCACGGAAAATCCATGCGGTCCGCGCGGCATAGCGGCTTCACCCTGATAGAGATCTTGGTTGTCATAGCCATCTTCCTCGCGCTCCTAGGCGTGAGCTTGTATTCGTATTTCAACGCGCGGTCGTCTGCGCCGATGAAGCCGATAGCCGACGGCATAGTCTTCACGCTCGAACGGGCCAAGGCAGATGCATTAGCCGGCAAGAATGGCTCGGGGGCCGGCGTATACTTCGCCAGCTCCAGCTATACGTATTTCAGCGGCGATTCGTATGATCCCAGCGCCTCCGACGATCAGACCACCACCCTGCCATCCGAATACGTCATAAACTACACCCTGCTTTCAGGCTCTTCCATAGTATTCTCCCATCTGACCGGATCCCCCAACGCTTCGACTACCATAACTGTCACCGATACCGAGAACGCCTCTAACACCAAGATCATCGGAGTGGGGACAGACGGAGACATCACCGTGATACAATAACGGTGAATGACCAAACGCTTCCGAGGACATCTCCGCGCTGACGGTTTTTCTCTAGTCGAGCTCCTTATAGCTACGGCGATAGTCGTAAGCGTCGTCACGGCCGCATCAGGAGCTTGGCAGCTGTATCTCCGCCTTTCGAATCAGGCGGCGGGAATGACCCAGGCCTCGCTCCTGGCAGAAGAAGGGGTCGAGGCCATGAATCTACTCCGGGACCAGGGGTGGGCTGCGAATATCGCGCCCCTTTCGCTGGATACGCCCTACTATCTCTATTACAGCACTAGCACCTATAGCTACGGATTCTCTGCCTCTCCGGTCATAATACCAGGCGGCTACACCCGCACTGTCACCCTATATGCGGTGAATCGCGATCCCACGACATACGATATCACCAGCACGTCGACTTCTTGCTCTAGCTGCGATGCAGGCACTCGAGACGCGCTCGTATCGGTCTATGAAGGAAGCTCGACGGTCCCGGTCATGGAAGATGAGACTCTCATACACAATGTCTTCAATAATTAGAAAACCCAAGAATGGCTTCACGCTGGTCGAGGTCCTGGTATATATCTTCGGCCTGGTCCTATTGGTAGGCGCCATCTCCGGATTCCTTTACTACGTTTACGGCTGGTACAGGGCGGTGACAGTGGCTCCCAGAGCCGATCAAGTCGCCATCTCCCTCATCACGAAGCTAGAGTATGACCTGCACTCCGGCAGCACCATCTCGACGATCACTTCCGCTTCGTCGGCGCAGGGGTCGACTACCATAGTCTCGACTGTGAATTCCGTCTCGACGACTACGACCTACGCCTTGGTCGGCAACAGGATGACATGGCAGCAGAATGGGGGCCCGATAGAATACCTCACGCCATCGGACATATCAGTGACAGGCTTCTACCTGACCAAGCTGACGACGCCTGAGTCCACAGCCGTGCGTTTCGAGATCGACCTCTCATACGATTCCTCTCATGCCACGACGACCACCGCATATGACGGCCTGGCCATTCTGGATCAATCATACCAATGAAGACGAGCCTCAAAAAAAGATCCGGCGGCTACGTGATCATACTCCTGACTTTGCTGTTCATCAGCATCACGCTCGCCATCGCCATGTATGCCGGAGCGCCCATTCTCGCCCACTACTCATCTTCAGCCGGATTCGTCGCCTCGAAACAGGCCTTCGGCGCAGCTCAAGCCGCGGCAGATGAGGCGCTGTATCGCGTGAAAACCGGGCAGAACATGCCCTCGACCGTGAACATCTCGCTCGGGACAGGATCATCCACCATCCTCACCCAAAGCGGAGCCAATACTAAATCGATAACGATCGAGAGCAGCCAAGGAAACTACCAGAGGGACTTCCATATGGATCTCGTACTGGGCACCGGCATCTCGTTCCATTATGGGATCCAGTCCGGGAATGGCGGATTCTATCTGACGAACAGCTCTAGCGTGACCGGCAACATCTTCTCGTCTGGGTCTGTGATCGGATCCGGTAACACGATAGCGGGCGACGTGATATCGGCCGGGGCTTCTGGCTTGATCAGCGGCATAACCGCTACAGGGACGGCTTATGCCCACACTATCCAGAATTCCACGATCCAGAACGCCGCTCATTATATGGTCATCGATCCCAATACGACGGTCGGAGGATCGCCATGCCCCAATGCGAACTGCTACCCGAACAGCTCCGACCTGCCGACCGAGCCGCTGCCGATAAGCGATGCGCAGATAAGCCAGTGGGAAAGCGACGCAGCCGCAGGCGGGACTGCTTCGTGTTCCAGCGGCGCGTACACGATATCGTCGGATATGAGCATAGGGCCACTGAAGATACCGTGCGACCTGGCTATAAAGAACTCGACCGTGACCATCACCGGGCCCATATGGGTGACTGGGAACATCGATATCAAGGGCTCGACGGTGCAGATGTCCAGCAGCCTGAACAGCCAGAATGTGGCCATAATAGCTGACAATCCTTCTAACACTACCGGCAGCGGCATCATAAGCGTCGACACCAGCTCCCAATTCTATGCCGCAGGTTGCCCGAACTCGTGCGTCCCTGGCGCATATGTCTTCCTCATCTCCCAGAACAACAGCGCCGAGACTGGCGGCTCGACTGCGGCCATAACGCCTGGCCAGAGCTCTAGCGGCCTCATAACCTACGCCTCGCACGGCCAGATAAACGTCGGGCAGAGCGTACACCTGAAGGAGGTCACCGCATACAAGATCGTCATCTCGAACACGGCGAACGTCACATATGATTCTGGGCTTGGCAGCTCGCTCTTCGAATCCGGCCCAGGCGGCGCATATACTCTCGTGGATTGGTACGAATACTAGGAACGGGCGCCGGTCGACTCTAGTGGATGGCGTTCACCAGCGAGTACATCGGCTCGATCATAGATACAGCGAAGAACCCGACTGCCGAGCCGATGATGATCATCAAGACCGGCTCGATGATGGTCGACATGTTCTTGGTCTTCTGGTCGACATCGTCCTCATAGTATTTGGCGACGCCCAAGAGCATGTCGGCGGTCTTGCCGGTCTCCTCTCCGACGGAGATCATCTCTGAAAAGAAAGGCGGGTAGAGCTTCTCGTTCTGGCTGAAGATCTTGGACATGAGCTCGCCTTTGCCTATGGCTTGGCCGGCCTTCTGCAGGATCGCTTTGAAATGGACGTTCTGGACTACGCCCGCCGTTATGTTGACCGATTCGACGACATCCACTCCCGATGACAGGAGCGACGAGAGGGTCCGAGCGGTCCTGGCGGAGTTCACTTCCTGGACGAGACCGCCGATGACGGGGATCTTGAGCAGGAGAAGATGGTTCACAATCTTCCCTTTCGGCTTCTTGGACCAGTAAACGAAGGCGCCAGCCAGAACGATCAGTACGAGAGCGAGGAGGATGCCGTCATGCTGGACAAGATCGGCGACGAACAGGACTATGCGCGTAGGAAGCGGCAATTCGACGCCCATATCTGTGAACGTCTTCAAAAGGACCGGGATCACGAAGACTAGCATCAAGATAGCGATGATCACCATAGCCGTTATGATCACGCACGGATATATTAGGGCTCCGCGGACGCGCTTCGTCAGGGCATAGGAGTTGTCCATCTGATTGGCGATCACTTTCAGCGCGTCAGCCAATCCTCCGCTCTGCTCGCCAGCATGGACCATGGACACGAACAAGGGCGCGAATATCTTGGGGTGCTTGGCGAGCGCGTCGGAGAACGTGCTGCCTTTGTCGACATCGGCGATGAGATCCTTTATCACGCCCTTCAGGTTCTTATTGCCGC
This sequence comes from Patescibacteria group bacterium, assembly GCA_018970245.1. GTDB lineage: Bacteria > Patescibacteriota > Minisyncoccia > Phycocordibacterales > PALSA-1337 > C7867-002. Next base: position 56,548 of record JAGWWT010000003.1, read on the forward strand.
TCTGGCGCTCGAGCACGCCGAGCGCTCTCGATAGAGGCAGGCCAGCCTCTATCATGGAGCCGAGGTTCCTGGCGAATTGGATCTTGAGATCGGTCTTCACGCCGGAACCGAATGATCCGATCTTCATATTCAGATGTATGCCGCCAGCGCGCTTCTTTTCTGTGAGCGAGATCAGCTCGTCTCCGCTGTCGTGGAGGAGCTTGTAGAGCTCATAACGGTCGGCGGCCTCTTTTTCGCCGCTGTATGTCTCGCCATTCTGGTGCTTCGCTTTGTAGATGAAATGCGACATGTTAGTGAAAAAAGATACCTGATACTGGATGCTACTCCGACACCACTCGCAACACTTCCTCGATCGTCGTTATCCCGGCCGCGCATTTGAATATGCCGTCTTCGAGCATGGTGAGCATGCCCTCTTTCTTGGCCTGATCTTCGATCTGCGCGGAGGTGGCATTCTTCATGATGAGGTCGCGTATGGCCGGGGACATCTTTAGGACTTCATGCACTCCGCTCCGGCCCTTGAAACCGTCGTTGTCTCCGGCCGCCACCGGCTTCCAGAACGGGATATCGGCCCAGCCGTCTCCGGATTTGATTATCTTCTCCGCTTTCAAGGCTTCCAAGACTCGCGACAGATCCCCGAGCTTTTCGAGCTGGGCCAGCTCGGCCTTCGAAAGGGTGTATTTCTCCCTGGAATCCGTAAGCCTCCTCACGAGCCTCTGTCCGATCACGATATCTATGGTGGATGCGAGCAGGAACGGCTCGACCTTCATATCCAAGAGGCGCGGGATGGCTCCAGCGGCGGAATTGGTGTGCAAGGTCGAGAGCACTAGGTGGCCCGTGAGGGCCGCATTGACGGCCAAAGCGGCGGTCTCGTCGTCGCGGATCTCGCCGACCATGATTATGTCCGGGTCTTGTCGGACCAGAGTGCGTATGCCTTGGGCGAATGTGAAGCCGATCTCCGGCCTGACATTGGTCTGGTTGATGCGCGGCATCTGGTATTCGATCGGGTCCTCGATCGTCGAGATGTTCACGTCTGGCGTGTTCAGGATGTCGAGCATCGTATACAGCGTCGTCGTCTTTCCCGATCCGGTAGGGCCAGTGGTCAATATCATGCCTGTATCCTGCTTCAGGGCCCAATGGATGCGTTCCAGCGTCTCGCCGTGGAATGTCAGGAATTCGAGAGTGTACCCGGAGATGGCGTCCCGCAATAGGCGCATGACGATCTTTTCGCCATAGTAAGTCGGCAGGATCGAGACGCGGAACGAGACTTTCTCATCGGACATGTCGACTTTGAAGCGGCCGTCCTGTGGCAGGCGCTTCTCGTCGAGCTTGAGATTGGAAAGGACCTTTATGCGAGCGGAGACAGAGGGGCCGGCTTGGCGCGGCAGGACCATGGCATCGTGGAGGAGGCCATCTATGCGGTACCTGACGAGGACCTGGTCTTCCATGGGCTCGATATGGATGTCCGACGCGTTCTGGAGGATGGCGTGCTTGATCAATGTGTCGACGATGCGCACGACGGGCAGGTCTTCGGCGATCTTCTTGAGATCGGCCTCGGAAGCGGCTTCGCCCTTCTCCTCCGAAAGCATCTTGAGGGTCTCCGTCTCCTTCTGGATGATGTCGCCGAACTCCGCTTTGAGGCTCTTCTGGTACTGGACCAGCACTTCCTTTATGGAATCAGTGTCCGTGAGCCGAGGAAGGATCTTGAGGTTCACCTTCTTCTTTATGAAATCGATGGCCGAAAGGTCGTTCACGTCGAGCATGGCCACCTCGAGCGTCAGGTCCGTCTTCTTGAAAGCGACGATATTGTGGCTCCTGGCGATAGGCTCCGGGATGAGAGAAAGCGTCTCGAAAGGTATCTTCTTGTTCTTGAGGTCCACGAATGGGATGCCGAGGACATATGCCTGCATCCGCCTCAGGTTGTCAGCCGTGATCTTCCCAGCCTTGACCAGAACATCGCCAAGGCGCTTGTTCTTCTTTTCCGATTCGGCTTTGGCCGAATCCAGGTCCTCATGCGTGACCAACCCTGAATCGAGGATGAATTTGTAAAGCTGGGCGTCTTCGACGAACATATCGCTCCTATTGTACCAAAATCCGCGTCAAAATGGGCATGCCCAGGCATTGTTCATAGCCGGCTTTCAGATGAAAAAACCGCGAGCCAGAGAGGCCCGCGGGCGAAGCGCTGATGAAGCAAGCTGTTATCGGGACGTCAGGCAGACATCACACCGGTTCCGATCCGTGCGGATGGTTCCAGAGGACCAGCCCGCACTCCTTCGGCACCTCTAGTCGCCTGGAATACACGTGGGCATGGACTTGGAAGTCGAACCCGTCCACAGGCCGGTGTATGGCCAGTATGCTGGGGACTTTGCGCGGGTCGTCCTCGAGCGGCTTATGGAGGACCAACAGCCACTCGAATCCGAGCGATTCCAGATCCGCGTCCGAGATCAGCAGCCTTAACGGCAGGCAGACCTCTGGGAACGGCAGGCTGAATCCGAGGACATCGGCCACGGCTTCGACGCTGTCGATGTCGAGCCGATCGTTCTCCAGCATCCCTACGGCCGGGAGGACGATAAGATCATGATGGAACCAGCGTCCCATCATCTCTTTGTTCTCCGGCGTGACCTCTCCGAAACGAGGATGCGCGAATACGGCCTTTGCTTCTGGACTGACGCTGACGCCATTCCTTGCCGCAAGCTCCAGGAGGGCGTCCCCCCGGAGCGGCAGCAAGCCTGCCGTCGGGACGCGCACAGACCATTGCCCGCGTATCTCAGACCAAATGCGGCAATCCTGGTGCCATAACCGCGCTCCTCGCACGGCTTTGCTCTCATCTGCTTCTAATGTGCTCATGATACTCATCGTTACCTTTCGTTCTTCAGTCCTTGTACGGCAGCGATGACTTAATCAGGTCCATTGAACTGCGCCAACAGATCCAACGGATACTGCGTATAATTCTAACAGATCTGTCAAAAAGTCAAGGCCGGCGGATGCGTGAATAAGCTGTGGTTTTCATGTGAATAGCCGAGCCGCAGCCGGACCTCTTTACAAATTTAAAATTTGTGGTAATATCCATCGCGGCCCGCCTTCATAGGCGGAAAACAAAATAACGACAGAAAGTCAGAACATTGGAAATAAAGTATGAGATCGAAAATCACTTCGGTATTGACAGCGGCCGTCTTAGCCGCGTCCGTGGCCCTGGCATTTAACGCCAAAGCTGATACTAACATGCAATATGTGGCTCGTCTCCGCCCTGGCGTGAACGTCAAGATGGAATGCGCCGTGCTGGAGAATCAAGCCATCTCTGCGGGACCGACGGTATTATGCATATCAGGGCTCGCCCACAATGGCGAAACATTCCGACAGCTCGCCGAAGACCTCATGGCCAAAGGCGCGAAGCGCGCCATCCTATTCGAGCTTCCAGGCCGTGAAGGCAGCGGTTTGCCATTCGGACGGAACGATGCGCCGGAGTTCGGCGATCTGACCGTCGAGGATTATGCCAATGCAGTCATAGACTGCTTGACCCAGTGTGAGGAGCAGGGCACCCCTGTCTCGGTCATAGTCGCCCATTCTATGGGCGGTCTGATCGTCCAGGTCGCCCAGGAAAAGCTCCTGTCGAGCGGATCCTCGCTTCATTGCGCTTACGGCGTCAATGAAGCCGTACTGCTGTCCAGCGCCCCGCCGGCGGGAGTGGTCAACCCCGTATTCGAGGCTGGAGCAGGGACCCAGTTGGTCAACGCGTTCGCCACAGATGTACCAGGTCTAGGCCACATAGTCTACGTGCCATCCTCCTACATCCCCCTGCTATTCATGTCCTATCCTCTATATCAGCCGGTGGCCGACGCGGTCTCCCAAGACCAACTCGACGCGCTAGCTCCTTACGAGGAATCGTATGCGGCCTCGATAGAGACCGCTGGGCCGAGCTCAGAGCGGCCGACGGTGCGCGCCGGCGCTTTCTCTTCAGCCAATGGCACTGCGCTCCAAGTGATCGTCGGATCGGAAGACGTGTTCAACACGGCTTCCGTCCAGCAGTCCTTGTCTGACTATCTCACGGGCGCTTCGCAGCCGATCACCGTCATATCCGCCGGTTCGCCGGTCCATGATCAGTACTGGACCGAACCCGATCAAGTGGCCGCCGCTATCGATCTGAACTAATCAGAGCGTCCTAACGCCATATCATCCATAGCCCGTCTCGCTCCTCGAGACGGGTTTTTTCTTGCATTTTTCCATAGATATGGTATGCTTTGGTCCATCAAGCACATGTTCGCCGGAAAGCGGACATTTTTATTAGGTTACAGGTAGCAGGTAGAAAAATGCAACTTGTAACTTGTCACTTGCAACCTGCCACTTGTCGCCTGCAACTGTCGAAAATTTAATAACAATCGAATAACAACTAAATATCATGTTCGATCTAAAAGTCATCAATTCAGTAGTTGAGCAGCTCGAGGAAGAGCGCGGCATCCCGCGCGAGAAGACCCTCGAGGCCATCGCCATGGCTCTCGCGACCGCCTACAAGAAAGAGTACGGAAAGAAGGGCCAGATCGTCAGAGCGTCTTTCGACCAGAACTCCGGACAAGTCGAGTTTTGGCAGGTCAAGATCGTGGTCGACCGCGACCAGGTGATCATGGAGGGCGATGAGGAGATGGACCACACAGAGCTAAAGGACGCCAACGTCGAAGACATAAAGATCCGCTTCAATCCCGAGCAGCACATGCTCATAGACGATGCCAAGAAGATAAAGCGCGACGCCCAGATCGGCGACGAGCTCGTCTTCCCGCTGGAGACCAAGGCTGATTTCGGCCGAATCGCCGCTCAGACAGCCAAGCAGATCATCATCCAGAAGATCCGCGAGGCCGAGAAGGTCTCGGTCATGGGCGAATATGGCGAAAAGGAGGGAGAGGTCGTAGCCGGCACCGTCGAGCGCGTCGAGCGCGGAACGGTCTACATAGACATGGGCCGGGCAGTGGGCATCATCCCTTACGAAGAGCAGATCCCGAGCGAGCGCTGGAAGACCGGCGACCGCATCCGCGCCTATCTCTACGCCGTCGAAGAGACGCCGAAAGGCATCGTCCTCAAACTCTCCCGCGCTCATCCCAAATTCCTGGCCAAGCTCTTCGAGACCGAAGCGCCGGAGATCGCCGCAGGCACCGTCGAGATCAAAGCTATCGCCCGCGAGGCAGGCAGCCGCTCTAAGGTCGCCGTCGTATCTCATGATTCGCATATAGATCCTATCGGCTCCATGGTCGGCCAGCGCGGCGTCCGCGTCTCGACGGTCACGAGCGAGCTCTCCGGCGAAAAGATCGACATCGTCGAATGGAACGAAGACCCTGCTCTATTCATAGAAGAGGCCCTGTCCCCCGCTGAAGTCGTATCTCTCGAGCTCGATGAGAACGAGCATCGCGCGATCGTCACCGTCACTGAAGACGAGCAGTCGCTCGCCATCGGCAAGGGAGGCCAGAATGTGCGCCTCGCCGCCAAGCTCACCGGTTGGAAGATAGACATAAAATCCGCCGGCGATGAAGGCGAGGTGCTCGATGAAGGGGAGCCTGGAGAAGAGACGGCAGACGAAGCGGCCACGGAAGTCGTAGCCGAGATCGTAGCTGAAAAAGCTGAGAAAGCCGCGCAGGACAAAGGGCAGGCTGACGTTACGCCTCCCGCAGAAGGATCCAAGGAATAGGTCACATGGCCAGACAACCCCATTCGCACCGAAGGAAGCCTTTTATCGGCGTCATCATGACGACTGGCAAAGGACTTGGATTCATCAATGATGAAGCCCGGCCTTTTCCCGAAGACATCCTCATCGAGGCGGGCGGCCTCGAGACGGCTTTGAACGGAGATACAGTCGAGTTCACAGTCCTTCCAAGGCGGCCGGGAATGATCCGCCAGACCGGCAAGGTAATCCGCGTGGTAAAGAGAGCCAAAACAATCTTCGTCGGCACCATCCAGCTCGAAAATCGGACCGCCGGCTTCTCGCCGGACGACAACCGCGCATATACCGATTTCTTCGTGCCCGCGAACAAGCTGGGCGGCGCTAGGCACGGCGACAAGGTCCAGGCCAAGCTGGCCTCTTGGACCGACCCGAAGCGCCTCCCAACCGCCGAAGTCATCCGCGTCCTAGGCGCCAAGGGCGAGCACAACGTGGAGATGGAATCCATCGTGCTCGACAAAGGCTTCGATACCCGATTCCCGGCTCCAGTCCTCGATGAAGCGGCCGAGATCGAGCGGCGCAAGGCCGAGATCATGGCTCACGAGATCGCCACGATAGGCAAAGCTAATGGCCGCCGCGATCTCCGCGATGCGCTGACCTTCACGATCGATCCCGTCGACGCCAAAGACTTCGATGACGCTATCTCCTTCCGGGCTTTGCCAGGATCGCTCTATGAGATCGGCGTCCACATCGCAGATGTTTCAGAGTATGTCCGAGAAGGATCGGCCCTCGACAAGGAGGCGCTCCATCGCGGCTCTTCCGTCTACCTCGTAGACCGCACCATACCCATGCTGCCTGAAGTGCTTTCGAACGACGTCTGCAGCCTGAATCCCGGCTCTGACAAGCTGGCATTCTCGGCTATCTTCACCATGGACGCCCATGGCAAGATCCATGGCCGCTGGTTCGGCAAGACCATCATCAATTCGAACAAGCGGTTCACGTATGAAGAGGGTCAGGAGGTTCTGGATGGCAAGAAAGAGACCTACCGCGAAGAGCTCACAGCCCTGAACAAGCTGGCCAAGATCCTTCAAAAAGAGAAATTCGCCGCTGGCGCCATAGAGTTCGAGCAGGACGAGATAAAATTCAAGCTCGACGCCGACAACAAGCCTATCGGCGTCTATCGAAAGGTCCGGACCGACATCCACAAGCTCGTGGAAGAATTCATGCTCCTCGCCAACCGCGAAGTCGCCAAGTTCACCTTCGATTCCATAAAGAAGAACGGCAACGGCCGTCAGACTGGCGCTATCTACCGCATCCACGATGTGCCGGACAAGGACAAGATCGTCGATCTCGGGATCCTAGTCCGCGCCCTCGGCCATTATTTCCCAGAGACTGGCGACATCAGTTCCAAAGAGCTGAGCGCCATGCTGAAGAGCATCGAAGGTGCCCCGGAAGCTTCGCTCATCAAGACCGCGGCCATCCGTTCCATGTCCAAAGCCATCTATTCGACCAAGAATATCGGCCATTTCGGTCTAGCATTCCCGTTCTATACGCATTTCACCTCTCCTATCCGTCGCTATCCGGACCTTCTGGTGCATCGCATATTAGCCAATCACCTGTATGTGAAGAGATTCGGCGATCGCGATCTAGCCCGATTCGACCAGATCGCCATGCGCTCTACAGAGCGCGAGATCGCCGCCGCCGAAGCCGAGCGCGCTTCGGTCAAATACAAGCAAGTAGAGTACATGCAAAGCCGCATCGGCGCCGAATTCGAAGGCACCGTGACCGGCGTCACCGAGTGGGGCATCTACATAGAAGAGAAAGGGACTAAGTGCGAAGGCATGGTCCCTCTACGGAGCCTCGACGATTTCTACGAGCTCGACAAGAAGAACTATTGTTTGGTCGGCCAGAAGACCAAAAAACGCTACCGCCTGGGCGACAGCGTCCGTTTCAATGTCATTTCCGCCGACTTGGAACGCAAGACGCTCGATTACGCCTTGGTGTAATAAAACTGAATCGATCCTCTGTCAAGCCTATCATTTGAGCCGTTTTCTGCTAGAATCGGCTTCATTACGCGACTTTATTAGATTTTAAGACTTTGACTTTATGACCACTTCCGTCCTGTTCGCCCTGATCGCTTCCCTGGTCGCCATAGGCTACGGAGCGCTCCTCATCGGTTCAATTAACAAAAAGCCTGCCGGCAATGAGCGGATGCAAGAGATCGCTGCCGCCATTCAGGCCGGCGCCAAAGCCTATCTGGCGCGCCAGTACAAGACCATCGGCATGATAGCTGTGATCCTATTCATTCTGCTCTGGATCACTCTTGGCGTGGAGATAGCCATCGGCTTCCTCGTCGGCGCTATCTTGTCAGGCACCGCTGGATTCATCGGCATGAATGTCTCCGTCCGTGCCAATGTCCGGACTGCTGAAGCGGCCCGCGACGGCCTCGCTCCGGCTCTGTCGCTCGCCTTCAAGGGAGGGTCAGTCACCGGCCTCCTCGTCGTCGGCCTGGCTCTTCTCGGCGTGACCGTCTTCTACTCCATAACCGGAACTGTATCGTCGCTGATCGGTCTGGCCTTCGGGGCGTCGCTCATCTCTGTCTTCGCCCGTCTAGGCGGCGGCATCTTCACCAAGGCAGCCGATGTTGGCACTGACTTGGTCGGCAAAGTCGAGGCTGGCATCCCCGAGGATGACCCAAGGAATGCAGGCGTGATCGCCGACAACGTGGGAGACAACGTCGGAGACTGCGCCGGCATGGCTGCGGACCTCTTTGAGACATATGCTGTCACCACGATCGCAGCCATGATGCTCGGCTCCACTATCTTCCCCGGATTCCACGGCGCTCTGGTCTACCCTCTCGCGCTCGGCGGCATCGCCATCATCGCTTCCATAATCGGCACGTGGTTCGTCAAGCTCGGCCGCTCCATGAACATCATGGGCGCCATGTATAAAGGACTGGTCGTAGCCGGAGTCCTGGCTGCCATCGCCTTCTATCCGACCACGAACCTGCTCATGAAGCTCAACGGCACCTACAGCGTCGCCGACCTCTTCGGCTGCACGCTCGTCGGACTCATCGTCACAGGCTTCCTTGTGATCATCACCGAATACTACACATCGACCAAGTATAAGCCTGTACGATCCATCGCCCTAGCTTCTGCCTCAGGCCACGGCACCAACATCATCCAGGGCTTGGCGGTGTCCATGAAGGCCACTGCGTGGCCTCTCATAACGATCGTCCTCGGCATCCTCGCCTCGTATTATTTCGCCGGCTTGTACGGCATCGCGGTCGCCGCCATGTCCATGCTCTCCATGGCGGGGATCATAGTGGCCATCGACGCTTACGGTCCGATCACCGATAACGCCGGCGGCATCGCCGAAATGGCCGAATTGCCCAAGGAAGTCCGCGACGTCACCGATCCGCTCGACGCTGTAGGCAATACCACCAAAGCCGTCACCAAAGGCTATGCTATCGGATCAGCCGGCCTAGCCGCCCTAGTCCTCTTCGCTTCCTATACCGAAGCCACTCACGGAATGGTCGGTTTCAGCCTATCTGACCCGAATGTCATCGTCGGATTGTTCATAGGCGGCCTCCTGCCTTACTACTTCGCCGCGCTATCTATGGAAGCTGTCGGAAAGGCGGCTGGTAAAGTCGTCGACGAGGTCCGCCGCCAGTTCCGCGAGATCAAAGGCATCATGGATGGCACAGCCAAGCCCGATTACGGCCGCGCCGTCGACATCGTCACTAGCGCCGCGATCAAAGAGATGATCATCCCGGCCCTCATACCTGTCCTCGCTCCGATCATCGTCGGATTCGTCCTCGGCCCTGTGGCCCTGGGAGGATTGCTCGTCGGTTCGATCGTCACCGGCCTATTCGTGGCCATATCGATGACCTCCGGAGGCGGCGCCTGGGATAACGCCAAGAAGCATATAGAACAAGGCAATCATGGCGGCAAGGGATCAGAGGCGCACAAAGCTGCCGTCACCGGCGACACTGTCGGCGATCCATATAAGGATACCGCCGGCCCGGCCATCAACCCGATGATCAAGATCCTGAACATAGTCGCCCTCCTCATAGTCGCCTACCTGATCAAATAGCCTAGATCATCGATCTTGGTTATATAAACAAAAAGGCCGTTCACAGAGCGGCTTTTTTGTTTTGGAGTTTTTATATATAATGCTTATGCCCATGATATACATGGACATTATTGACTAATCCTAAAATATGAAGAAAAGCTATCTTATATTAGGCATCGCCGCGCTGGCATTAGCTGCCATCCCAGCGATATCTAGCGCCCAAGAAGACCAGGGCGGAGAAACCGGATCATCTGCAGCCGTCTCTGAGAATGCCCCTCAGAACATCCGCCAGCAGATCCGTCAGGATTACCAGCAGCACATGGAGAACGCCCGCAACAACCAGACCAGCAGGAACGCCATGCTCGAGGATCGCCGCTTCGCTTCAACCAGCACTTCGACCATGCTGCGCGGACGCGAAAACGGGATCATGAGGAGCGAAACAGAGGGCAACGGCTCATCGACCGAGAATGGCGCCCCCGGACGCGGCGAGCAGAACCGCATAAGGAAGGACGTCTTCGAGCACCGGCTCGGGAATCTGATCGACCAATTGAACCGGGCCTTGAACAATCTCGAACAGATCAGGAACCGCATCGCCGATCGGATCCAAACGGCGGCACAGAGCGGCCGTAACATGACCAACGCCAAGAGCCTGCTCGTCGTAGCCGATGCCAAGCTCGCAGCCGCAAAGGCGGCCGTAGCCAGCCTGTCATCTCTTTCGTCGACCCCAGTGATCTCAGCCAGCTCGACAGCCACGTCGACCGCCTCTACAACCGGTCCGATGGTCGACCTCAGCCGCCCGCGCCAGGCCGGCGCAGCCGCCATCCAAGCCGTTAAGGATGCTCAGAGGGCTTTGGTCGCGGTCGTCATATCCATAGCGCATTCAATGGGCCTTAAGATCGGGCAAGATGGCGCCATAGAGGCTTCGCCTACGCCTTCCCCGTCCGTATCAGCGTCTCCGAGCCCGTCATCTTCGCCTTCGCCTACAGCGACGGCTTCGCCCAGCCCGTCTCCTAGCTCGTCCCCTAGCCCATCTGCCAGCCCGTCGCCGACCGATTCAGCAAGCCCATCTCCAACGGCCAGCCCGTCGCCGACCGATTCTGCCACCCCCACATCCACTCCTTAACCATTATCAATAAACAAAAAATCAATGGAGCCAAACCAGCAGTCACCTATTAATAGCAGCGCGCCGTCGAATATGCCGGGACAGGCCGGAGCGCCGATGGGCCACGACCACAACGGCCAGAAGAAAGTCGGCCCGATCGTCGCCACCTTGGTCATAGTCCTCATCCTCATCATGGCCGCGCTGTACCTGTTCGCCTCCAGGATCAACCAGCAGGCCATACCTATGGACACCACCACGACCGTCGATAATTCTGCGCCGACCCAGACTCCTGTCCCGACGATCACTAGCACCGCCAGCGACCCGGCTTCGCTCCAGCGGGATCTGAACGCGTCGACTCAGGGACTTGATTCGCAGAATTTTTAAGGACAGAGATTAGATATTAGAGATTAGATATTAGAGAGAAAAATGGAGAAGCGACCGCTTCTCCATTTTTCGTCTTTCATACCTAATACTTCATACCTAATACTTCATACTTCTTCTTGCCCTCTGTCACTCCTTCATGTAGACTCGCTTCATGCAAAATAAATCATATGATTCGGCTAAGCTTTCGCCTCTTTCCGGCTCGCGCATCGAGATAACCGGCTCGATCCTGCCGGACGTCCTCGAGACATACCGGGCCAAGGCTCTGAAGTCGGTCAACGATTCTGTGACGATAGACGGATTCAGGAAAGGCATGGTCCCTGAGAACATCCTGATCGCCAAGGTCGGCGAACCTGCCATCCTCGAAGAGATGGCTGAGCTGGCTCTCTCGCGCGCCTATGTCGACATAGTAATCGATAACAAGATCGACGCTGTCGGCAAGCCTCAAGTCACGATAACCAAGCTTGCCAAGGGGAACCCTCTCGAGTTCAAAGCTGTCACTGCAGTCGTGCCTGCGGTGAAGCTGCCCGATTACAAGAAGCTTGCGAGCGAGGCCATCAAGAGATCCGACCCTAAGGAGTCTGAGGTGACTGATAAAGACGTCGAGGACGCGATCCTGCGAGTGCGGAAGGCTCACGCTTCTCATGAAGGCCATGACCATTCGAAGATGTCGCCGGAAGAGCATGAAGCCGCCATCCTCGCTTCCCTGCCGGAGTTCAATGACGACTTCGTCCGGGGGCTTGGGTCCGATTTCACTGACGTAGAAGATTTCAAGAAGAAGGTCCGCATCATGATCGGCGAGAACAAGAAAGACGAGGCGAAGGAGAAGGCTCGCATCCGGATCGCCGACGCTCTCGTCGAGAATACGAAGATCGAGCTTCCGGAAGTCATGATCGAGAGCGAGCTCAACCGCACGCAGGCGCAATTCGAGACCGATATCGAGCGCATGGGCGTCAAGCTCGAGGACTATCTGAAGCACGCCAAGAAGTCTCTCGAGGACATCCGCAAAGAGTGGCGCCCGATCGCCGAGAAGAAAGCCAAGATCCAGCTCATCCTGAATGCGATCGCTGCCGCAGAGGATCTGAAGCCAGATCAAAAGGCAATCGATGCCGAGGTCGAGCACATCGTCTCGCATTACAAAGACGCCGACCGCGAGCATGCGGCTGTCTATGCCGAGACCGTCCTCACCAATGAACAGGTATTCCAATTCTTAGAGAAATAAGAGATCGATACCAGAAATCAAAATGGCGCCGATACTGTTTTAGGCGCCATTTTGATTTGTGAAACGATTGAAAGATGAAACCGGAGATCAGACGAACACGACTTGCGATAGGGCAGCGATGACGGCGGTTTCGGCCCGAAGGATCTGCGGGCCAAGCTGGACGACCAGGATCCTTTCCTTGTGAAACATGTCGATCTCGGCAGGAGACCAGCCGCCTTCCGGACCTATGAAAACTGCGAGCGGCTTCGTCTTATCTGATGACGACCCGTGTTCAAAACGCTCGCCTTCGGTATGAAACGCAAGCACGGCCGCGCCCATTCGGGACTTCACAAACTCGACAGCATCATTCACGCCCATGATCTCATGGATCATAGGTACATCACCGCGTCCCGACTGCTCGCTCGCTTCGATGGCGATCTTCTTCAGCCTGCTCTCATTCACGGACTTCTTCTCCGAATGTTCGGCGATCACTGGGATCACGTCGCTCACGCCGAGCTCAGTGGCCTTTTCGGCTATCCATTCGAAGTTGTCCTTTTTTACAAGAGCGGCGCAAAGATAGATCTTCCTTTCGCAATTCCAACGGCTGCGAGAGACCGAGTTGACGATGAGTTTTATGTAGCTGTCGCTCTTAATTTTATCGCCGCTGCCGAAGCTGTCAATCTTGCACTCATAATCAAAACCTGTTCCATTGAAGACGATGATCGAGTCGCCGATCCCTAGACGGAAAACCCGGCGGATCTGATTGGCCAGTTCCGCCGAGCTGAGCTCGATCTCCGTGTCATTCCCTATCTCTTTTTCTGCGTAGAAGCGATGCAACCGCATGTCATTTCTTCCCGGCCATGATCTCATCGATGATGCCATACTTCTTGGCCTCTTCCGCGTTCATGAAGAAATCGCGGTCGACATCCTTCTCGATCTTGGCCAGAGTCTGGCCGGTATTCTTGGCGAGCATCTTGTTCAGTGTCTCGCGCGTCTTCAGGATATGCTTGGCGCTGATCTCTATGTCGGACGCCTGGCCTTCTGCTCCCCCGAGCGGCTGGTGGATCATGACCTCGGCATTCGGAAGCGCGACACGCTTCCCTTTGGTTCCAGCCGACAGGACCAGAGCGGCGCCCGAAGCTGCTATGCCGACACAGACGGTAGAGATGTCGTTCTTTATGTGCTGCATCGTATCGATGATCGCCAGCGTCGACGTGACCGAGCCGCCAGGCGAATTTATATACATCGAGATCTCCTTCTTGGCGTCTTCTGATTGCAGGAACAGGAGCTGCGCGATTATGATGTTCGCCACATTGTCATCTATCGGTCCTCCGAGGAAGATGATGTTCTCTTTCAAAAGGCGCGAGTAGATATCGTAGGCGCGCTCGCCCATCGGAGACTTCTCTATGACTGTTGGGATAAGCATGGTTGGTTGATTTAAATTAAGACGATTAGGATTCAAATATATCACACGCTCATTTACGTTATTATTGACACAATATACATTAAAATGGTATTTTGCCGCAAGCAACCGAAAGGACGATAATGAAAAGATTGAAACAACGCCAAAGATTGATCCTGGAAGCCTTAATCAACTGCGGTCGTCGGGCAACGACTCATCAGATAGCTTTCAAAACCAAACTCCATGTCAATGGTGTTTCTCAGACTTTAGGAGCACTCGATGAGTATGTCGAGCTTGTTCCGAGAGTGCCTGGAACTGTGTGGAGGCTCAAAGTCAGGCTTCGGAACGTACCCGCGCTTTCAAGAGCGCTCTGGAAAAAACTCAATAAGAGACGGGTCGAGCTGATCGGCAAACGGGTCGATAGGTGCATCACGTCAGAAGAGTCGGTCGAGCTTGAAGACCTCCAGAAGACTGCGGGCCGTGTACGTGAAGCAGCGTCATCTTTAAGACCGGTAGCTCGACACTAAATCGTGAGATGAGGAAGCTTCACAATGTTCGATAGCGTCGCGTCAGCGTCCCCTCGGGGCCGCTTTTTTTGTTCATCGTATTCAAGATCCCATCGGATATTCTTCGAGCACGAGGAGCAATGCGATCGAGCTCACGAAGATTGCCCATAAAATACGAGCGATTCTGCGTAGCAGAGCGAGCATTTTATGGTAGCAATCGATGTGAGCGACCTTGCTCCGAGTGAGAGAAGG
>JAGWWT010000060.1 GCA_018970245.1 Patescibacteria group bacterium
AGATGTCTATTTTCTCGCAGCCACAGGGTGGCCTCTCTCCAGCAGCCACGAGAAGGCGGCGGTGGCGACTTCGGCCAGCGCCGGTGCGCCTGATGGGTGAACCAGTCCCACGTGAATTGTTTGGGCAGACGCATGTCAGACTCCCGTCGCTTGACTGTCTCGGTTAAAATCGTGCTGGCTGTCCGCCCCCGAGCCAGCGTCGGGCAGGGATGGCGCGAGGCTTCGTGCCCCGCTCGCGCGCGGACTGCGCGTCAACGCTTCAATGAACCAGTCAACAACCTTGGCATCGCGCATGATGCGCTCAAGCTCGTCGGATTCGTTTGGCATGCACATTTCATTCACCCCGGGCGAGCTTGAGGGCAGCCTGGATACGCCCCAGCATTGAATTGGCATAGGGCTTTGTGATTTTTTCATTCGGGACACCGGCAGCCTGCATAAGATGCAAGCAGTCCGTTTCTAGTTCTTTTAATGTCTCTATGAATTTCTCGTGCGCATTGCAGGCGCGAACGATGAAGGCGGCGTTGGCAGCTTGTATATCGTCGCGACCTTTCGCGAGATAACAAAACAGCGGGTCTTTCTTATGCGTCGTACCTACGGCAAAATCGCCGCGGTATTTTCCCTTCATGGGTTTATAGACTTCCCACGGCGTCGGCGTGTGATTCATGTTTGCCATCTCCTCATTCGCCACGGGCGAGTTTGAGGGCTGTTTCAGCGTCATCGGCTGCCGCATGTAGCTTGTCATACTGGGCGGAGCCCTCTTGAGCTGCTTGGGCGCACGAGCGCATCACCCACACGGCATGCGCGAGCCGCTCTAGTAAATTCTGATGATTATTGCAGGCACGGATGATGAAGGCGGCATTTATTTGATTTGTTGGCACTTGCTTACTACCGCAATGTGCAATCACTTCTCCATCAGAACTAATGATTGTTACTGGGTCAGTATCCGCCTCAATAGTTGCCTCGTACGGCGTCGGCGTGTGATTCATGTTTGCCATCTCCTCTACATAATTAAACACGCTGCCAGTATAGGACATCTTGACCGGTGTAACTTACCGTTCGTCGGAGTTTTTATACCGCTCGTCGGATAGGACGGGTTAAAGCGTGGCAGGCGAGTTCGAGACGACGGCTTACAGGCGTGCTACCGGCTTCGAGCTTTCTCCAATGGCGCGGAGTTAAGCCGGTCAGCGCAGCCGCCTGAGCTTGGGTAAGATTTTGGCTAAGCCGCCATTCTTTGAGGGTTTTGTTGTCCATGTCTTAGTATAGGTCATTTTGTGCTAGGCTTCACCTACAAAGCGATAGGTAAAGTGGAATTTATCTAATGTATTCTGCTTGCTATTCCATATAAATAGTTTACAATAGTTAACCGTAAACACCAGGGCATCCACAGCATGTACAGTAAGGTTTTCGCTTCCATGTTCGACGGAACACTTGCCACGAAAGGGCCGTGGGAGGCGTTAGTAACCTTCCAGCAAATGCTGATTTTGGCTAATCGTCTGGGCGTTGTGGATATGACGGCTGAGGCCATATCGAGACGCACAACCATCCCACTGGAGATTATCGAGACTGGCATTCCTGTCCTTGAAGCACCTGATCCTGAAAGTCGGTCTTCCAAGGAAAAAGGCCGAAGAATCACGAGATTGCATCCAGACCGTGCATGGGGTTGGCAGATAGTCAACTGGGACGAATACAACCGATTGCGCTCCGCAGAGGAACGTCGAGAATACTTGCGGCAATACATGCGTGACTATCGTAAACAAAACGTAAACCGCGTAAACAATGTTAACCGTGTTAACCCCTCAGACTATACTCATACTCAGACTATACAAAAGACTAAGATTGCGCCGCCTGACGGCGACGCGGAAAAGGTCTCCAATGAAAAACCTCCAAGACCAAGAGATTTACTCTGGGAGGCTGTTATAACGGCCTGTGGGCTCGATGGAGGCACTCCCACTGACAGGGAGCGGTCTGCGTGGAACGGCGCTGTAAAGTCACTACGCGCGGCCAAGGCCACACCTGGAGAGGTAATGGCACGGGCGGCATGTTATCGGGCCCGCTGGCCGCATGTAAGTTTGACTCCTACCGCGTTGGCTCGCCGGTGGACGGAATGCGTGGCGCAGGTGGGTGATGCGTGAGCTGGCACTTTTCGCGGGCGCTGGTGGCGGAATACTCGAAGGCTTGCTGCTCGGGTGGCGAACCGTGTGTGCCGTCGAAATGGACTCCTACGCCCGCAGCGTTCTACTGGCCCGACAAAACGACGGGACACTCGCGCCTTTCCCGGTTTGGGATGACATCCGAACATTTGACGGAACCGCATGGCGCGGCACTATTGACGTGGTATCTGGCGGCTTCCCATGCCAGGACATTTCCACAGCCGGAAGCGGCGCAGGCATCAATGGCGCGCGTTCAGGATTGTGGAAGGAAATGGCCCGCGTCATTTGCGAAGTACGACCGCGTTTCGCGTTCGTGGAAAACAGTCCAATGCTCACTTCTCGGGGGCTTGGAACCGTACTCGGAGACTTGGCCCAAATGGGGTTTGATGCAAGATGGGGAGTGCTCGGCGCAGATGATTGTGGCGCGCCGCATAAACGCAAGCGCATATGGATTGTGGCCAACGCCAACGGTGCACGGGAATTACAACCGCAAGGGCGCGAGCGCAACGAGCGGCGACGGGCTAGCAACGGCCGTGCGCAAATGGCCAACACCAAGAGCACAATCGGCAAAGGGCTCAGGACCGAGCAGAACAAAGAACAAGGCGGATCTACAGACTCAGGTTGGTGGCCTTCTGAACCCGACGTGGGTCGAGTGGCTCATGGGGTGGCCTTTAGGGTGGACCGCATTAAAGCCCTTGGCAACGGACAAGTTCCGCGAGTGGCTGCAACAGCATGGAGGCTGATGGTGGACGGAATGCGTGGCGATGGTGGATAAATAGCGATGATTTGCCCCAATTGTCGAGTTTCCATGGCCCGGTTGCAACAAGAATGCAGCAACTGCGGTTGGACCAAACCTTCCGCTTTCGAGGTTGAGCAGGCAAAGAAGGTAGACGCTAAGCTCCGCTTCAAAAACGAGTTATTATTCACGGCCGAATTCGAGTGCCGCAAATTCCATCTGACGCCGCAAGCTCCGGATGAGCCGGACCTGAATTTTATTGATCGCATCAACCGCGAGAAAACCCCGATTATTTGCGCTCGTTTGGAGAAAACGATATGACTCAACCGTATGGTATCCGCAAAGTAGTTGGGGCAATCAATGCCGAAGGTGATGCTTACTGGCCGGCGGCGATGCGGCGTACTTATTTCGAGCAGCATGACCTCCGTAAATTTCTATATGAAAGAGGAGACCTCATATTTGCGCAATATGGAGTGGAATTTGGATGTGGTTACGGTCGTATGTTGCCTGTTCTTCGAGAGTTTGCGGATGAAGTGATTGGAATAGAACGAGATTCAGAACTGGCGCGTATCGCTCTTTCTTTAGAGCCGCATTATCTCATTCATTGTGTAAATTCATTTGCCGATGTGCAATCTAAAATTACAGCTAAAAGCGTTCACCTAATTCTTACTTATACAGTCCTTCAGCATTTGACTGATGAGGAATGCAAGCAAGCGATTGCCCAGATGAAACGCATTCTTGATCCCAAAGGCTTCATTGTGATTTGTGAGGACACCGGTGGTGTTTCGGGACCAGATTATTACCAGCGCACAATGGAGCAATATCAGGATTTGTTCAAAATGAAATTGGATTCCCATATGCCACGTCGGTTTGAGGATGGGCGGGTGGTTGGTCAGCACATGGCGTTCCGATGGCCCT
>JAGWWT010000061.1 GCA_018970245.1 Patescibacteria group bacterium
ATCAGAGGAGTGCAGGCTGTCATGGATGTGGTTCTGAACCGCGCCAACGCAGCCAGGAAATACATTGCCATCCATGGATTCAACCACCATCTGTTCGGGGATGGTTCGATCAAGAGTGCCTGTCTCGCCAGACTCCAATTCTCATGTTGGAACCTCAACGATCCTAACTATCCGAAAATCATCTCGCTGGATTGGCTTAATCAGCAGGGGGCCATCGACGTGATGACCCTCGCTGCCGACGCCATCGTAGGAACCGTGCCTGATATTACGGATGGGGCTCTGTACTACTATGCGGAATCGATGGTGAAGCCGCCGCTATGGGCATCGAAACTGCAACAGGTTGCGAGCGTTGGGGGCCAATTGTTCTATCGATAACCGCTGCCGCCCGGCTAACAACCTTCTCCCACGGTTCCCCATAGCCACGGCGATGGATGGTCACAGAGTCGTACCACAAACTTCCGTCGCAACCCCTGCCCCATCGCCAGTCTGGCGATTCCGCCCTCAAGATCAGATGGGCCGGAATGCCGAACGCCCCCGCCAGATGAACAATCGATGTGTCGATGGTGACGACGCAATCGAGTTCATACATCACATCAGCGCATTCCGCCATCGAACGCATGAGCGGACTGCAATCGGTAATTAGGTTCTCATAACCACATCCTCTGATGTCACCGACAGCCGGCCCAACTTGCAGGGAATAGAGTTCGACGTTATCGACAGACAGCAATGGCCCGATGAAATCGTGGATGGTCGGGCCAGGGAACCAGCGGCGGGCCGTATGACCGTTCCACACGATGCCTACCCGGTAATGCCCTTCCTTCCTCTGGCCGAGGTAATTCGTGCTGTCCATGCGTCGGAGGTAAGGAGCGCCGCTGAGCGGGATAAGATCGGTCCCCTGTAGCTTCGCCAGGATATGCGGTAAGCTGGTCAAGTTGACGTAGTAGTCCGTATTAGGAAGGGGTTGCCCATAAGCCCGATAGGCAATTGAGCACTGCGTTGCCAGAGACGACGCGAAGAGATGCGTTAGCTCCGGGTGCAAATCGATGATCACCATGTGGCAATTCTGAGGGATATACGCGACATATCTTATGAACTGAAGAAAATCGCCAATGCCATGACCGCAATATATGTAAAGAGACTTCCCATCAAGAGGCTCGCCATTCCACCGTTTCATTGGCATGGTGATAACAGAGTTGTTCTCTACCGCATCGATGTAGAGATCGTAGAGATAAAAGCCCTCTTTGAAGTTTTCCATCATTAGCGTGTTGTGGACCAACGCCGTTTTGATCGGTTTGTGCTTCGGGCGTATTTCAATGCACCGACGCAGGTAATAGTCTGACTTATCGAGGATGTCCTGGTTCTGATACCAGAATGATAGGCTGTAGAAGACGTTATAGTTGTTTGGCGCGATGGCGTCAGCCCGGTCTAGAACCTTCTTCGCCTCCGCGAAATCACCTTTCATACACAGAAGATCGGCGTAAGAGCACATGATTTCCGGTGAGCAATCGCCCAATTGCAGGGCGCGGCGGAAGCATACCTCGGCCTTCACGAATTGCGATTGATCAAGGGCGACGGTAGCCATATTCGCCCAGGCGGACCACACACGATTATCCGTCTTAAGTGATTGCCCAAAAAGATACTGCGCATTATCGTAGTTCTTAGCATTCGCGGCTCGCTCTGCCTTGGAGGCATATGATAGAGCCGTGAGATCAACGGGTGGCCTCATGGTCAATTGGCTCCTATGGTATGATTATTGTGGATGGATGGTTGGCATGGTGATGCTATGTAGCATCCTTGGAATACGACCAACCAGTAAGCGGTAGCCCGCGAAAAGCCTCGATCAGGTACGCGACTTTGTTGTGTAGGGCGATAGCCCTCTGTATCTCGTCTTCTGTCGGCATCCGGTGCCCTTTGTCCTGATTGCAGCGGAGACACGCGATCACCAGATTGCGCCCGCCCTGTCCGCCATCAGAACGCGGAACCACATGATCGATGGTATGGTTGGAGTCAAACTGCTTCCCCTTGCTTTCGACAGCGCCCCATAAGGGCCGGTCGCAATAGAAGCATTTACCGTCCTGCGCCACGAAGATCATGGCGCGAATAATCCGGCTAGTAGCACTCATTTGAACTTTTCCGTTTCATCCCCTATTGCGTCCCATCCCTCCCGCGTCTGGCGGGCAAATATCTCTAGGTACGGGCCATCAAACATCGCCTCGATGCGCCCGTATTGCTCATCCGGCTTGCGGCTGTGCTCGCGGCGCGGAGCCAGGATGAAGTCACGCACGGAGCGGCTTTTCAGCTTGGGCTTGCCACGCCGGCCCAACAAGCATGGCTCGCAGTTTTTTCGCGTGCCATAGCCGGGGCCGAAGGCGTATTTCCCGGTAGCCGGGTTGAACTTGATCCACTCCCAGGCAAGGCCGGAGTATTTGAACCCCCATTCGTGCATCACGGCTTCGGCCTCGAAAATCATCGGCCAAGTAATCCACATGAACAGGGCGCAATCGTCCGCCGCATACCCCTCAACGGGGTATTCTTGGATGGCCTTCAGGTCCATTACGGAATAGTGACGTATCGCTGACTTGCCTTCGCCCTTCCGGCTCCAAGTCCGAAAATGCCAAGGCGGATCGGCCAAGATCACATTGTATTTTTCATCCATTACATATCCTTGCCGGGAGGGATGGCCTTCCAGCCCTTGCCGGCTGCCACGGCACACGCGGCGCCATCCTTCACAGAGACGACTAAGGCCGTCCACGTTTCGCCGTTGGGAGAGGCCGTCACGATGACTGTATTGCCCTTCTCATCTTTCCCGGCGCCGACAACCGTTTCGTTATATTCCGTCCGAAGATCGTCAATAACCTCTTTCGTTGGGCCGCATTTTGACGCTTGTTGCGCTGCCACAGGCAACCCAATGCAGAGAAGCGCGCCGGCGACTGTTAGCATCGTTTTCATTGTCTTACCTATCTTATGGTGTAACCATATTTGGTAGGATCAAAGGCTATCATATCGTTGACCTCCCTTTCCAGAAGGTCTTTGTCCAACCCTGGTATGATCGTATTAACGATATACTCAACGGCCTTCTCGTAGAAGTCCTCGAAATCGTCCGCTGGCATACTCTCTTCTGACATTGAATGCGGGATGGCGACAATCCTGCCATCGTTCAACGGGAAGGTATCGCAATGGCCGGTCGCAACGAGAATCTTGGCCCGCAGTTCGGTCTCGGTCTGGCACTCTTCCTGATTCTGGAAAATTAGGTGGAGGAGAACGAAGAACTTCCGATGCTGGCCGGGGTTCCGAGGGCGGCTAACCGAGATCATCACCTCGGCTCCCATCGGAACCCGGCTCAACATCTGTTCCGCCGATGGCATGGCCGGAACGAAGCCATTGGCTACCCGGCGAAAGACGCCCTTCATCAGACCTTCTCGAACTTCACCGAATACGCCGTCAGCGGACGGTTCGGCTTCCCATCGGTCGGGCGTCGGGGCACTGTGGTAGATTGCGTGCGCCAGTAGCTGACGGCGTGCAGGAGGCTATCGAAGTGCATGGCGTCGAAGATATTTTCGCACACTCCGATTTCGCCGCGTCCTTCGCGAGCCTCAAAGTCACAGTCCATGAGGAACTTGCCGCAGGATTCATTTTGGCTCCCATCGGGACATTCCACGATCTTGATTGCATACATCATGTCCTCTCAAATATTCGGTTTCCAACC
>JAGWWT010000024.1 GCA_018970245.1 Patescibacteria group bacterium
TTGAGTACAAGCTAATCAACTACTTGATGCAGGGCAGCAGCGCGGACATCACCAAGGAGAGCATTATCCGCTACCACGACGTGCTGCGCGATGGCCGGTTTATGGTGTCCGTGTACGACGAAAACGTTATTAGCGTGCCCAAGAAGGCCGCCAAGCGAGAGGCGCTTATTCTTCGCGACGCGATGATGAGCATCGAAACCGACGTGCCGTTGCTCTCCGACGGTGAGTGGGGGCCGGACTACGGCCATTTGGAAGATCTTATCGAACCTGAACCGGACCTCAGCCGTTGGAACATCGGCCGTGGCTGGAGCAAAGCCGCTTAAAGGAGCGCCACCATGGCAACGCAAGGTAACGGAGTTAAGAGTTGGTCGTTCAGCCGCTGGTCGGACTACAATAAATGTCCGTACCAGTTTAAGAAGAAACATATCGACAAGGTGCCCGAGCCGGAGAACCCCGCCATGGCGCGCGGTACCGCCATCCACACCGCAGCGGAGGACTACATTAAAGGCCGGGCACGCACGCTGCACAAAGAGCTCGGTACCTTTAAGGAAGAGTTCAAAGGACTGCGCGACCTGTACAAAACGCCCGGTAGCGGCATCGTGGTGGAGGACCAGTGGGCGTTCACCCAACAATGGCAGCCCAGTGGGTGGAAGGACTGGAACACGACCTGGGTACGCATTAAGCTGGACTGCGGCGTGCGTTTGCAGGACGACGAAACGCTGGTGTTCAAGCCGATCGATTGGAAAACCGGCAAGTACAGCGATTACAAGGCGGGCGAGTACATCCTGCAATTGGACTTGTACGCGCTGGCCGCGTTCAAGATGGTGCCGGACATCGAGGAAGTACGCCCGGTGCTCGCCTTTACGGACGAGGGTGTGGTGTACCCCAAGGACGAAGAACCCATCGTATTTTACAAGAAGGACGAGAAGATGTTGCAGAACAAATGGGAACAGCGCGTGGCCCCTATGTTTAAGGACACGCAGTTCAAGCCTAAGCCCGGCAAGCACTGCGATTGGTGCCAACACAGTAAGGCTAAGGGGGGCACGTGCAAGTACTAGCGGATTTGTGGTGGGCAGTGGGTGCCTTGGGTATTGCAGGCACGGCTATGATTATTCACGTCGTAGTTAAGGAGCTTTGACATGTACGGAAACATGATGTTGGACCTGGAAACGCTGGGCAAACGCGCCGGGTGCGCGGTGCTCAGTATCGGCGCGTGTATGTTCGATATGGTTGGGGACCGCGTGGGCCCGACGTTCGAAGTGTACATCAACTCTGTGGAAAGCCTGAATGCCGGGCTGACAATCGATCCGGAAACGTTGGCATGGTGGCTGACGCCGGAGCAAGCGGAGGCCGCCCGCATGGTGCTGCCCAAGGCCGCCGCCAGCACCGTCTCCCCAGCGCAAGCACTGCGTGCGCTGTTCGCGTGGATGGACTCCCAGGAAGCAGCACCCCGCGCGGGCCTGTACGCGTGGAGCCGAGGTGCCAACTTCGACCTACCCATTATCGGCGCCATGGCCGCCGCAGTCGGCATGGAAGTGCCATGGCCGTTTTATAACGAGCGCTGCCAACGCACCATGATGGCCTGGTACACCTGGGAAGTGGCCAAGATGCCCAAGGTGGCCCCCGCTACGCTAAAGCACAGCGCGGCAGCGGATGCTGACTACCAGGCTCGCGCGCTGGTGGCGGCGCACCAGGCGTACTACAGCAAGGTTAGCCAGTACGCGGTGGCCGAGGTGACACAGGACGTGACCCGGGACCCGCCGCCGGAACCAGTACGCGTCGCTAAGGCCGGGGAGGTTATTGGGCGCGCGGCCTGCGGCGAAGGTTGACCACGGGTGGCTAACGTCCTGGAAAAGGACATTGAGCAGTGGGTGGTGGACGCCGCGTTGGAGTACCTGGGCGTCCCCCAGCTTAAGCTCAATGTTAAGGGGAACGTTGGGTGGCCGGACCGCGTGTTCTGGCTGCCCATGGGGCGCCCGTTGCTCATAGAATTTAAGCGCCCCGGCCACGTACCGGATGGCAACCAGAATTTCATACACGGGATGTTGAGGAAACTAGGCTATGACGTCCAAGTTTTTGACGAGCGCTGCGGCGCGCTCGAAGCAATCTGCGCCCGGTTCGAGCAATGGGCCGCAGCCCTGGAAGCCGAAGGGTTACATGCGGAAAGCCGTGAAGTTTCTGCTCGAGCACGCCGCTGCCGCGCTTTTTCTCGATCCTGGGCTCGGGAAAACCAGCATAACGCTGGCGGCCATAAGCATGCTGTTCAAGATGAACATGTGCCAAGGATGGCTCGTGGTCGCGCCAAGGCGCCCCGCACACATGACGTGGACACGGGAAGTGCGGAAGTGGTCGGACTTCAACCATCTGGACATGTGCCTGCTACACGGCGACAACAAGGCCGAGGACGCTAAGACCCGCCACCAGATATACGTGGTTACTTACGACGGGCTGCGCTGGTTAATCAGCAGCGGCGTGCTTAAGGACTGGCTGCGTAAGGGTTGGGTGGACGGCATTGTGTTTGACGAACTGACCATGATGGCCAACCACGACAGCAAGCGTTACAAGGATTGGCAAAAGTGGCTGCACCGGTTCGACCGCGCATGGGGCCTTACGGGCAGCCCCGGCGCACGCGGCTTGCTCAAGCTGTTCGGGCAGTGCTTTACGCTGGATCGGGGTAAGGCGCTGGGGCGGTTCTACACGCACTACCGCGCGCAGTTTTTTCAGCCGCATGGGGATTTTGGCTTTGAGCCCGCCCCCGGCGCTAAGGCGCTTATTTTCGAGCGGCTTAAGCCGCTGGCGCTGCGCATGGCGGCGGAGGACTACCTGGAGCTGCCGAAGCGGAACATCGTACCCGTGTACTACGATATCCCCGACGAGCTCTACAGCAAGTATGTCGAGTTTGAGGAAGAATACTTCACCATTATCGACAAGGAAACCATACGCGCCCCCAATGCTGGGGTGGCCAGTGGCAAGCTGCGGCAGTTTTGCAGTGGTGCCATATACCGCCAGGTAATAGACCCACTTACCGGAGCGCCCAAGCAACGCACCGCGCAGGACTTTATTACGCTGCACGAGGCAAAGCTGGAAGCCTTTGACGAGTTGATGGGGGAGCTAAACGGCCAACAGGTGCTCGTGGGATACGAGTTTAAGCACGATATAATGCGCATAGCTGAATACCGTGGTCAGAAGTTAGTCGACATGCCGTACATAGCTGGCGGCGTTAGCGATAAGCGCGGCGAACAATTACAGGATTTGTGGAACGCCGATAGATTGGGGGAACTGTATGTTCACCCGGCCAGTGCCGCGCACGGCCTAAACTTGCAGGAAAGCAACGCACACAATCTAGTGCTGTTCACTGTTTTTTGGGACTATGAGCTTTTCGACCAATTGGTGCGCCGGTTGCTGCGCCAGGGCAACACCGCCGGAGTGGTCAATGTATACGCCTTCCTAGGCCGCATTAAGGGTAAACCCACGACCGACCATCGCGTGCTAGCCAAGCTGATGCAACGCGAATGCGACCAGGAGGAATTGTTTGCTGCTATCGCAGATCGTAGGCAAAAAGACGTAGACTTCGACACTGCTATGAACGAGCGGCTGTTTGAAAGTAACATGCTGCGCATCAAAGCCAAACAGAGCGCGGCGCGCCGTAAAGCGAAGGCGGCGGGTGTATAATAGAGCTAACGTTTAAACGGAGGCGCTATGGCGGCCAAGCCCGTAACCACCCCGCAGGAATTCGCTGCCGCGC
This sequence comes from Patescibacteria group bacterium, assembly GCA_018970245.1. Taxonomy (GTDB): domain Bacteria; phylum Patescibacteriota; class Minisyncoccia; order Phycocordibacterales; family PALSA-1337; genus C7867-002. Next base: position 3,746 of record JAGWWT010000024.1, read on the forward strand.
TGGCGGCGTTCACTACCAAGTGGGGTGAGAAAATTCTAACTGGGGTACAAGAAGATTGGGTTGCCGCGCGCGCTGAAGCTAGAAACTTAGCAAAGTATGGTCGAGTAACGCCTGAACGTATCATGCAAGGCGCGGCACGACGTTGGTTGGAGAATCAGAATGATTAGTTTAAAAATTAGGTTCTGGAGCAAGGTCGCCGTACGAAACAATGACGAGTGTTGGCCTTGGATAGCCGCGCGGGATAGGGATGGGTACGGGCGAATTACTATAGACGGAAGAAGCGTACAAGCATCACGCGCAGCGTTCTTCTTGGCCAACGGGCGATGGCCGAGTATATGTAGACATACATGCGACAACCCACCGTGCTGCAACCCGTACCACTTATTAGATGGCACCGTTTCGGATAATAACAAAGACAAAATGCGGCGTGGCCGGGCGCGGGGCGCGCACTGCGGTGAGCAACACCACGCAAGCAAGATATCTGACCATCAAAGAGAAATTATTTGTGCGATGCGTGGCATGTTCCCACAATATATCATAGGTATGATTTTTGGAGTGTCGCAGGCGGCTGTGTGCCACACTCAGCGCAGAGGACGCAAATGACCCCGCCGTGCGTTCTGTGGGATGGCCGCCGCACAGCTATAGCGCTGCGCGTGCAGGGCGCCCAGATGGTCGTTTTGACGTTGTCGGAGGGCCTGCAAGCGCTGCGCCTGGGGCCGCAGTGGCGCCCGCTGCCGCAGTATCCCGTCCGCGTTGCGGCGCTCCTTTACAACAGCGCTATGTGTGGTAGTATTCGTACTCGCGCAGTTGAAAAGAGTCTTCAGGCGATACTCTCTGACCCAAAACTCGCCTACAATCTGGAGCACATGATGAGCACCCCGACCGAAGAGAAAAAGGCAAAGCCCGCAGCCAAGAAAACCACCGCCACCAAGACGGCCCCCGCCAAGAAGGCCAAGGCCGCCGTGGAAAAGCCCAAGGCCCCCGCCAAGGAAGCCAAGGCCGCAGCCCCGGCCAAGACGCCCGCCAAAGCCGCCGCAGCCGCGCCGACGGAAGGAGGCCGCAAGGGTCGCCCGCCGTCGTTCGACACCACCGCCAAGCTCAAGAAGGGCGCCACCAAGTTGGAAGGCACGGTGCGCGAAGGCACGGTGCGCGAAGCGCTGATGAAAGCCATTATCGCCGGCATCGGCAAGCCGGTCGGCGACGTGCTCGGTGTGCAGGCAACGGACGCGGGGCACGTGGTCAAAGCCGTGGATATCAACTTCGCCGTCGAAGCCGGCTACGTCGCGCTGTAACACGCAACTACTCGGCCACCAAACGCAAAGCCCCGCCATAGCGCGGGGCTTTGTTTCCTTGTGGGAGTCAACTATGAGTGCGCACGACATAGAGTTGGAACGCCTGGAGGCGAATTTCCACGACGAACTGAAGAGTTTCCTGAACAAGCGCGAACAAGGCCGGGTAATGGGCATGTACAGGCACGCGGTGGCAAACATAACGGCCAATTTGCGCGCAAAGCACGGCATCGGCCACTGCGTAGAGGGCGAAAACCATTGCGTATGCGGCGGCGACGTGCCCGCTGTGCGGGAAACCTGCGGCAACTGGAGAAAGCCATGACTTATCATCAAGAACCGCCGTTCTGTATCCAGGTGGAACTGACGGAAGGTTGCAACCTGCGTTGCGAAGGGTGCGGTATCCACGGTATCCGCGAGAAGGCGGGTGGTCCGTACAACTACATGATGGAGCGCACCGCTGCGCGGTTCGCGGCGGAAGTGGCGCGGCTGGGCTGGAACTGCCGTATCGAGATGGCGATGCACGGCGAACCGAGCTTGAACCCGGACATGTTCGATATCGTGCAGGTGATGCGCGAGAGACTACCCCGCCACCAACTGATGATGACCAGCAACGGCACCGGGTTCTTGAAGAACACGCACGCGGCTATCGTGGGACTGTTCAATGCCGGGCTGAACGTGCTGGCGCTGGACGACTACGAAGCCGTCAAGATCGTGCCCAAGGTGCTGGAACGCGCCATGTTGGATAAGTTGGAAGCCAGCGGCGTGGTAGTTAAGCGCTACCCACAGGACGGCTTGGAGTGGTCCCCACACCGTCGGTGGCCGCGCAGTGCGCGTATGCTCATCATTATCGAGGACATCCAGAAGGCCACGGAGGGCAGCCACGCCAAGGTGAACAACCATGCGGGTTACGGTGGTGCCCCCAACGACAGCAAGCGCGGCGTACGTTGCGCCAAGCCGTTTCGGGAGCTCGGTATTCGGTGGGATGGCAGCGTAGCCGGGTGCTGCATCGACTGGTCCGGCACCATCAAGGTCGGCAACATCCACAAGAAGCCGCTGGATGAATTGTGGAATGGCCCCGTGCTGGACGCAATGCGCCACAAGCTATACGCGGGCGAACGGGACTTTGGCCCGTGCGATGGCTGTGACCATGAAACTTATCGGCTTGGTCTATTGCCGGACAAACTCGGCAAGGACGACCTGTCCGCGCCCACCCCGGAGCACGAAGCTACCTTGCGCAAGGCCATGGCGGGGCGCAGCTACACGCCGCTCGTATTTCAACCATGGATGCCCAGGGGTAAGAAATGAAACTTTTGGATTTGTTTTGCTGCGCTGGGGGCGCGGCTACGGGGTACGCCAGAGCGGGGTTCGAAGTAACTGGTATTGACATCAACCCACAGCCGCGTTACCCGTTTCAATTTCAGCAGGCAGACGTAATGTCACTGAGCGTGAAGTTTCTGCGAACGTTCGATGCTATACATGCTAGCCCGCCGTGCCAGGGGTACTCTGCGATGCGTACTATGCCCAGCGCCAAAGAGACGCCTATGCTGATTGATCAGGTGCGCGCACTACTCGAACGCAGTGGGCGGCCTTACGTCATAGAGAATGTGGAACAGGCTGGCTGGGCCATGAAGTCGCCTGTCTTACTGTGCGGCACCATGTTCGGGCTTGGCACGGAAGGATGCGAGCTTAGACGACACAGACTGTTCGAAGCCAACTTTCCGCTCGTAGCCCCGCGCTGCCAGCATACCGGGTCGCCCGTGGTCGGTGTCTATGGGGGGCACGCCCGACGTCGCTCGGCAAAGCACGGAGGACGTAGCACGCGGGACATCTGGTCAGCCGGTCACCGCGTCGCTATGTCCGAGGCGCTCGGTGGCATGCCTTGGGCTACGTGTGCTGAACTGAGCGAAGCCATTCCTCCCGCCTACACAGAATTTATAGGTGCCCAATTAATGGAGTACATACGCGGCAAGGCACGCACAGGTGGTCGAAAGGTTTAAACTAGGCATCACTTAAAGGAGGCAAACATGCTCATCAAAGCAAAGACGTGCGTAGTACACCTGACCACCGTGGCGGGCAGTATGCAGGCCAGTGCCAGGTTGGCGCGGTTCCTGGCGGATACGATCGGCGTGGCGCTGGTGGATGACGCCGATAGTATGTTCAATTTCATACGCAGCACTCCGTGCCCTGCATATGGTGAGCGCGACTTGACGCTCATTTTCGTCAATGGCCCCATCGCGTTCTGTGGGTACCGCGACGAGATGGGTAGCGAAATGCTGCCGCGCACGCAGCGCGTATATTGGGTGAGCCAAGATTACACGATCACCATGCCGCCCAACCAGGCATACAGCCGACCCACCAAGGCGGAAACGCCCTTCCGCGCGGAGTTCCACAAAATCCCGCACGTTCATCTGTGGTCCACCTGCCAGGACGTGTTACAGCGCCGCCAGCAAAAGAGGGTACCGGGTTACGAGTTGGACGAGTACGTCAACTGGAACGCGCTTACGTACGCGCCCATGCCTGCGACTCCCGCCATAGGAGGGCCCATCTATCCTCACCTGTTGTACTACGGAGCACTGCGCGCCGGGCGCACCGCGCGGCTGGGGCAGTTCTTCGGCGGCGTAAGCGACCGCGTCTCCATCAGCGCCAGCAACTTGAACAAGAACACCGCCGCACAGTGGCGGGAGCTCGCCCCGCAGGCGCGCATTACCGAGCCACTTAAAGGCGTGGCCACCTACACGCCCACCAACGGCAATAAGTGGGGTGCGCAGCGACTTACGCAGACCATTGCCATGCACCGGCATAGCCTGTACGTGGCGGACGAGGAGAGCAACACTGCGTTCCACAGTCTGGCCAACCGGTTTTACGAAGTGCTCAGCACGCCGTACACGGTGCTGTGGCTGGACGCCGCTGGCGCGCGAACGTACGAGCAAGCCGGGCTGCGAGATTGGGAGCAGTTCACGGTTGGCGACGGCCACGGCTTGAGCGTACAACTTAGCCTACCCGCTAAGAATCTCCGTTCCCTAGCGGCGCAGCAGCGCAAGCTATGGCTGGCCACAGACCCCTTCAAGATATTGCGCGATCGGGTCAAACAACTAGCGAGGAGCCTGTGATGGGTCGCCCACCTACTCCGGAAAGCGAAAGATTCTGGGCCAAGGTGCGTGTCGCAGATGAAGACGCATGTTGGCCGTGGGTCGGGTCGACGGACCGGGGTGGCTATGGGCAGTTTAGGCGCTCCGCGGCTCATGGATTTAGCATGATAAAAGCCCACGTGTTCGCCAATATTACCGAGAACGGGGCTCCACCGGAAGGAAAGCCTCTTTCGTTGCACGCGTGCGATAACCCGCCGTGCTGTAATCCTAAGCATCTATTTTACGGGGACCACCAAGATAATTCAGATGATAAATGGCGCAAAGGTCGGGGGCACAGATTGTACGGGGATAAAAACGGTATGTGGGGTCGTAAAGGTGAAGCTAGCCCGTCGCATATGTCAAACAGATGGAAACGCTACAAGGAGAGCTTAAAGTGAAACATCCTTTCAACAAAGAAGCGCTTAAAGTGTTACTGTACTGGATAACCGAGCGAGAACGCATCCGTGTACGCAAAGAACAGGGGCTGCCACGCCCATGGACTAAAGATCCTATATTGGATAAATATAGGTTTTGTTCGGTCGATCGTAACGACGACGCAGTCACACGCTGGGTGTTCGCCAACTGGCTTTACCCGCACATTGGGGACACTAACCTGTGGTTCGCCATGGTGGTGGCACGGTTGTTGAATTTGCCGTTTAGCCTGGAGTACGCGCAAGGCGCTGTATTCAACCGTAAGGGCAAGGTGGATTGGCGCGCGGACATGTTCGTCTCCACGTTGCACTATATACGTGACAACGGTAACAAGATCTTCAACGCCGCGTACATCGTCAGCACCAACGGCCACGCCATGGACAAAGTCGAGTACCTGGCTACGCGGGTGCTCACGCCACTGTGGGAGAGCCGCAAGCTGGCCCCCGCCGCCATGCGTAGTTTGAACGAGTTCCACACGTGGCTGCAACAGTTCGACGGGCTGGGGTCGTTCATGGCGGCCCAAGTGGTGGCGGACATCAAGTACGACCCCAAGAGTCCGCTTATCATGGCGCCAGATTTTGCCACGTTCGCGGCCAGCGGGCCGGGGAGCCGCCGTGGGATGCATCGATTGTTCGGTCGAGACTACACGTTGCCGTACAAGGAGCAAACATGGCGCGCGGATATGGGGCTACTGCGTCCCGTGGTGTTGGAGCATTTCCGTAACGACGTTGCGCTGCAACAGAAACTCACTGCTCAAAATATCCAGAACGCATTATGTGAGTTTGATAAAATGATGCGGGCACTAAACGGCGAAGGCGAACCGAAGCAACTTTATAGGAGCAAATCATGACCGCCATCGTACTCACTGTCGACAACGTCAACCATGCATTGGAGCATGGCCTTTCGTATTTGAAGTACCACGGCGTGGAAACGCAAAGCCGCAACGGCCCGGTGCTTAAAGCCCCCGGCCCCGTGGTTACAGCCACGCTAAAGCCCGCACAGCGTGTGCTGTTCAGCCCACTGAGAGATGCAAATCCTATGTTTCATCTCACGGAAGCGCTGTGGATGCTGGCTGGGCGCAACGACGTTAAGCCCTTGGCCGCCATTGTACCGCGCATGGGCGATTTCAGCGACGATGGCGGCGTTACGCTCAACGGGGCGTATGGCTACCGGTGGTGCCGCCACTTCGGCTACGACCAACTCCGTGAAATTATCAACGAGCTACGGCGCGACCCCACCACACGGCGCTGCGTGCTCAGTATGTGGGACCCCGGCAGCCCAGGGGCTAGCGGCGATCTGTTCAAGGCCACTAACGGCAGCAAGGACGTGCCGTGCAACACGCACATTTACTTCGACGCCAGCCTGGGCGCGCTGGAGATGACGGTGTGCTGCCGCAGCAACGATTCTGTTTGGGGAGCCCATGGGGCTAATGCGGTGCATTTTAGCGTGTTGCACGAGCTAGTCGCCCACGCTGCCGGGCTGCCCATGGGTACCATGTACCAGTTCAGCAACAACTACCACTTGTATGTGGGCCGCGCGGACGTCCGACGCCTGTACGACCACGCCTCGCGTGCATTGCATTACCAGCCGGTGGATTACTACACGCCCCACCTTAAGGAACGCGCGCATGCGCACTCGCTGATTTCTCCCGAGGAGCACTACGAGCATTTCCTCGACGACTGCACCCGCGCGTTCGAAGGCACGGAGCTACCGTACCGCTCAGAGCTCTACGTTACTCGGTTTTTCCGTACCGTGTGGGCGCCTATGATGCACGCGCACGCTGCCTACAAGGAGGGCGACATTGGGGAAGTCACCCGTATGATGAAGACGCTGTTGGCCGGTAACGTCGATTGGCACGTGGACGCGCGTCGCTGGCTTGCACAACGTTTGCAGAAGGCGTAACCTACGGCACCACTTTAAAGGAACAAACATGCACAAGCGCTATACGATGAGCCATTCCGTTCTGCATGACGTTGGGGTGCTGCCAAAGGACCTAGACGCCATGAGCACCTTGGCGTTTCTGCGCCGCAGTGGCCGGGTGCGCCGCTACCACACGGAGGAACTGCTCAAGCCGCAGGACGTTGCGCAGCACAGCTACGGCGTGGCGTGGTTGTGCTGGTGGCTGACGGAAGGCGCGGCTTCGGCGCCTTTGGTCCTACACGCGCTAGCGCACGACGCTGCCGAGCACGGCTTGGGGGATATCCCCAGCCCCACCAAGCGGGAACTCGGCATCCGCCAACAAGTGGATGCAGCGGAAGCGCACCTTATGGCACTGCATGGCATAGTGCTGCCGGATTTGAGCGCCTTTGAAAACAAGGTGCTCAAGTTGGCGGACGCGCTGGACGGCGTGCTGCACTGCACGCACGAACTCGAACTCGGCAATCAAACCCTGTACGCGGTGTTTCTAAATTTCCACCGCTACGGCCTGGAGCTAGTGCCACACGGCACCGCCCCCAGCACGGACTGCGTTGAGGGCCGCGCCATGCTGCTGCTAAAGTGGGCTGCGGAACGCTGGTCCGCGCTCACCAAGTAACGTAGTACCCACCAACCCACAAAGGAGTATTTTATGAGCACTGCAAACAACATGCAAGTCGGCGGCAGCCATTACGCACCGAGCCAGAAAGTGCAGCACTGGGATATCTGTGCTGATTGTTATGGATACGCGTGGTTCGCTGGAAATGCAACCAAGTACATCGTGCGCTTCGGCAAGAAGGACAAAGGCGCGGAGGGCCTGGAGAAGGCCGTGCACTACTTGCAGAAGGCGCAGGAACTCGGCGGGCTGCGCGAGCACCGATTCTTCTACTGCACACCCACCATCGTCGAAGCACAGAACGCCGCGCAAAGCCTGGCGAACGCGTACGACGTGCAGGGCTACGATCTGCGCCAAGCCTTGTTCGTTACGCTGGCGGCGCGGAGCGGCGAGCAACTGCAACATGCGATCGACCTCCTGACCAACGTCATCCACAAGGTGCACGCGGAGGACGTGGCGGACGTGCCGCACGACACGCACTTTACCCCGCCGCCGATCAACGGCTACCGCACGCTGCGCGGCGACGAAGTGAACATGATCAACAAACTCAAAGCCAAGGGTCAGGAAATGGGCATTTTGCTGGAGAGCGTGATCGACATGTACCAGGCGGAGGACGCGGCGGACCACGACGCCATGGGCGCCATCCAAGCTCGATTCAACGAGCAAGTGCAGGCGGCCATCGCGGCGGACGAGGAAGCGCACGGCCAGCCCAAGGAGGGCCACGAGCAAGACACGCTCGCCCGTCGGCAAGCGTTGATCGCCCCGTTGGAGGAAGCCGCCAAGCAGGAACTCGGGGTCTACAGTGCCCCGGCCAAAGCACGCTTGGAAGGCGCCCGCTGGCTGAGCGTGGCGCGCACGCACTTCCAGCAGGGGCTCATGGCGGCGGTGCGTGCCGTAGCCCGGCCAGACGGGTTCTAAGACCAGTCCAACAATCCTCAGAACCGTATAGGGAGGCGTCAAAATGGTTTGGCTATGGGTAGGTCTTGGTATTTTGGGTCTGATTGCGCTATTCATTGCGCTCGCGGCGATCGGTGGTGGGGTTAAGGCCCTGCAAATGGCTACGCAACCGGCGGAAGGTGGCATCAACTTTCTGGCGGCCAGCACCAGCATGCTCATGGTGCTGGCCGCGTGGCTGCGTGTGTTGATCGTGTTGATGTTTGCGATTATTGTGTTGCTGATTGCGCTGATCGCGCCGGTAAAAGCGGCGGAGCCGTACACCGGCACGGACGTCAAGGCCATGAAGCAGTACTGCCGCGCCCAAGCCCGGGAAGCGCTTGCGCACGACGATGTAAAGGACGAGATCAAACTTTACATGTGGTGCGTAACGGATTGGTTCCTCGCGCATCCGGACGTGTACGCAGGGCACTTCTAAACAAAAAGACCCCGGCCGTACAGCGCCGGGGCAAGTCAACCGTGGGAGCACCACCACGGAGTTACTTAAAAGCCCGGCCGCCGCGCCGGGCTTTGTTTTGGGTTAGCCTCGGTTATCCGAGGGCACGCGCGGGTCCGCCTGCATCTTGCCACGGAAAAAGCTGGCCACACCCAACACGCCGCCGATGGCCACCCAGGCTTCCGTCGGCACCACGGGCACCACTACAGCGGGCGCGTAGCCGTGGATAATGGGCAGCAGCAAGTAGTCCCCCAGCCAGGCGATGCCGAAGCAGAACCCCACAAACGGGCGCCAGCTATACGTCGGCCAGTGGTCCGCCTTGGCTTCCGCCTGCATGGTGGTGTTGATAGCCGCCGTGTTGGCGACGTCCGCGTTCAGGTCCGCTTGGTGATCAGCGCTCAGTAGCTTCTGTATCTCCACCTGTTGGTCCAGCACCGCCTTCTGGAACTGCATGGCCAAGTTGGGGTCGGCCTGGATGGCGGCCAGCGCAGCATCCGGAGCGCTTTGGCCGGTTACGGTTTGCGCAATGCCTACCACCTTGCTAGCTACGTCCTCCGCCTTGCTGCCGCCAAGCCACCCCGCAATTGCGGGGATAAAGTTGGCCAAGGCCATCGCGATAGGGATCAAAGGCATTTCATTCTCCTGCTGTCCAAAGGTTGTTGGCCACACGCCGCGCCCAGCCCTTGCCGAACGTGAGCCACGTGCGCAGCGCGGTAAAGTACTGCAAACGCAGGCTACTCCACCGCGCTACAAAAGTCATTGGGTCGGTGGTCCGTACTGCTTCCAGCGTGGCGGGGCCGAGCAGCCCATCCACAGGGCACTTGGCGGCGCCCTGCATCCAGATAACCGTGTGCCCGCCGTTGTAGTTGGTATCGAAAATCTGGAACGCCACGCGGATGTCGAAGTGGTCCAGGCTCAGGGTATCCCAGTAGCACTTCTTGGCAATCCACTTGGCGGTGGGTAACGGTAGGTCCTGCATGCGGCCGGTGTAACCGTGCGCCCTGGCTACCCGCTCCGTAATACCCCACATGGTGGCGCCGCCAGGGTCGGCGGGGTTATCCACGTACTTGCCCTCGTTGCCAATGAGGGCGTGGAACGCGTCATCGAAGGTCTTCATACACCGCCCACTATTTCGCCGTTCGTGATGTACCCGTGCCACATTCCACCAGCGCTGCCATCGATAGACGGCGACACAGATATGTCATGGAAATCACTGCCGGATATAATGCGCCATGCGCAATCTTGACGGCAACCCTGGACACGTGTGTATTGGAATTCATCTTCGCCGACACCGCAGCCGCGCAATGCTTCGTTAAACATGCGCCACTGCTCTCTACGTGTCACATTCTCCAACATGCACGACTGATACCAATCGTGCTTGGTGGGACACCGAAAGATGAACCCCACGCGTCGCCCGTCTTTGACGAGCCATCGTGGGTCCAACTCGGTAATTTTCATCACAGTGCTCCTTCCGGCCAGGGTTCTAGTTGCACGCGCCGCTGGCCGCGCATGGCGTGCGCGCAATCGGCCAGATACTCTATCTGACCGTTTATGACAAAGCTGTGGCATATGGTGGGGCCGAGTTCGTCGGCGGACTCCACCTTGATGCTGGGCCAAAACGTGGGCGCGGCGGCGTTGCCGTTGTACTCCCAACCATTGGCGCCCAGCCACACCCTATGTCCGCACTTGCAAGCCGGGCAGTAAAACTTGACAACGGCTACATCGTCAGTCGGGGCTACGACGTTCATCGTCTTCCTCCAGCGTGGCAAGCACCTTTTTATCGTGCTCGTACATATCACTCAGTAACTTGGTTTGCGAAGCAAGCACGTCCCGCTGTGCTTCGCTAATGACAAGCAGCACTTGCAGGGCGGCGGACATATCGTCCAGCGCGCGCTGTAGAGTGGCCGCTTGCCGGTCGCTCACCATGGCGAAGAACGCCAGCGAAATAGACGCCTCGCTGGATAGCACCAGGTTGATAAGCCCATGATCGGCGTCCCACCCGGTGGCCGCGCTTAGCATAAGCCACGCGATGATGAACGTGCACAGCCCCACGAGGAACGCTTTGCTGCCGCGTGCCTTGGTGTATAGGTCAGCAAAGCTAGTGCGCATATTTGCTCGCTACGTCGACGGCGGTTAGTACAGTTTCCACCGCCACTAGCAGCAGCACCGCAACTTCCAACACGGTACCGAGCCAGTGGCGGCGGTGGTCGGTGGTCTGCGCAGCACGCGCTTCCTCGGCCGCCTCGAGCTTTTCGATACGGTCCTTGTAGTGCTCAAGAACATCGTCCGTAATAAACTCGAGGCGCCGTTCAAGTTCATCTGGTTCCATGACCGCCTGTAACCGAAGCCGCGATTTGCGGATGACTGATTCCCACCACGGTCACAGTTACGGAGATAACCGCGACAATGAGCATGCAGAACCCGAAGAACACGGTGATTTTGGTGGGGGTGGAGTTGTGCGCGTCGCGCAATTGCTGCGTGTGGTTCTTGTTCATGTCGTCCCGCAGGGCGATAATGTCGTCCTTGGTGGCGACGCGAGCGACGCTTTCCCGCAGGTAGGCGATGGCGTCGTTGATGTGACGGAAGTTCTCTCCGTACACGGTGAGTATTTCCTCTGTCTTAAGCATACGCGCCCTCAAATCGGCAATTGCTTCACCGTGCTCGTGACCACGTTGGTCCAATTCATCTAGCGTGGCAGGCATTCTTATCCCCATGACAAGTAGGTTGGTCTATTAATCGGGTACTACCGCGTCGCTGCCAACTTTCGGTTCCAACGACAGCGCGCAATGGTCGGTAGGCGTGCCAGTTAGCTTGGTGGCCACCCAGCCCAGAAATGTGCACATAATACATCCCCACCGACGGCCTTCGGCCCGTGCCTTGGCGCTCCGACTACTTATTGTTTCCCGTGGGTCGCCCCCAGCCAGCGCGTTGGCAAACTGGTCCAACCCGAGCGCGCAGTTAAGCCCATACTGGCCCGGATGGGGTGCATAGCGACCGATCAGAGCCCTTATCAGAAAGGTGGCACCCCAACCCACGTTATACGCATATCGGACGAACACATTGGCCCGGTACAGCACTCCCACCAAAATGGGCAGCGCAAATAGAATAAAGATTTTCATAGCAAGCTCCTTAAGTGATAATCATCTGCAACGGCTGGACAACCGGCACAACTACCGGTAGTTTGGCCAGTAGTGACCATGCCGTTAGCGTGGACATGGAAGCGGACGCTGTCCACGTAAACGATCCACTTGGGTTAGCGGAGGGCTGCTCCCATGCAAACTGAGTGGACGCCGCCGAATTGCTAGCCAAGTCGCGCGTAGGCCCGGCGGATAGAGACCATGTAGCCGCGCCACCTTTAGACGCAGCGAACACAGCTAGAAAATCCGACGTGGTGGCGGGCACGATGCTAGGCGTGGCTACCGTGGTGCTGCTGGCGCCCGTGGTTTGGCCGCTAGTGTCCACCGCCACGCTGCCGGACGTAAGCGCATATGACGGTCGCAGTATTACTATTTCGTAGCACGCAGCGGCGGAAGAACTGAACGATATGGTGGGCGTGCTGGTATCTCCGGCCTGCGCCACGCGGTAACACAGCACACCGTCCGCGCTTGTCTGCGCTGTCGTCCACCCGGTGGGCGGTGTGATGGTGGTAGCCGCCGAGGATATGGCGAGCAACACTAAGTCGCCAACTTGAACGCCGAGCGCGGATAGCGGAAACGTGGATACTGACGACGCAGTAAATCCGTTGGACTGAAACAACCCCACGGTCTCTAGGAAATTGGCATTGCGCGTCAGCGCGGCCGCCCCGCTGGCTTTTAGCAATGCCTGGCACCCGAACGCCAAGAACCCAGATGTAACAAGTGTAGACGCGTCCTTGTTCCCGGTGGGCGTGCTGGCGGTGCCGTTGGCGACGTCCGCTATGGTCAGGCTAGGTCCGGCTGTGGAGGAAGACTCCGACGTGAGACCGCTCGGTAGCGTCAACGTGATGCCACTGCTATTTGACCCGTACCCGTAAGCGCACACCACTTGCCCACCGGGGTAGCGTGGGGCTAACGACGGCGCCCGTAGTGGTGGCGTGGCCGAGCCCTGATCCGCTGTGAGACACCACGCAGCGGAATCTATAGGGTTAGCGGTGTCGCAGCCCGCGTATGTAACCGCGCCCGTAGTGACCCAAGCACTCGCGCTCCATGTTATTGATATAGTAGTGGGGTCCCCGGACTGGTACGCCCTGTAGCATACCAAGTATCCCGGGACATTCACTATGGCGGTCCAGCCGCTGGGTACCGTGGCGGTCGCCCCGCCGACGCTGTTGCTGGCCTGCGCGGACGCAGAAGCGATAATAGTCACGTCTCCCGTCGTGGTGCCGGTGGGTAGACTTATAGTGGCGCTGGCGGTGCTGGCGTTGGTGGGCGTAGACGCGGCGCGGAAAGCGATAGGCATGATTGTTCCTTACGCGGGCAGCGGACTATTACCCGCCGCAAGCCACGGCTCGTAAATCTCGGTCCATATGCGATGTCCGCGCGGCACAGTCCAAATGCGGCCTTGCGGGTCTGTATAGATAATCATGTCCGGGTTCGCAGCACCGGCAATGTCTTTTGATTGCTTAAACATTTTCTACTCCTGCGCCTATAGGCGCGCATCCCAAATCAAAGTCGTGCCGCCCGTACCGCCCGCGAAATAAAGTGCGGTCCCCGCAGTCAGGCCGCTGCCTGTGGCATGCAATGCCGCTATTTTGTTGCTATTGGCACTCACGGTCGGTGAGCCGCTTACTGCCACTGCGCCACCAAATATCGGGGCACCCCCTAAGTATGATCCAGCAGGCGTCGCGCGCATTGCGGAGGGTAACGGGAACCACGCCCACGCATCTGTTGGCGATGTCACCACACCAATAAAATTGCCGCTGCCTGCGGGCAGCGTTATAGACAAAATATGGCGCGCGACGCGCGTGCGTTCTAAACCTACACCGCGCCATCTAAAAGGTTGCGGCGCGCCGCCGCTCCCAGTAGTGTCGCTGCTAGCCGTACTGGCACACAAATCAATCTGTACCTGGGAAGCATAGACTGTGTACGTCGACCCCGTGGCTAGTAAAAAGTCCACACGCAAAAAATCATTTGCGTTAGATCCGAGTGTTTTTCCCGCTATGGAAGGTATATCCAAGCGAACGCTAAAACGCTGTTCCGTAGTAGTGAGCGCCCACGCCACGGTTTTGCTTGTCACTACGCTAGCAGACGGGGAGCCACCGGTCCCGAAATTCTGCGTTGCCTGCACACCCACAATATCCGTACCGGACGCCAGCGCTGCGAATGTGCCGCTTACTGTGATACTTTGACCGTTGTATTGGAAAACACTTTCCAACTTCTGGCCAATAGTGGGGCTGGTGGACGCCGAAGTGGTTTGTGCATATGACATACGATATATACGCGGTTGCGTCATATAACTCGGCTCACTACCGAGTGCTGGTGTATCTTGGCTAACAGTCGCAGCGCCGCCCGTACCCGCATTGCATACCCACATGTCCGCCGTGTAGGTGTCAGTCGCAGCCGCCAGCGAGAATGAAGTAGCGATCTGCCACGAATCGAAATTGCCGTCGATAAACCCAGATTGGTCGTCCGGGTAAATGGCGACCACTTCATTTTTCGAAGTGAGCGTGAAGCGGTCTACAAGTCTAGAAATAAGATCCATGATTTACCTCGTACCCACGATTGCGAAGCTGATATCTGCCAATGTTGCGTCGGGTGACGCCGGGGCCACTACTTGGATAATGTCTCCAAGCGCGGTCGTCACGGCAGCACTGAACGTGAATGTGCCCGTGGTGGCGCTGGCTGCGAAGTTGATACTTCCGATAGCGGTGGTTACGCCGCCACTTATCTTATTGATGGTGAACGTGGTGCTGGCCGTGGCCGCTGTACCCGCTATGGCGTAGCTGCCCGTCAAATTAATCGGCAACGTGACCTTTTGCGGGGTTATAGCCTGCGTAACCTTGGCGCTGGCTGTGGGTGCCCCAGGGTAGAAGCTGATAATGTCGAACGGTGCGCCGCTGGCTAACGTAGCCATGTTTATGAGTATAAGCGCGTCTGCGCTCTTCACCGCGTTGGTGAACACAATGGTCACCCCGTCGGACGCAGTGTAATCAACACCACGGGTCAATACTCCCTGGTTCTGCACCACGATTTCGCCGCCTACCGTGTACCCGCCGCTAGGCGAATAATGCGTGCTGTCCGTCATACTGGCAAGCGTAAACGACGTGACGGACATAGTGCCAGGCGTCGTGTTAGTCCATTTACCGGTGGCGGATTTGTACACGGCCACTTGCCCATCCGCTGGGCTGGTAACACTTACGTCGCTCAACCCGGCGAACGAACTAGACCCACCCCCGCTAGCTGCACCGCGTACGGTGAAAAAGTTCGTGCCGTCGGTGAAGAACGTCACCCCCGTGTTTTGTGGTAGCGCCAACGTGCCGTTAGCAACACCGTCCAATTGCACGAGCGTGCCCGGCATGGTCAGCGTCGTCGTACCGGCACCAATGTTTTCCACGCGGCCAAACCACCCGGAAGGGAACCCTCCGCTGGTGCCTGTGGGGGCTGGCAATGGCTGCGTTACGGCGGTTGCGGAGTTCATCACCAGGGTCTTGGCGCGGTCCCCGGTAAGCCACGTATAGGCGGCGGTAGCTACCGCGCCCCCGGCCAAGTGCATCGCCTCCCGTATGTTACCGCTAGCGGTAATGGCCGCGCCGCCGGTTTGGTCGGTTTCCACGCCGCCCGTTGCGCCGACGGAAGTGACCGTGCCAACGCCCGCACCGAACGTGATAA
>JAGWWT010000062.1 GCA_018970245.1 Patescibacteria group bacterium
GCGTTCGCTTTTGGGTATACTCGTTGGGCTGCACAAACTCCTCTACCAGCGTCTTAGCGTCTTCTTTATCTATCAGGTCCAATGCGCGGTCAAGGTTCTTTTCCACGGCCTTTAAAGGGCGCGGCAAATTCTGAAACTGAACGCCGTATCCGGACCATCGGCCTGTTCGAGCAGCTCCCATGTAGACAAACATGTCCCGTTGCCGCCCATCCTCGCTTACTCGGTCGGCGATAGCTTTGAACTTGGAGTACGACGTTTTAGCGGCCTCTAACCTCAGCACCAAAGCGTCTTTGCACGCTTGGGGGATGCCCATTATCAATGCGCGACGAACTA
Organism: Patescibacteria group bacterium; assembly: GCA_018970245.1. Lineage (GTDB taxonomy): Bacteria > Patescibacteriota > Minisyncoccia > Phycocordibacterales > PALSA-1337 > C7867-002. The sequence continues at coordinate 334 of JAGWWT010000062.1, forward strand.
GCACTTTATTCAGAGACATGAAAGGGTACCCGTTCTTCTGCAACCAGGGCAGAAGCTGGTCCCGCGAATTTGGGTTTTCCAAACCCGTGAGACCGCGAAACTCCTTCATAAGGTATTCCTTCGAACCGAAGGTCGGATTGTCGGAGGACCCCTCGACCATACGTAGCGCCTTTTGAAGTCGGGTCAGATTAACAGGAACGCCCGCGTCATTTATCTTTCGGTCCAGAACCCACCCCTTGTCGGATTGCAAATACTCCATGGCCACCGGCTCAAACATGTAGAACAGCTTTCGCTCGACCTCGGTATCTCGTGCGCAGTACTCTCTAAATCTTTGCCATTCGGCGGGTCGGGTGCTCCAATCGTGAAAAGACGGCTCAGCAACTCCAAAAATGGTAGCTTCTCCCACACGCCGATATGGCGAACTAAAAAGAGTGATAAGGCTGTCACCCTCTTTAATCTTTGCGTCATTTTCGGGCATCTCTAGAATTTGGCATACGTCTCCGAGGCCTCCCGCGAGGGAGAGGTAACTAGCCTCGACTTTTACGTCAAACCACTCGGAGTACGACGTAGGAACCCCTAGGACCTTGGCCCATATATCGTGCTCGAACGCGGCGTTCCACGCCACCTTCCGCACCGTCGGGTCTTTTAGGGCGTTCACAAGTTTCTGTGGCGGAGGACCTACATGGGGTTCCCAGAGTTCCACGGGTCCCCGATCAAACGCATAGGAAAGCAATAGGACCTCTGTGGAGGGATGAGACGAGTAAACGGGCAGCCCCCTTTGTTTCAGGTCAATAAGGGACCGCGTTTCAAAGTCTTGAAAGAGGTTAACCATTTAAATTGAACGTCTCCAGTAACTTACTCACAGTTTCGCGACTCTCCCAGTTTATCACATCTGGAAAGGAGAAGTCAAAGAGCAGCCGAAGGTATATCCGCTCTAACCATTCACGACCGCATAGTGGCACCGCTCTAATATATTTTCTCATAGAAGTTATAATACCGTGACGCGCCCCACGAATAAATTCGGGGGCTTCTGATGCTACGCAGCGTTACTGCACCGCGTTGGCGCATCAACTTTTCGACGTACCGCTTAATCACCGAGAGCGGAGCACCGCCCACGGTGGAAACGAAATAGCTGTTCGTCGTTGTTGTTCGATTTGTAGCCCTCTAGCATGAAAACATTATACCAGAGAGGGTTTCATAATGCAATAGACGAGTCGTCGCCTTATATCCCCATGCCTGAAGGCAGGGGCTTTACGGAGACTTTCGGTAATGACGCCAAGTATAGGGGAGTTATATATGACTCCCGTAGGGGAACAAAGGAGATACACCAACGACAAGATGCAAAATGATTTGCAGTTTCGTAGACAGAAGCAACAAAACGGTTCACTTCTATCCCGTGTATACAGGCAGCGAAGAAAACAAGCAATTCTTCGCGGCGACACCCGGCGGCAATATAAGCCTCAACGTGTTAAACGAAAAGGCTTTCGCACAGTTTGAACAGGGTAAGGAGTATTTTGTCGATTTCACTCCTGCGGCTACGGAGTAGGGAATCAACTATAATTCCCAAGTATAGTACTTGACTTCCTCACGGCAGTACCGTATCATACGAACATGGAAGCAATACGCACGGCGCTTAACAAAACCAAAACGCTAGCCCTTTCAAGGGGGTGGATGAGAAACTGAATGATGCGACCTGGCTGGAAGAGTAGGGCGTCGAAGGCGTCGGGGGTGTCGAGGGCGGCGAGGCGAACCCATCGTTCAAGAAATTCTGGCCCGCCAACCTGCACATGATTGGCAAGGAGATCATCCGCTTTCATGCGGTATATTGGCCCGCATTTCTGATGGCGGCGGAGCTCCCGCTGCCGGAGAAAATCTTCGCGCACGGCTGGCTGCTCTTCGAACAAGAGAAGATGAGCAAATCGAAGGGCAACGTTGCTTACCCTGAGCCGATTGTGAAGGCGCTCGATGAATTGACCGGCGCGAAGGTCGGCAACGACGCCCTGCGCTACTACCTGCTGCGCGAGACCGTTTTGGGCCAGGACGGCAACTTTTCCCGCGATGCGCTCCTCACCCGCTACAACGCCGACCTCGCCAACGGTCTCGGCAATCTCGCCAGCCGCATCCTCACGATGATCGAGAACTATTGCGAGGGAATAATCCCGGATCCTGGCAATGCGACGGTCCCTTTACGGATACACGAATTGGCGTCGCAGCCTCATCGGGATGCTGTTTTATCATCCTATGAGAATTTAGAATTCTCCGATGCGCTCACGGTCACCTGGGCTGCGGTGGAGCTTGTTGATAAGTATTTGGTTGAGGAAAAACCATGGGTGCTGGCCCAGAAAACTGAGAACAGAAAACAGCTGGAGCAGGTCTTGTATTTTGCGACGGAGTCGCTCCGGAGTCAACACAAAGGATTTGGAGCCAGATGGGGCTGCAAGGGGCACTCGCCGACGTACGCATCAACCAACTGCAACGGGGCGACTTGAAGCCAGGAACCCGCATTGGCAAACCGGAGGCGGTATTTCCGCGTGTGGACAAGAAAGAGGCATGGGAAAGGATTGAGGCGATGGAGAATGAGATACGAAATCCGGCGGGTGCGGTGCCAAAGCCCGCAGCAGAACCTGCCGCGGCCGCGAAAATCGCGATCGAGGATTTTGCCAAAATCGAGCTGCGCGTGGGCGTGGTGAAGTCGGCGGAGCGAATTCCCGGCGCGGACAAGCTGCTGAAGCTCCTGGTGGATATCGGCGAGGAGGTACGCCAAGTGCTTGCGGGCATCGCGCTGGCGTATGCGCCGGAGGAGTTGATTGGCCGCAAAGTGGTCATTGTGGCGAATCTGGCGCCCCGCAAAATGCGGGGACTGGAATCGAACGGGATGCTGCTGGCGGCGTCCGCAGACGCGGACGGCAAGCCGGTGCTGTGCACCTTTGCCGAGGATATTCCCGCCGGCTCGAAGGTGAAGTAGCCCGCTTCGGCCGATGCGCCTCGCACGCAGGCGGAGAGCCCGCCGGTTGCAGCGCAGAATCGCACGGCGGCCGTTCGGCATGGCGTGAAGGACCGGCGCATTGCGCATCGTAGACTCGCACGCACACCTGGAATTCTCGCAATTTGACGAAGACCGCGCGGCCATGCTC
>JAGWWT010000025.1 GCA_018970245.1 Patescibacteria group bacterium
GGGGTTCAATATCACACCAATTGGGAGGGGAAACGGTAATGCCAATCATGCTCAAAACATCGCTGGCGGACTACGAGGCAATCGAAGAAGCCAACCGGATACTCAATGACAAAGCCATCGAATGCGTCCATGTGTTTCCTGCATGGGACAAGATCGACAACGCCCGGAAGTACCTCAACAAGGAAATAGCGGCTATTTTGGCTGACCCGGAGGCCGCCGATGGAAAGTGACTGCGGCTGCCGTACCGAATACCACCCTGACGGAACCGTGTGGCGCATTATCAACGCCGGATGCAAGATTCATTGCCACTTCGTCAACTATACCTTCATCCCGCAGTTTCACGGCGGAGACGAACGCAAGCCAGCTCGGTTCTCAAGGCCGACCAAGGAAAGGAGATCGCTGCTGTGAGCGACCTCGCAATCTTCCTCCTGGCTTTCCCATCCTTCATGGCCGCGATCCTGGTAGCCGTGAACTACATCAACGACGAACTGAAAGGACAGTGGATATGACAGACGTAGGTATTTCGCAATCCGTCTACCGCCAGAGTTATCAAGACGACTCTGAGCCAACCGGCCTAACCGAGGCACGCCGCAAGGTAGCCAACGCGAGAGCCTTATACGAGGGCATCATCATCGGCGTTCTGCTCGCTACGGCTGCGCTCATCATCGCCAACTGGAGGCTGTTTCTATGAACTACGAACGCCAGGCACAGGAAGCCGCAGACCTTACCCGCCTGCCCCACTTCGTCATCACCTTCGCTAGTGGCTATCGAACGCTGACCACGCAGCCGGATGCCTGGATCAATCTTGGCGGGAAGGTCAAATCCATCGAGCAGTATAGGCCAACTCCGTCGCCAAAGATACAGTGGTTAACGGTAATGGCATGGTCATTAGGAGCCTTGTGGTGCGTGCTGGTGTGGGCTGCCGTGTTCTATACTCTTTTTCGTATTTTTTGAACGTACATACCATCCGCATCCAACCCGATTGAGCATAGAACGGCTTTCCCCTTTTGGTATCTGCCCAGCAGAGGGTATTGCTTTCAGCTCTACCAGCTACCCAATCGAACACCGTAGCAGTCTTTTTCGATACCTTTTTGGACCGGGATGGAAGCCGTCACCAGCGCCCGGTGAAACCCTTGCGAGGGAAAAGACCTTTGGTCGTTCAATTTTTCCTCACCAGCTAGATGAGTAATTGCGCTGCCCTTTTGGGCTGTCGGAGCGGCAACATGGCCATCAACCCCGGCAGCTTGGATTTCAGCGCCGGAGATTGCTGTTGCCTGTATTTTTTCTGGGATAGCTCGGCTCTTGTAACGTCCAGAATCCCGCGAGAGCGCCTCCATGCACGGGCCGTGCCGAGGCGCAGAATGGCTTCTGTGACGTGACGCGAATTGTCGGGAGAAGATTCATACAATCGGCATCTTGACAGTAGCACAACAGCATCATAGAATCAAGATGCGGGGTTGAGTCTGGCAATCCCTCAAAGCGTTCATACGGTCGGCAACCTCTGACGCGCCCCGCATACATCCTTCATAAAACAGAGAGCAGTGGCAGTGCACCCCTTCCTAGGAGGGGTGCGCCTGCCTGAGCGCGGCCCGCAGCGTGTCGATAGCCTCGCCAGTCAGAACCATCTCAGAAGTGAAAACCAATGGCCTGTAGCCAGCCAGCACAGCCGCATTGAGCTTGCGGCAATCTCGAAGGATGCCTGAGCCGGTCGAGTGACCTCCCTTGCGCCACGTCGCGCCGTGAATCTCAATGGCGAGATCGCCAACCAAAAAATCCCAACGGTACTTCCGGCCTGGCACCAATCTCACTTCCCGCCCATATGGAATCTTGTATAGGTCTAGATGCTGGGCAAACTGCTCTTCGCCTTCACTGAGCGGCTGCGGAATCTTGCTCATGCGCTTCCTCTCTGGCTGTGCGGCCTTCCCAGGGATGCGTCGCGCCTACGTGATAGCGTTGGCAGTATTTGCATGGGCCATAAGCATTGAGTTCGATGCCATACGCTATCTTGGAACTCTTCGCCGCTTCATTGGCTCGGCGAAAGCTGTTGTACCGCTTCTTGCCGCTGCACGATCTTGCATAATCATCCGACATCTGCCATCTCCTTTAGTTTTTCGATTCCGTACCTCGCTACCAAGGCGTGCCACAGCGCCCGATGCTCGCGCTCACGGCCATTCCTGGCTGATCTGTCCTTGCGCTTTGCCGCTGTCTTCTTGCGCGGGTGCCTGTCCATCCAGTGCTGTACCCGGCAATGGTCAGAGCAGAACTTCTTTTCCGGCCTGCCATCGGTGATTTCTACATTGCAGCCTTCATGAAAACACTTCATAAATCGCCTCCATTTGCCGTTGCAACGGGTAATGAGCCAGATATTAACTCAGAGTACGTCCTGGGCACCTGTAGCCCCTTGGTGTGGCACAGGTCACTGTGCGCTATCGGGCAGAACCAAGCTACGTTTTCCGGCCCCCAGCCCCACATCCGGCGGTTACGCAGGTGCGCCAGATGGCCCCGTTCCCGCAAGCCACCGTTCCACGGCCAGAATCGCCCTCCGCAGCAGTGTAAATGCTGATCAGCTTCGCAGCGGCCCTTTGCCCGCTCGAAGGCCATGCGCCGGACAGCCTCTTTCTCGGCTGGAGTCAGTTCGCCCCTGCGGAGCGTCTTACGCCGTTTCAGCATGCAAGTTCCAATCGCGGCTATTCCATGCCGCTTCAGCGCTTTCTCTAGATCGGCGCATAGGAGATTTTCTGCCGCAAGCCCCACACCATACAGTCCATTCCCGGCGTCCAGTTTTTTCTCCTGTTGGGCCTAACTCGTATTCCCAAACGGTTGTCACGTCGTCACCCTCTAACCCCTCTTTAGCTCCGCACGGGCACGGCTTTAACGTCTCATTCAGCATTATTGCAATCCCTCCGCCAACTCCTCAACAGCTATGCGCTCACTGTAACAGCCTTTTCCGATTGCAAGAGCAGTGGCTATTTTAGGTTCTAGCCCAGAAGACGCTTCTGCTTCCACGATCCCACACCGGAACTTTAAACCGTCAAAGCGCATTGAAGGACAGGGGCCTTCTATTTCTCCGTAGACCATCTTGCCTATTCCGCAGACCTCTTCGGCGCAGCACATTCCGCAGCCGTTGCAGGGTTGTCCAAATTCCGGCTTTTCTTGAATGATTGGCGGCAACGCGATCACTCGATACCCTCCGAAAGTTCATTGACAGCTATGCGCTCGATCATTTCTTCCGTATCCCCTTCAAATCTTTGCCCAACTGCTCCACGATCTCAGCCGCCGTCAGCACTTGATCGGCCGCCTTGGTTGTGGCTGAACTGCACGCTCCTATTATCTGCCTCAGCAATGACTTTTCCTTGACGATGGCGCACCATTCTTTGATCGACAGACCACGCGGAAGGCCCTCGATAAGCGACGCGAGATAGGCAACGCCGCCGATCTCAGCCACTTCCTTGCGGCGGTTCATCTCTTCGGCCAGCGTCACTATGTCTACCGCATGGCCCGATCCGATAAGCTTGCCCATAGCCGCAAAGATGCGCTGGTGCGAATCGAGGGCGAAGTCGTTGGCATTGAGTACAACACATTCTTTATGGGCCGAGTTGTCCAGCAGAATCGCTCCGAGGATCGACCTCTCAGCATCCACGCTGGCTGGGAACTCCATCGGCTGCGCGTTGACTTCCTCACGCACCATGTCGCGGATGATTTCGTAGAGCACGTCTAGCTTGTCACGGGAACTGTACATTGCCCCCCCCCGTTAGCCTCGTCGAAATACTCTTCCCACTCTTCTTTAAGGTGTATATCCAGTCCGTTGAGAACGTGGTGTTGTTTCGCGCTTACGCATCCATGCTCTTTGTGGCCCGTAACATGGATATTCTTCGGAGCATTGTTGAGCTTGTTGCCGTCAGCGTGATGGCAGTCCTCATCTTTGGCGAGGGGTCTGCCGAGCTTTGCTTCTGCGATGAGACGATGAAGCCTGATTCCTCGCTGCGGTCCAGCACAGATGCAGATGTACCCTTTCGAGTCAATATAGGCTCCGGCGTGCAACTTGAATTTCCCCGTTTTCGTGTCACGCTTGCGCGGCATGCTTCTCCTTTTGCTGTCTCTTGGCCCACTTGATTCTGCAATGCCTGTCGTACTGCTCGATTTCCAGCGAAGGCTGTGAAGCCGTTTTCTTCAACTGATTCGGCCACACTCCGAACTTCTCCTTGTAGCGGTGCGCAGCCCAGCCTTGGTTTCGGCCACGTTCTTGCGCCAGCCACAGGAACCCGGAATACCAGTCCTGCTTTTCCTGCATTGAGTATTCGCGCTTGCGGCCCTTGCGGACGAACCCTCTTTCCACGGCCTTCTGAATGGCATTCTCATAGCCGAAATCGGCGTAAAACTTCAGTCCTTTTGATTCCAGAAATGCGACCGCCGCTGTTAATTCATGATCCTTCGGCTGTGTGCCGTAGACCACCAACTCACCCTCCTCATGCTCGACGCCCGTCGCTCTCATGGCCGCGCCGCAGTTCTTGCAGATAGCCGATCCTGCCGGAATCAGAACGTTGCACACTGCGCACTTCTTTGGTTTGGCTGGCCGCTTCTCTCCCTCGTAGGCCACACCTTTCTCGTGCGGCTTGTGAGTGTCCAAGTGATCGTGGAATATCTCCCAGAAGAGGCCGAGGCCCTGATCCGTATTGTTCCCGGCGTGATCTAGGCCGACAAGATGTGTTTTCCCCGAAGCTGTCCTGATGCCGCGCCCCCACCGCTGCACAAGGCTGATTTCGCTCTTGGTCGGAGCACAGTCAATGATGCAGCGCACATCCTCATCTACGCCGGCAATGAGACAGCCCACCGACGCTATACCGGCGATCTCGCCATACTTCATTTTGGCGAACTGTTCAGTTCTTTCCTCACGCGGCGTCTGCGCGTCGATGTAGCCAAACGGAATCCCGCAGTCGATGAATGCAGCCATCTGTTCTCTGGCGTGATCGAGGTTGACGCAGAACATGAACGTTTTTTCTCCCGGCCCCAGCTTCTTCCACGTCTCGACCACATTGCCAACGATGCGCTGCTCCCGCATTTCCCTCGAACTTGATGCCTCGGTAAACTCGCCCTTCTGTACGTCGATGTTGGCGCGGTTGGCAATCTGCTCAGGGACGTACAGCGTGGTCGGCGTGAGCAGGTCCTCTTCGATCAACTGCGGAATCGTGGCCGGGATGATGAGCTTCGTCCACCGCAGCCCCATGCCCTTGACCCATGGCGTAGCTGTTAGGCCAATGGAGATCTTGTCTTTCCATGCACCATCCAACATTTTGTTCAATCCCTTGAAGTGACGATGGGTCTCGTCCAGGATCATAAAGTCCACAGCCGGCAACGCTCTCTTCAGGAGAGTTTGAACAGAGGCTACCTGTACCTGCGCCTCCCGGTCGGTGCGCTCGTGGTTGGCCTGCATCACGCCTATGTCTCTGATGCCCTCAAACTCAAATGATCTGACCGTCTGGTCTACGAGCGACACGGCAGGGCAAGTGAAAAGCGGTCTGGTTCCCTTATGCAGCGAGCCAGCTATCAGATGAGAGGAAAGCACGGTCTTACCAAATCCGCAGGGTGCGGCAACGATGATGCGTTTGTGCCCCTCCTTGATGGCCTGCCGGATGTCGGCAATGCACTGCGCCTGCCGTGGGCGAAGTTCGCGGAGCCGGAGATTGTTGTACGGTCGGTAAAGCAACGGCTGTGCGTTCATCCAATCCTCACCATCGCTATGCCCTCAGTGCATTCTGTCCATTGATTCAGGACCGCGATAATACCAGATTCCCTGCTTTCCTTTGCATGGAATCGCCTCCTTCAGAGGCTCAATATCTTCCAAGAATAGACCGTATCGTGTGGTTGATTGGCAGTCGATTAGGGCAGACAGCGAATTCATCGACCCGACCTTTCCCGCGCTGCGCACGAACGCTTTGCAGATGATCGCACCGCCCACCCTTAGGAAGTCTTTAGACAATCCAAACTGCTCATAAGTGAGAAACGGAGCAGCAAGCTCAAGAGCGCGATTGTCCCACTTAAGAGGGGCGTGAATTCCGATATAGCGGCCAGCGAGAGACTTAAATCGGTTGTGGGTCCTGGTCTCTATTGTTTTCCAACCCAGGGCGACCCAATTTGCCCACGGTGGATACATCGAAATAATTGGCGTATCGTGAAAAATTTCCGGATACATTGGTAATCCTCCCTCGTCATCCTATGCGCATCATTATGATGCCCTTGTCCTTGATGAGCTGCTTGTACAGGTTGTCGCAGTAGAGCGACCTAACCAATTTGTCAGCCGTCTCCTTCGGTATCTCGTGGCTCGCCGATTCGTACCGCACAGGGCCATTCTTAGACTGAAAGATGCAGGCCAGTTGCCCCGATCTCCAGCCAACGCCAAGCAGTCGTCCAGGATGGTTGACTGCAATCATCGGCCACGGATGTACATACGTCATCTGCGTGCTATTCCATAGGTATCCCCTTTTGGCTGCTTCGTCGGCAATGGACCTCTTGCAGTCGTTGCCGTAGATCGAGACAAGCCGCTTCAACTCATCGAGGTTGGCATTCCAGACTTCGACTGAAGGAATGGCAGCGAGAGCAGATTCGACGACGGGGTTCACGGCATGACCATCCACTGCGTTGGCGGCAAGCCCCGCTTGGCAATCTCGGCCTCAACCTGTGCATTCATCTGCAGCATTTCATCCTCGATCCTGGCTATCGTCTCAGCCCAGTCCGAACGGTGAAACCTAGGTGCCTTGAGCAGCATGATCTCCCTCGGTGCGTAGGGATTGAAGCTCTGCAAGTCCCACCATTGACGCTCAGGCAGACATATCAGCCCGGCAAGGCATTGCCCCTTGTATTGCTGGACGAGTACGTCGATGTTTTGGGCGTAGGAATCATGGACGGATTCTGAGGGACACTTCAGCTCCAGCCCTCCATCATCTCCCACCAGTCCATCAGGAGAACAGCCAGCCCAGTCCCACTCATAGTGAAGACAGAAGCTCACTTGCTCGACCTGGATCATGTTGTCGGCCTCGTAGAGCGCCCGCGCCGCCGGCTCGCGGTCTGTTCCGTCCCTCATGTATTGGTTCGTCGGGTGGTCTATGGCTCGGCCATAGATACGCTCAACAACCAACTCGCGTCGGTAGTGTTCCCTGCATTGCGCCTCTGAGCCAGCCGGGTAGACAATGCCTTTGCGTGTGCTCTGGCGTGTGGTAGGCGATGCCAAAAGGTCATCGATGCGCGAGCCAGTAATCCTACCCACACGCGCTTTTTGCCATAGGTCGCCTTGCTGGTCGCCTCGGAATATGCGGCTCATTTGGCCCTCTTCAGTTCTTTCAGGCGTTCATCCCGTGCCTCTGTAAATATGGTGATGGATTTGAAGTCGATGGGATCAAGAGCCTTTGCTGCTTCGACCGCTTTAACCCATGCCTCCATGACGGACTTCGGCTCAGTTGCTTCGGAGATGGCCTTGAGATGCTTGTCTGCCTCTTCCTGAACGATGCCGCCTCCGGCTCCGTCGTCGTCCTTCCCTTCAGGGACGAGGCCGCAACTTCCGAGAAAGGTGTAGCGCTCCAGATAGCTCTTGCTTGAGCCAACGCCCTGAATCGGATTCTTGCCTCCGCTTTGATCTTGCGGCCCTGCCAGCGTAGCGCCCTTTTCCTCGAATCCCAGCCTATGTTTGAGGTAGCAGGTCACTCGTACATAGCCGTTTGGCAAGTCTTCGGAAACCCAGCGGTGCGTGATGCCAACCTTCAGGAGAGCCGGGATTAGCAGGTCGCACGCCTTGTCAAGCTCAACATGCCAGTAGTCGGGCCCTGGCGTTCCGTCGCGCTTCTCAATCTTGACGTGCTTCGTCTTGAGAATCTTCGGAGCGTTTTCCTTGAACTTGTAGAACGCCTCCGCGAAGGCTACCCTCGCATCGCGGTCCTGCTTCTCCCAATCGAAGCGATCCTGCTCCTGCCTTAGCTTCTCCTGTGCGATCTGAAGCTCGGTAATCTGGCGTGCGATCTCGATAGCTGCCTGTGGGTCACGGTTGCTACGCGCAAGGTCGGCAAGTATTTCCATGCCGGTAGGCTGTCGCTGAACGGCTGTCTCGCTCATAGCTACTCCAGTGCCGCAATGGCTGTGTCGAGTTCCTTGATCTCGGCATCTATCTTGTCGCGCTGGGCAACCAACGTCTCACGCCGCTTGTTCATGTGGTTGAGTGCTACGACAACGTGGCGGTTCTTCTTTGGTGCTGTTTCCTGTGCCATGTCTATTTCTCCTCGATTCTGAGAGTATGCCAAGACGATCAGGATTGCAAGAGATTTTTTTTCTTGACTGCGGGAATCTTCTGGCGTATGGTTTTGGCATGAGCAATAAAGATAGAATTTTCACCGAGGGCGTCTGTATCAAATTCACGCCGAAGCAGAAGCGGTGGCTGAAGATTCAGGCGGAAGGACTGGGCATTCCAGCCGTGATCCGCTCCCTGATTAACGCTGCCATGAAGGAGAAGTGATGCGAGTGCATTACCTAGCCTATGAGAGCCATCAGGCCGAATTGGGACAAGTGTTTCTTCCCTACGCCGTCCGCGATAACGGAGATACGTTATGGGCGGCATTTCAACAGAGCCACACCAAACAACTCGGAAGCGGTGAGGTTCAATAATGGAAAACCCTAAGCGCATCTGCAACCGTCTTCTGTCGCGGCTGTTCTGTCGGCACCATCTCGGCTGGCCGCGTATGCATAGCGATGGTCGTGTATGGCAACGCTGCGTGGAGTGCGGAATGGAGTTTCCGAGCCGCCTGGTTCTCGACCTGCCTGCGCCGCATCCCTGCGCTGTTGAGACCGAGGCCGAGCAACTGGAGCGGATGGTAGGACTGCGACCGAAACGAACGAAGGCAAGCAAATGAGCCAATGGCACGCCGAACGCCAGCGTCTACTCATGCAGCGCAGCGGGGCCGTGGTGGTGAATGGCTTGCTGACGCTGGGGCTGTTCCTGGCGCTGGCCGCGCTTTTCGGGAGGAAATGGTGAACAACAGTGTTGACCAGCGCGTTCAACTGGCGCGAGCGATGATGCCCAAAGCCGACGAGAAATCGGTTGAGATTCTGGCCGGTTCTAGGCTTCTGGAAATGATGTTCAGGCAATCTCGTTCTTTCCCCAAGAACTACAAAGCGGAACACGCCGACGTAACTGGAATCTACCAGCGCAAGAGCGGCAAGAGATTTTAGGGAGGAAGCAATGGCGGAAGTGAAGCATGAAATACCGGAAGACTTGAAGGATAACTATGAGTTGGCGTGCACCTATCTCAAGGCATGCAAAATTCCACCCGTCGATCCTGCTTGGATGAAAGACATCATCGAACGCATCGCCGCTCTCGACGCAGTACGGATGGATCTAGAAGCAAAGCTACAGCGAATTGCCGACTGGTGCGATGCTTATCCTATGGACGTTTTCACCGAGCCTGACATGGACGAAGTTCGCCGATTACTAGGAGACTCGTTGTTGACCCGGATCAGTGCTCATAATTTCCGCCATGTGCTGAAAGGAGTTGCGAAGATCGCTCGCGAGCTGGATAAGGAGGGAAGATAAGATGGAATGGATCAGCGTGAAAGATCAGATGCCAGAAATTCCTGACATTAAGCTATGGTGCAACATAATTCCACGCGAATCGTACTATTTCAGGGTGCCTGGATACGAGGGAGTGACGACAATGGCGAATTTTGCTCCATACCAAACCATCGTCAAAACTTACCTGACGAAAAACGGAGAGATCAGATTTAATTGTGGGTGCTTAGAAGAAGTCACTCATTGGGCTGAACTTCCCGACCATCCTATGCTATGATTCCCCTAGCGGCTCCTGAAAAGGCGTCGTACTCGACAACCGAGAAACACGGCTGGCCTCGCGCAATGCGGGGCCTTTTTATGCAGCAGCTCTAGCCAGCCAGCCAGCCAGGTATTTCTCATCTTCGGGATTCGACGCGACGATGGCGCGGTAGTGGAGTTCCAGTTCATTGCGATAGGCCCCCAACAGGCGATCAGGGTCGATGCCGTTTACTGCGTCTAGGGTCAGCGGTCCCAGCAGGCCATCAGTTATGAGGTCAGCACCGCAGGCGTTCGCGGCGCGTTGCAGAAGAAGTACACCATAGCCCCCGTTCATATCCTGGCTCAGAACGCGATTGGCGATGTCCTGCGAAGCAATGCCGCCGAGCTTGAGGGGTATCCAGTATTTCATCTGGTAGAAGTTCTGGACGAGAACTAGACGTTCCCCTACAGGAGCAGCGAATATCCGCTCATAGTCATCAGGGTGAGCGCCGGAGTTCACGCCAGCGATTACGAAGCACGGGCCGGCGCAACCTTTGGGGCATTTATCTGGATTCACCGCGTAGGTGCGCTTTGGATCTTCAAAGCCCATCAGGTAGTTGAAGGCTGGAAGGAATTGGCTCACCTCTTTTCCTCGTTCAGCAATCCACTTTCATTGCCATATTGAATGGCCTGCAACGCTTCTGCATTTCCTCCAGCCGTAGCGTCAGCTCCGTGATTGCGCTGGAAGAAGTTGAGGAATCGGCTCATTGTGCGACCATACCAACCTTTGATGCCGCCTCCCTTGGGATACTTGTAGGCGATGACGCCCGCCTGCTCGGAAACGGTCACATCTGGCGGAGCGTTGAGAACGATCTTGGCAAAAGCCTTGTCCACGGCTACAGCGTCCTGCTCCAGGATCGGTTCTGCATCGGCTTTGGCTTCTTCGTTGGCCGTCTGCGCTGGCGAGAGTGGCTGGACTAGGTTGCTCATTTGTTCTCCAAAAGGCGGCGGCTAAGAATTCGGCTCAGCCCGGCTCTTACTTTTTGATCGTGCTCGCTCCATGCTTGGCCCCATTCAGATTTAACTACATCCAAAATTCCGCAAGCGTCGATAACTGCTTGCTCTGGCTCGTAGGGTTCGACACCAAAATCCGGCTCGTCATTCATGGAGCATGCCTCGCTACTGCTGCTCCAATATCCCACGTTTCGCCTATGCGTTTCAATGGCCATTTCCACCACGGCACGGGTTTCAGGAAGTCCTGAGTCTCCTTGTCGGCCACTTTCTGAGCATCGCCAAGGATGGCTTGGCCGTGATAAACAAACAGATTGGCGTTGTGCAGGGTTCCGCTCAGATCGGGCGAACGAAGGAGCGCATTAAAGCTATCTACAGCGTCATCTACATGCCCTGGAACGGGCTGCAAGGCTGCGATGGTAGTCTGAGCCGTCTGGAGCATCCCTGACGCGCTGTGGGCCGTCCCTGTAAGCGCAGTGGCGGCTCCTGAGAATGACTGAATAGCGGCAGGGAGGGGCTTGAGGCTGGATTGGACATCCGTAGCGATTCCAGTGATGGATGTGGCAGAGGCCTTGATAAGTGGCTCGACCTGCTGGATCTGCTGCTGTGAGAGGGCAAGTGTGGCCGAACCCTGCTGGACCATAGCTCGGACAGAAGGAACGAGCCCACAGGTGTCCGGCTTCCCCGGCTGGCACTTTCCGATGACCGCGATCGTGATGTCCCTGGACTCTGCGAAAACGCTATGGATGCCCGTCTTGACTTCCTTCGGGCTGAAGGCGGCATCGGCGTGGTTCACGAGCCTGAGCGATCCGGTAAAGAAAGCAATGGCCGCTGCTCCTACGCTGTAGTAAACGACGGCCTTATGGTGCTCCTCAAGCCAGTGCAGAACGGCGGTGAGAATTTGCCATGCTTTCTTGGCTACCGACTCACTGGCGTATTTGATGGAGAGCCAAGTCATCTGCGTTCAATTATGAACTGCGATTCTATGGAGGAAGATGGGATTTCGTTTGCGCATGCAACTTGCCAATGGTTTGCACGTCTTGGCCTAAAAACAATGCGCACCGCGAAAACATATCTTCCCCCAAATTCCACTGCATCCTCCATGTGACGAGCAAAATAAGTACCAGCCCTAAATCCGTGTTTGCAAATAGACGAGACTTTCCGCTTGCTCGTAGTCCCGTGATACCAAATCTTCTGCATAGCTCACTTCCCCCAAGCTATACAAATCTCATACATCAGGCTCGTGCCGTTGCCGCTGCTCACTCCCGTAACAATCGGCATGATGTAGAAACTCGTCTGCCTGAACCGAATCGGCACCGTCCCGCCATAGTTGAACTGCCACGTAGTATCCGAGCCAGTCCAGCTAGGGCCACCTGTGCCTGTGGTGTAGAAGCCGTATTTCCCCGCATCAAACAGCTTCACCGCAGCGCCTACGCCGATGTCCTTCGAGAACACTGTTGATGTTGTGGTGCCTGTAGTTACTTTCGTAGGCACAAGCACAAAGTCAGTGAACGTGTAGGTATCGCCGGTGAGATGATGCGCTTCGAAGGCCGTAGCCGCATAAAGCTGGTTCGAGCCGGGCGAGAAGGCAGCGCCAGCGCCGTAGAGGTCTTGAAGTTGCGGGGTTGGGGTCGGTGCAGGAGTGGTTGTCTTAGCGGTCTGTCCCTGCGCCAAACTGAACGCAGCGAAGAGGAGAGCGAGAGCGAGTTTCCTCATTATTGGCCTTTCGTGTCAGATTGGGGAAGGGGTTTGGGAGGGCCTTTGGTTACAAAGCCTTTGAAGTCTGCAACTATCAGGGAGAGGAATTTGTAGAAGAAGGCGTAGAATTTATTGCCATTCTCTGCGGGAGTGGGAAGACTCTGCACAGCCGCTGAAAGCAGTTGATAGGCAACGTACATCTCAAGGACTTGCGTGCCGCTAAGATTCGTGCCCGGTATCATCGCGCCTCTCTAAATGTGTGCAGCGGGTCGGAATCGAACCAGCGTCTCTACGGGCATCGGATAGCTAGTCCAAAGCTCCCGTAGCGTGTATTCCGGACGGCCACTGCGCACATAGTCGCCACGCCCACACTGCCGCTGCATCTCCATTATCCCCTTGTTGCAGCCTAAAGACAAGCATTTTATCGCTTGTCCGTTCGGGCAAAGAGCCGTTCGATGGCCTTTCCGTGCTCCTTACTTGTCTGCTGCAAGACAAGGATTTCGTCCTTCAGGCCGTCCATACGGTTGTCCAAACTTTGCCAGAGCTTGAGTCCTCCGCCAATTATGCTGGCGATCAGGACTGCTAGCGCGATGAGGTTGGACTTGCTCATTCCGGTGCCTGTTCCGACTCGATCTTTTTCATCAGTGCATAGAAGTCGGTCAGATTGTCGATTTCAAGAATGTCTTCCCGGTACTCTATGCCGTGCGCCTTGCACCACTCCATTATGAACAAAGTATGCTGAAAGTTGAAGATGCGGTCCTTCCTACGATTCTCTGCCCGTTTCTTGATCTGATGCAGAAAGAACCTGCGTCCACTCTCCACAGCACCTACAACGACGGTGCCAAGGGCCAGCCATAGCCCCCACGGGCCATCTATCGGAACCTCGACACCATCACGTGCAAGCATGATTAAGCGTCCTGTGGAGCGTTGGGGTCGGGGGGCGGGAAAGTCGGGCCAGTGCCGGATTGCCCTACTGGGACATCCGCCGTTGTGACTTCGTTCGGGTCTTTCTCGCTTGCCTGCTCGTTCTCTGTAGCCTGCGTGGGTAGATTCTGATTGCTGTCCTGACTCATATTCATATCTCCTAGTTTGAATGGCTTTAGTACGCAATTCTCGTCGTGTCTGATATTGGAGGCAAAGACGTCGGAAGCGCCGCAACATTCGCATGCAAAATTTCCGTTCGCCGCCGTTCCAACCAGTACGCCCCAATTCCTGAGCACGAAAGCGAGAAGGGACCGTTTTTGTTCCAGCAATTTCGGATGACCCTCAACGATGTCCAAGGAAATTTGCTGAATATCGATAGCTTCTTGGTTCATTGCGTCCTCGTGATGTCATTCCCCAGATTGGGTACGGTTGCATTATCGGCATAAACGGCAGGATTCGAGCTGAATAAATCCGACCGCACAGCCACTTTCTCGTAGGTCGCCAGAGCAATCAGGGTGCCCGCAATGGCTACAAGCAGTCCCAGTATAGTGCAGATAACGATGATCCATCCCCTGCGCTTCTTGTCCCGCTTGGCTGCTTCTTCCTCCAGTTGCTTGCGCGTTTCTACTGCCGTCTCCCAGTTCTCGACAAAGACGCGGAAATCCTCGCGGTGCGCTCTGAGGTCTGCGATCAGCCCCGCCTTCCCGTTACCGTTGATGGCGTGTTCCAATTCTTTTAGCCTCCGCTCGAAATCTCCCTCGATCAACGATCTGGCCCTCAGCAGTTTAGATGCCCCCAATCCGGTTGGTTACGGCGCGATTACTGCACTTGCAGGGGCTTACAGCAAATCAGTTCTTTATCCAGCCCAATGGCTGAAGTTTACATTGTAAAAATATTCGTCAACCTCGCCAGCGGAGGCTCCTTTCAGGTCGAGCTGGCACTGCACGTTGAACTTCGCTGTACCCGCAAACGAGCCGGGAAACCACGTAATCGCCGCGTTCTGAAACACTGGCGAGCCGTCAATATAGAGCGTGATGAAGGTGTAGCTTTGCGCTGTGCGGTTCCAGTCGCCGTAGCAGCCAGTTCGCGCCATTCGGATTCGGTGTAATCTGTGCTCCGCAGCCGAGCGGGAGGAGTAGAAGTGCGATCAGTGCGAAGTTTTTCATGAGGCTCCTTAATTCGTGCCGTAGATTGTCACCGAGGTTCCAACCGCAAAGTTATTGGCGGATGTAGTAAAAGTGAGCGAGGTAACTGCGGGATTTCCAGTGGTTGCCCAATCTCCACTCCGAATTGTTGGTACAGCCGCGAGAGCAGAAGCCCCACCGTAGGTATTTTCCACATCTGTTACTGCTTTGGGAAAAGTGGTCTGGGCATACTGGGCGATGCTCAATGTACATTGGGAGATAAAACTTCCATAGGCCATCTGGCATACATTGATGGAAGAAGTTCCGGCATTCCCGTAATTACCGGGATTCGTACCAGTAGATGTATATATTCCTCCTTGGTTGTAATGGGCTCCCGTGTCCCCATTGAAGGTCAAAAGTATATTTACACTAGATGACCCCGTATTTTGACCGTATAGAGTGAGCTTTAGTGTGTTGTATCCAGACGGGATTGAAGAAATCGTAATCGCCGTACCTGCTGTTGTGACTCGGCACGAACCATCTGTTTGAAGCGTGCATCCAGAGAAAGTCACAGAGCCACTAAGGTTCACATAGTTTCCTGATGACGCTCCCGAACCGCCCTTAATTTCAGAAGGAAACAAATCAATCTGATAGGTCCCAGCAGAAGCATTTGTAGTGAGCACCCGACCAATGACCTGGCCGCTTGATGGGTATGTATTGCCAATATCGAGGCAATCTCCCGCAGTCGCCGTGCTGATCTGGACATAGTCACCGGCTGTCGTCACGCTGGAGAAGGTGCAATTTACCAACCCAGATGTGGTAATCGTTGCGCTTCCTGTTGTCCCGGCTCCCGAAGTCGTAATTCCGACAATACCACCCGTATCGCTGGTAGAGGCAATTACAGCCGTTGAGGGCACTCCAGTCAGCTTGGTCAGAGTATTAGCGGTAGTCCCTGTGGTTCCGGCATTAGCGACGGTGATGGTTGTGGTCGAGGCTGGTCCTCCTCCTCCCGATGGGCACGATGTCTGAATAAAGTTATTAGAAGCATCCAAGCCCAAACCGTTGACGCAAGTTCCAGAAGGAGCCGATCCGGAGAACTTGTAAGAAGGAGCCGAAACCTGTCTGCCAAACAGAAACACATCGGCTGCATTGTCATCCCACGAAGCCATGACGGTGGACCCGTTGTTCCCCATAATCCTTCCGCCCGTAGGTCCATCAACAAAGTCTACGCCTCCAGAAAGATTGTCCCTCAACCCTCCAAAATTTCCGGTCGATCCTTGGTGGGCAATCGACACTGAGTTGTGAATCGTTCCATCCAGCGCCATTGTTCGCACTACGGGAGCAAATGAAGCTAATTCAAACGCATCCAAACCCAGATAACTGGGGTGGTGAAGTCCGTCTCCGCCGAAAGACAAGTAGTTCGTATCAAAGTCTCCCGTGGGGCTATAACTTCCTCCAAACCCTGGAGGTGTCTGCAAACCAAGCAGTGAAGGGATGCTCACAAGAGGTGTAAAGTTCTCCATCGGTGCGCCGTAATAAGCGTCTTCATTCGTTATAGTGTCGCCCACTGTGAATACTGAGCCGAACCCAATCGCAAAGGCTCCGGGCTGAATATTCGTGTAGTCATACACATCAATGACCTTCACCTGGTCGTTTTGTTGATAGCTGCTACACCAAGCCTGAGTATGGGCATCTAGCACATGCAGAATGATGGTTAGCGGCAACGTCGAAGTCAGTGAGCAAGTTCCCGTAGCAAGGCTGCTGCCTCGCGTTCCCGCCGTGGCGTAGTAGAGATTGAAGGTGTAAGTGGAAGTGCCGGAAGTGGTGGCACGCGACGTAACTAACTCATATCCAGTCTGCGCTCCATTCTGCATTCGGTAAAAGATCGCCGCATTATCTCCATCCGACTCGGTAAACTGCGCCGAAATATCGAAATTTCTGCCACAGTCCGAGAGCTGCGATGTCGCCCCCGGAGTTGCAGGGTTGCAGAACCTTTGCAACATCCCCGCGTTTCCGGATGCCCATGTCAAAGTGGCTGAGGGCGTTCCACTGCTTGTAATAGCAGGAAATGTTCCGCTATAGCCTGTAACGAGTCCCCAATCCGCTGAATAGCTGACCCCCGAACTGGTTCCAAACGAAATCTCTTCCCTATAGTGCGTCCGGGAGGGGTCGATTCCATAAGCATAGACATTGTAGAGCCTGTCAGCGTCAGCTAGAAGCAAGTTGTCTTGGGCCGCAATATCACGAGTTGCAATCGGAATCGCTTCATACTGTGCGGGATCGACTGTGCCACCTACAATTCCAGACCAATTTGGATTGGGCGACGCGTCGGTCGCAAGAATGATTGTCGGAGATGGCGATTTCCAAGCCTTTATTGTAGTGATCGCCGTCTGCATGGAACTTGCATAAGAGCTTGAGCCTACACTATAGTCATTTTCCCCGAAACCGAGAATGACAACATCAGGATTAAATGACTCCACATTCGATGCCCAACTTGCGCTCGATGTACAACCGTTGGTCCACTGCAAAAAAGGGTTCCCAACCATAAAGGGCCATGTGGATGGGGACGTGCTTTTGGCATACTGGACAAACCTGTAAGTCGCAGGGGCAAAGTAGAAGTTGGTAGACCCTCCTCCAGACTGACAGGTGAAACTAAGATTATTGAAATCTTGTACAAAGGATCCCCCAATAGCAAAGTTTTCTGCTGTCCAAGTGACACTTGGGAACTTCTTTTTTAGATAGGAGACCAGCGTCGAGAAGTATCCTTCGTCGGGAGCAACCCCAGATGTACCTAAATGGATTGAATTGCCGATGACGGCGATTTTGCACGCTCCAAGCGACGCGCATTTTGCGAAACCGGCAAGATCTGAAGATACACCTTGCTCAGTCATATCGCTTAAAGCGCCCACATCCAATGCTTGAAGGAGCGATGCATCATGATTCAGGTCGCGAAGGTCATTAACAGGTGTCGTCAGATAATTGTTATAGGACGATGAGGCTTTCGGCGAGCCTGCAATTTCACTTGACGGGTAATTCTGCTCCCCGTCGGGGATGGAAGTAGGCACAGAAACCGATCCAGTCGCTCCCTGCGCTGCTGTAACAGCCGCTTGTATCGTAGAGGACGACTTCGCAGGAACAGTGCCGTTCAGGGTCAAGTCCGAAACACTGGTCGTAGTCGAACTGGCTGCGATGGAGGTAGAGCCGAGGGTGATTGGGAAGCCGCTTCCGCCCCCGCTGCCAATGCATGCAAACGGAGCGCCGTTATCCGATAACTCAAGGCAATGAGCGGTTGAATCGGCGTAGAGAATATCGTGGCCTGAAACTGCTGTTGGCGCTGTGCCTTCTGTGGCATTGATTTTGCCTCCGACGCCGCCGCTGGCGGGAATCGTAAGCGAGG
>JAGWWT010000063.1 GCA_018970245.1 Patescibacteria group bacterium
CTATTCGGAGCGCCGGGATGGCGGAATTGGTAGACGCACACGACTCAAAATCGTGCGGAGCAATCCATGGGAGTTCGATTCTCCCTCCCGGCACAAAAAATCGCCTCCGAGAACGAGGCGGACCGATCAGCTGCGGGGCGGACGCTTCTCGTGATAGGCGATGGCTTCGAACAGGTACGCGTCCCTCAAAGCATAGAGGACGGCGTCTGTAGTGCCGTTGTCCCACAGAGAAGCGTCTTCGGCCGTGAGCACGAATCCTCTCGGCCTGAGCACGAACGCCTCTCCCAGTCCGATGACATCGACGAGAAGCTCGTAGAACATCCGGACATGCGGGCCGCCAGCCTCCAACGCACGCTCCATCACGGGGCTTATGATCGTATCCAACGTGAAGCGCGTTAGAGCCTGCCTGCTCAGCCGCCTGCCGGTCAAGAACACCCTTGTGACATCCCCTTCCGCGCAATAGCAAGTCACATCGCAGATCCTCATAAGAACAGATTCCCAATCTCTGCACACTTTGATAGCATGTTCGCATCGCCAAATCAATGCGTACGCCTGTGCAAAAGCTCCTAGTCATCCTTGGCCCGACGGCCACTGGCAAGAGCGACCTTGCCGTCGAACTGGCCGAGCTCTTCAATGGCGAAGTGATCTCGGCCGATTCGCGCCAAGTCTATCGCGGCTTGGACATCGGCACCGGCAAGATCACCCGCGAAGAGATGCATGGCATCCGGCACCACCTCTTGGATATCGCTGACCCGAACGATCGATTCACAGTCGCGCGCTGGAAGGCCGCCGCTGAGGAAGCAGTATCCGATATCGCAGGGCGCGGCAAGCTGCCGATCATCTGCGGCGGGACCGGCTATTATATCTCAGCCCTGATAGAGGGCATCGAGTTCCCGGAGATCGAGACAGATGCTCGTGAGCAGGAAGAGCTGGAATCCAAGACGGCTCAGGACTTGTACGCCGAGCTTCAAAGCCTCGATCCGCGCCGCGCGGCATCGATGTCCAAGAATGGCGAGCGCACGAATAGGCGCCGCCTAGCCCGCGCCATACTCATCGCCAGGAAGCTTGGGGCAGTCCCGGCACTGTCGTCAGACCCGCTTTCCAAATGGAAAGCGGATGCAACAGGACCATACGACCCCGTCATCATCGGCCTCAATATCCCAGATGCCGAGCTCAAGGCCCGTATCCGCGATCGCCTCATCCGCCGCCTCGACGCGGGCATGATCGATGAGGCCGTCAGGCTCCATGAGAACGGCTTATCCTTCGAGCGCATGGATGAGCTAGGCCTCGAATATCGCTACCTGGCCAAGCTCATCCGAGGCGATATCTCGCGCGATGAGCTC
Organism: Patescibacteria group bacterium; assembly: GCA_018970245.1. GTDB lineage: Bacteria > Patescibacteriota > Minisyncoccia > Phycocordibacterales > PALSA-1337 > C7867-002. Next base: position 1,344 of record JAGWWT010000063.1, read on the forward strand.
ATAGAGACGCTCTCAGCAAAGATATGGCAATATGCGCGCCGACAGAGGACCTGGTTCAAACGGGACGATAGGATCGCATGGTTCAGCCCTTCTGACAGGTCGGCAATCATAGAGTCAGCGAGACGAAAGTTGTCCACTTGACAAACATAACCTTTTTTGCATATAATATAGGGTAGATATGAAACCGACCGTTTGCATATGCTGTGGGGAAGAGATGTCCGCTCGCCCCGAAAACAGCCGAAACCCGAACATGTGCGAATCATGTTCGAGTCTTGAAGACGGGATGGCAGGTGCTCCTAATAACCTGCCTCCCGAGGCCGTTCAGGCCAACAATCACAACCCGATCAGGCGCGCCGCCTGATCACAACCCATTTTGGCCAGTTTCGCTCCCCTCGCGCGATTCTGGCCATTTTCGTATCCTCTACTTCTTCCTGCAGAGCAGATATGCCAGCGAATACTTCCCGGGTCCCATGAGATATATGGACAGGAAGACGGCCAGAAGGACGAAATTATAATCATGGCCGAAATAGATGACCGACGGCACAGCCGCCGTTCCCCAGATGACGACTGCCATCTCCGTAGCGAAAGCGACGCAGACGGGCTTGGTCAAGATGCCGATGACGAGCAAGATCCCGCCGATGAGCTCGAGCCAAGCCACGAAGTGCGCGGCGAACGGACCGAAGCCCATTGAGGCGAAGAAGCCGACATTCATGTCCATGTGGCCGAGCTTCCACCAACCGGAGGCGAGCATCAATACGCCGATCACTAAGCGCAAAAGGAGCGCACCGCCATCCGGCTTGTGATGCGAATAAAGTTTCTTCAAGAAGCCCCAAGCTCCTAAACCTCTCCAATTCTCGATCGAGTCTGTATCCATGTTATTTTTTCGATGGCTTATAACATGGATATTCTATCATTTCCCTTCGTAAGCCGCCTTGATCTTGCCTAGGTCCAGCTTGGTCATCGAGAGCATGGCCTTCATGGCGCGGTCGGCGCCAGCCTTGTCCTTGCCGCCGAGGTATTCGAACATGCCCGATGGTGTGATCTGCCAAGTGACACCGTACTTGTCATGATTGATCCAGCCGCACTGGCCGGGTTCGCCTCCTTCTTCGCCGAGCTTCTTCCAGAAATAATCGACCTCGGCCTGATCCGCACAATCGATCACGAACGAGATGCGTCCTGACGGATTCATCCAGTCGACTTTGCCGCCATTCAGGAACGTGAATCCGGCGCCATCGAGCTCTAGTCCGACCGTGAGGACGGATCCTTCTGGCATTCCGGAAGCTGCGGCCGAATTCTCCTCATAATCCAGGCCTGAAGTTATCTGCGATCTCTTGCGCTTGCCTGGACTGCCATTGAATACGTCGACATAGAACTTGGCGGCCTCCTCGGCGCCCTTCTCGAACCAGATGAATGGGGTGATCTTTTGCATATGGATTATATACGACTAAGGCCGCTTCCTGGGTGAGTACGAGGATAAAAATGCGCACCGCCAATGGCAGTGCGCGAGACTGACAGAAGCGCCTGCTACCGCGGCATGCGCCGATAGGAATTGGACTGGATCATTATAGGCAAAAGGAGCAGCTGCTCAGCGCCTTCGCCGAGCGAGAAGTCCAATTGGCTGGAATTCTCCATCCGATTCCTATGGATAGCGTCTCGAATCTGGCCGCTAGTGACGCTGGGGTCGGCTTCTGACGGCAGCGATTCTGGAACATGAGGCCACGCGGAGTCTTTCATATCTGGAGGCATTATAGCATCAACTCGCTCCGATCGGCCTTGGCACTACTCTTTCGATCAGTACGAACGTATCGGGATGCGCAGACGATGCTTCCCTGTTGAGTACAAAAGAATTGGTGCCGTGGCCGATGATCCGGCCATCAGCTAAGGCGACATATTGGCCGGGACATTTTCTGAGCAGATCCGGCAGGTGCCGTTCGAAAGCTGAAGTGTTCAGCTTATAATGCTCGTAATAGCGGT
>JAGWWT010000004.1 GCA_018970245.1 Patescibacteria group bacterium
CCCGTGCCGCCATTGGCTATGGCTACGGTGCCCGTAACGCTCGCCGCAGTTCCGGCTTTAGCCGCAGAATCCAGCACCAAAGCATGGTTTACTTTCGCCGCACTGTCCGCGAATGGTGTCGATCCCGCGCGTACCGCAGAGTCGAGTACATCCAAATGTGAAACGACTTTCGAAGAATCAGCCAAATGGGATGCTACCGAAGAGTCCGCGAGATGCGTGAGTTTAGAAGAATCTTTTGTATTGCCAAGGCCGCCGCTCGATACAGGGAGTGGGTTTGTAAGAGTAAGACCATTGAAGGTAGGTGAGCTGGTCGTTGCAATGGATTGCGGCGTGGAAAGCGTGATACTGGCCGCTCCATTGGTCACGTTGATTTGATTTGCCGTCCCGGTAATTGTAGCGAGCGTAGGATCGGCGCCGGTCGAACCAATGGGGATTTGTCCGTTTGTTGCTACGCCTAATTGCGTAAGAGCGCCAGTGCCGTTGCCGACCTGCAAGCTGTGAGCGGTGAGTGTCGTTTTGCCCGTGCCGCCATTGGCTACGATGACGGGCACCGTAAGGCCAACGGTTCCTTTTGTCGTAATCGTATCCGCGCCCGTTCCTGCGTCGAGCAACGTGATACCATTGCTGGGGAAAATCGAATCGAGCGTGCTGCCAGCGCTTACCGTTGCCCAGCTTGCGCTCGTACCATTGTTTGTTAGGAACTTACCAGAGTTTCCTGTCATCGACGGCACCAGCGCAGTGAAAGCCGCACTCGCAGTCGTTTGCCCAGTACCGCCAGAGCTTATGCCAAGTGTCCCGGAGAGCGCGGGTGTCGTGGTAGCCGTAGCGACGGATAAGCCGGAAAGTGACGTGGAAAAACTCGTGACCGTTCCGCCACCAGCAGGCGAAGTATAACCGAAGCCGCCGCCAGCAAGAACACTGAGCGTCTTACCTGTTTGTCCCGTCGAATCCGGGAAAAGGTTTGCCTGCGCTTGCTCTTTCGTTGCGCCGCCCGTACCGCCAAATCCAATTCCAAGTTGGCCACCCGAAATTGAGATTGTTCCAGTCTTTACGATAGGGCCGCCAGAGAAAGTAAGCCCCGAAGTGCCCGGTGATACATTCACGGACGTAACGGTGCCCGATCCGGCGCTTTGCCATAAAAGGTTTGTGCCGTCGTTCGAAAGAACTAACCCGGAATCTCCGCTCGTAACCGAGATAGCGTTCTGCTTGCCGTTGAATGTATTCCAGTCGGTCGAACTGAGGTAGCCACTCTGCGATGTGGTGGCCGCTGGCATTGAGATTGTCGTCCCGCCTACTGTAAGCGGTGCAGTGGCCGAAAGCGTGCTTTGCTTGCTGTTGAATGTCGTCCAATCGGTCGATGAAAGAAAGCCAGATTGCGATCCGGTAGCCTGCGGAATAGCCACGGTATCATACGATGAATCGCTGCCATTCGCCACGCCATTCATCGTAAGCGGCGAAAGGGCGGTAACCGCAATAGTCTTGCCCGTCCCTGGTCCGCTGGTGATAAGCCAGTTAAGGGTATCCTGAAGGCTCTTGATATACTCACCGACCAGTCGCACGCCGATATACGAACCAGTAGCCCATGTCCGGGCCGCAAGATTGTGCCCCGTGGCTGGGCTGCGCGTGATGAGCGTAAGTGTATCGCCAGATACCGCCGAACATTCGAATTCCTCGATCGGCGTGGTCGCGTTTTCTACCTGCGGAGCGACCGTTACGATAAACGGCTTCGGCGTAACCTTCGCGAACTTTGCCCCATCGCCAGCATGGATAGCGACCTGAAACGGCGTCGATGGCGTGATCGATTGACTGATCGGTATAGCCGTAACCAGCGTAGAGCTAACCTTCTCCGCGCTATCAATACCCGGAAACGCCTTCTGCGCTCGAACCTGCGCAAAAGACGCCACCAGTAAAATTCCGATGAGTACCGCACGTTTCATTGTATCTTGATTATCGGATGGATTTCAACTTCGTTCCCTGCGTGCCCTTTTCCATTATGATGCGGCATGTCGAAAAAGACTACGCCAGTTAGTGTACATGTCACCGGCGATTTAAGCATTCGAATGGATTTGGGATAATAGCCAATGGCTTTTACCACACACGCTCGACACGCCGCAAACTGCTTCGAGTAGTCTGGGTCGGCGCATTCGGGTTTCGGTATCTCACCGATCATCGTATGCTTGCCATCGGATAGCACCAAATGAAAATCGGAATCCGCTTCGACGCCAACGGCCACGATCTTGCATTTCAGAGTTACCGTCAACCGCTCACTTGTTTGCCGAGGAAGACTCCGGCTCCAATGCGCCGGTGGTGTAAGACCGATGAGTCCTTCGATGGTCGTGGATTGCGGTGTGCCGGGTTTGAATCCATCCTGAAGCGTTTTAACCGGCCAGCGTTCGACGCCGCCGCACTTGCTATCTGCGTTCGCCGCATTGATTAACTCGTAGGCGAGAACGATGATCGTAATAACGAGCAGTATAAATGCCCATCGGTCGTTCTTCTTCATGCTTTGAATGAATCGTCTCATGCGAAATTAGCCTTGAGGAATGAATCCATCTTCGATACACGATTGAGCCAGCCAGCCAGGTCGTTTTTGTACGCTGGCTTCGCGGCCACCACGTCATGATAATGCTCGCGGCGGCCATCGTTAAACTCCAGTGCAAGCGCAAGATCGGGCTTCTTCGAAGCTGCCGCGCACGTACCGGAACCCAAAACGCCATCATTCTGAACACCCAAAACACGCTGGAGAACTTTTATCTCCGCACCGTCTCCGGCATTTACTCCGGCATCGAATAATGCACAGGCTGTTGCCGGGTTCGTCACCGCAAGCAGGTTGATATGCGGAGCCGTCCAATAGGCGGCTTTGTAATACTCGGCGATCTCGTCATCGGTAAGCGACATGACGGAAAGCCGAGGTTTTTTATTACTCTGGCACCAAGCATCATACAAATCCTGGCGAATGCCGTGATTCGTAAGACCACCTTGATCCACCGTCTTGCCGCCCTCGATGTCGGGCCGCAAGGTGAAGGATAGTGCCAATGTAAATGTATCGTCAGGTGTCATGCTTCTTGGTTCTTGAGAACTACGTTTCTTTCTCGCGCCATTTCGAATCCATAGTGGTTACTCGATGTCGAGCCGCACGATACCTCGTACATAATGTTGTCGCCCGTGCGAATAGTAATCGCGGTCACGAGTCGCGCATACTGCTCGATGTCCGTCTTCAAATAAACGGTATCGCCGATGTCGTACTCATTCTCGATTATCATTCCCTTCATGGTGTCATCCAAATGGAGAATTGAATTCGATACGGATATGCGCATCCTCGCCTTTGGGCTTCGCGAGTTTCTCCGCTTCTTGGGCGAACTCCTCGTTAAGCTGATCCGCGACACTCTTTTCGGGAGGTGTTGCGGATTTTTCAGGCTCGAATGGCTTTATTGGTTCGTCAGGCATTACTTCGTTGGATATGGGCTTTGCTGACCCAGCTTTGCGAACATACCCGCGATGACATTCTGCTCGTTCGGGTTGCCGTCGAGCACACCGATAACCACTGGCAGTAACGCGACAACAGCGGCTTGCAGATTGAATGCGCCAGTAAGTATGACGGGCTGAATCGCGATGCACGCGCCCACCACGAGTCCGCAAACCGTGAGCGCGATATTCTGGCTTGATGCCGGAAGGATCGTCTTCGCAAAGACATATCCGAGCACGAACGCTGCGGCTACGATAGTCGGCCAGCCGGTCGCCAGCGTGAGGCCATTCGTATTCGCAAAAGTGACGAGCGGAAATACCACTGCGGTAACCAGCCCGGTGATCCACGTAAGGGTGTTTTTAGACATGATATTTTATAGATTGATGTGAATGAAACTTAAAACAAGTCCGCTCGGAATCAGAGCATACCAAACTTCTTTCTTAGTAAGAACAATACCCACTGAAAGAGCGAGCGAAGCAGCCATAGCACCCCAGCCAATAATACGCCCCGCAATGTGGCCACTACTAACCTTTGGAGCGCCGATTTCCAGTGAGTCGCGCTCTGCTCGTGGTGCTTTAACTTTTCGGCCATTGGGGAAAATCGCTTGACTAAGGAGTTCTCTAAGCGACCATCCTGCTCCATCACGAACTCGGCTATCGCCTTCATTTCCCCCGCCCTGCGGCGTTTCATCGCTTTCCAAAGTTCTGGTATAGTCATGCCGCACGTTCATGCAAATGATTTTCGTATCCTGATACCCGCGAATGCACTCTTCATCCAACGGATCGAAGATAGTTTCGCCAGCCTCGTTTTTAATTTCAGCTATCATTGTGCTCCGATTGTTTTTGTGCATCCTCAATGTCATCCCGGCGCTCGATACGGCGAATGCGCTGGTCGATCCAATAGTCATGTACGCTATCCTGATACTGGCGAACTGCCGCGTTCTTCGCGTGCATGAGCGCCGTTGTACCCCATCCCGCAGCTACTCCGGCAACCGGAGCGGCCACCGCCAAAATCGTAAGCCACTTAGGAACCACTGACTTTTTACGAGCCGTCATAGATTCCCTCCGTAGAGCTTTCCCTTGATCCCTAAATTCACCTCGATCGGTAGCCTGATCTCACCGAACAGCGTAGCATTGAATAGCCCGATACGGTCTAAATTCAAGTCGCCTTCGACAAATGCGCCGTCTTTGCTGGTCAAAAGATTGTAGTTGATCCCACCCCAAACCTCGAATAACTGTCGTGGCGTAGGCGGTACAAAAACGCTCATGAGTGCGGCTGGTGACGGAGCGATCGAGTGAATGGGCGAGCCGATCGCTGCTGCTTTTACCGGCGTTGAAAGTATAATCGTATCATGTATCGAATCGACCAGTACATAAGACCGAAAGATCGTATCGGTCCGGCGAAGAACCTTTTGAAGTGAATCATACTGCTCCTTCCCATGCACAAAAGCCGTCGAATCGACCATCGCTGGCACATTAATCGTATCTCTTACGGTAAGTGTTTTAGCCGGTGCGCAATTCATGCGCGAGCCTAAAAGCACGCCGCAAATGAGCGCGATAGCGAATGTAATGCCTATGGTTTTAATATTCGCTTGCATAAAACAAAAGAGCCACGCATCGGCCCCATGATTCGGTCGATACGTGGCTCCCGTGACAGGCTTGCGCCTTACGATTGCAAATTCAAAAACACTTCATTTTCGCGCAAGGGTTCCTTTAGAACAAGGATGACGGCGCTGGTCTGCGCATAGCACCTGTAATACCGAATTTCGAGCGCCACATGCGCTTTTCGTCGTCCGACATCCGCGAGCGTGAAATATGCTCGATAACCTTCGCCCGGACCCCGCTGCGCTCGGCTGGCGTAGCCCGCTCCCATGCCTGATAAATCTCGCCCATTTTACCGGATGCCACAGCCTTTTGAAGCGGTGGCAAATGCTTGCTGGCTATCGATTGAACTTCCCTGCGCGGAATACCCATGCGGTGCGCCGCTTGCTCTGCTGCTTTTTCGCCGCCATTACGATATGCCTGCATCAGCTCTGCATGTTGATGGGCTTTTAATTGCTCGATCGGGAATTCAGGGTCTTCCGGTACGGTCTCGCGAAGACTAGGAATGTTCATCTTGATGTTTTCAAGAACGCCCTGCGGAGACCGGCGAATAGGTTTGACTGAAGGCCAGAATACACGACCCAGCGATTCGAGCGGCGTTGGGGCTTGGCCATTCTGGTCCACGTCGGTAGCCATCGCAGCGGTGCGGGAAAGGCCCGGTACGCTGGACGAAATGAGATTCGTCACGTAGGATTGCGCGTGTCCCGGCGTATCCATGTTTCTGCCAATAGCATCCAGTAATTCCACCATCGGCACGTTCTCACTGATACCAATAGCTCCAGCGCCAATCGAGCGCATGAGCGGTCCAATACCAAATTCATTGCCCTCGTCCGCCTCGCGGTCAAGAGACCGGCGAATTGTCGCGCCCAGTGCCCACGCAAGCGCCTGTGGGGTGTGCATGAGTACGTTCGGAATGCGCGCTCCCGCAATCCGAAATTCCCCCGGTCCCAAGTCTTCGGGATCGCGCTTTTCGCCGCCTTGGTAAAACCCTCCAGAATACTGCGGATAGAGATAGCCGAGCGTCAAAAGGGTCGTTCCAATCGAACCCTTCTTGAACATCCGCAAAATATGGTCGGCTACCTCAGGATCGACAGAATAGGTCTCGCCGCCAGCTTTCATTGCGCGACGTTCTGACAGCAGCGAACGTGCGCCCTCTCCTAAACCAAGTGGCGTATGGGCTAACCCCTCAACCGCCATATTGGTCGGAATCTTCACGACGGGCAGCAAGACGTGCATAAGTCGCGAGAATCCGCGAGCATAGGCAGAAGATGATTTCGACATCTGTGTAGCATAATCGTTCCACCATTTAGTGAATCGATTGTCCTGCATAAAAATAGCGCGTTGAGCATCACGGTAGGCGGTCTTTTTGATGAGGTCTATCGTAGCCGGATCGTTCACGTCCATTCCCTGACGCTCGGCCCATGCGGTACGCTTAACTACCGATCGCTCCCACTCCATGCGCTTAATGGGTGCCTTGAGTCCACCATGGACATATCCCGGATAGTCCGACGGCGTGGGCTTCTCGATCTCCTTCTTACCCCATAGCTCTTCAAGCTCCGTTTGCTTGAATCCAAACTTCTTAGCCGCATCCTTGATGCCCTGCGGTAATGACTGGAATGCACTGGCCTCGGCCTTCAAATTGAGGTAACCTTCGCGCGGCGCGGCTTCCGCGATACGTGGCAGCATCCGCGAGAATACACCGCCAACCGCCTCTTCCGCTGGCGTTGTTACTGCGCGAGTGGCCGCGGCATTCACCAGCTTTACAAGAATGGCCGGCGAAGAAAGAACAGCAGCCCGCCGCCACCGGGGAAACGTATCCCAGATTTTTTGGGATGGAGTCCTCGCATCAAGTTCCGCCTTGCGAATGAACATCCGCTCCTCGCGCTTCCACGCTTCGTAATCCGCACGTTTTTTATCGGTTGCACGATCAAGCGCCAATGCGGTTTTCTTTGCCTTGTCAATGATCGGCGTGTCGGCTCCAGATGCCGCGTGATATTGCGCGAGCCTGTCCTTGATGCGCACAATCTGCCGATCCAGCGTTTGGTTGTATTGCTGAACGCGCAGATCCATCGGCGTTTCTTCTTTTGGCTGAAGCCGATTAAGAAGTTCCGACCGCTCCATGCGCACGCGCTTCAAGTCCGCGATCTCCTCAGTGTCAAGCTGACGCTTCGTTGCTGGGTCACGACCATCTTTGATCTGGCGGTCAATATCCTCGATGGAATTTTTGAGTCGCGCTACTTTCTTCTCATAGTCCGTGCGTAGTTTTTCCGGCGATTGCTGCTCATCAATCCTTGCGGACGTGAGTAGTCGGTCAACCGTTTTGCGTAATTCCCGAACCCGTGGTGTCGAATTATCCCGCTGAAGTCCGGTGCGCGGTGGAAGGATGCCTTTTTCTAAATCCTCTTTTTTATTCGTCAGTAACGCAAGGGAACGTATCTCCCGCGTGAGCTTCAGATCTTCCGCTTGTGATGGCTTCCGCTGCTTTCCATATTGCGTAAATATATCGCGGACCTCACGCTCGGTAATACCCGGCGAATCTTTCTGTAAGTCGGCGGTAACCTTCTCCATAATCGGATGAAGGTCGGTCTCACCGTTTTGTACGTATCCGCGCACTAAATTAAATACACGGGACTGCGTGACCGGACCACCCTCGTCCTTATTCGACTGCGCGGCAAATCGCATTGCATCTGCATCATGAAGCGACTGCGAACCTTTGAATATTTCAGCCAGATGGTCTTTGATCCGATCGCCAAATTCCTTCAGCATGGGCCGCGACCAATCGGCAAACTTCGAAAAGCCTTTTGCCAGATACTCCTGGCCAATAATCGCAAGGTCAGCAATGTCTGCTGGGTTAACGGGCAGCACGCTGGCATGTAACTGCGACATGCGTTTCGCCATGCGCGCGCGAGCCGCATCTGCTTTTTGCTTGGCGAATTCTACATAATTTTTACTGCCTGTCGCCGCACGTTTCGCATCGGCTCTGGCATCTTCGATCAAGCTTTGAAGCGCGACATTCGCATGGGCATTCGCCGATTCTTCCTGCGCATCATGAAGCTTACCCACAATACCCGGCATCTTAGTGTAGTGGTTTTTGATCCACTCTCGCTGCTCAGGTGTAACCTCGCGAACGACACGCCGCAACCGATCCTGCGCTTCCGGCTCCTGGAAATAGTCCATATCCAGCTTGCGACTGAATTCGCGAAGTGTACGACCGGCGGTAGAACGGGCGGACTCTGGCATGTGGAGTACGGCGTTCTGCGCTTCCTCTAATTGACCTTGCCGCTCTTTAAGTATCGCCTGTGCATCAAGCCTATCGGCATCGGTCTTCGCTTCATCGACATCTTTTATCGCCGAAAGAACTGCCATGTGGCGTGTCGCCATCTCGTTACGCACGAGACCGATTTCCGTAGGATCGAGAGCGCGAGGTTTATTCGTTATTTCGCGAATAATGTCCGATCCGCGGCGAGGATTGTTTTTCTCGATCTCCGCAACCTTCGCATCGGTCTCTGCATCGGAAATCGTTACATGCGCTGGCGCTGGACCAAGCCCGGCTTCCGCTCGCTGCGCCTCGTCGGATGCTCGGTTAATACCGTAGAGATTCGGCTTACCCATATTATCCTCACCGCCTGTTGGCGGTTCGGATGTTCCACGTGGAACACCTGTGACTACGGGCTGCTGACCTTCGGTGATGGGTTCGGCTACTTGCTCTTGTCCGCCGACGACTCCGCTATTGCTTTCGCTATTTGCAGCGCGTGGGCTTTCGACCGGGGTTTCGTTTTGCCGATCTTCCCCGTTTTGTGATACGAGTCCATTATCTCCTTGATGTTGGTCGATATTGTTTGCTGGCTCGACCCCTTGAGTATTGGCATTTTGGTCTCCTGTGATTGCTTGAATTTCTTCGGATGGTAGCCCTGTTGCGACCGGGATTTCCGGCGCTTCGTTGGGCGCTGGTCCCTGCTGGCCATTGATACGCCACGCGCCCATTGCGACGGCATCTTTTTGCGCCGCGAATGGTGTATCGCGATCCCCGTGTTCCAGCCAGAGACGAAGCGGTAATTGCGTAACCTGGTGCGCTTCCGTGCGCGTAACGGGTTCATCCCCATATAAACTTCTGATCGTGGAATAACGAGCGAGCGCATCCTGCGCATCCTCTGCCGATGCTACTTTACCGACGACCGCATGGCCTAAGAATTTATTATCCTCGCCATACGCATCGACGATATATGCCTTGTTGCCCGCCGAAGCATCACCATTCAGCGCGAGCACCGGGCCGTCGGGTGTATTCACGGTTCCCGCATCCAAGTCCTTCGGCATCGAAGGCTTGAGTCCGGTTTTCGTTGGCGGAAGCTCGCTTCCGGCTTTCGCGCCAATATCCATCGGGATTCTGCGGGCGATGATACCTTGACCTTCCGCGGGTTCCGGTGTTTGCGGATGACCCGGAGGGTTGGACATTACATCTGTACCCTTGACAACCTGCGGCTTTTCAATGTGCGGTTCCAGCGCGGGAACTGGCTCTGGGGTAAATGGCTGTGGCTGGAATGGTTTTGCTGGGTCGGGCTGCGCAACGACACCCGCATCGGGCGTAGCCTCCGACTTGATTTCGACTGGCGTTTCTACATCCGAGCCTTCCGCGAGCGCATGACCGCCGATAGTCATGAGTCCGGATTGTACGGCATCGACAGATGTCGCAAGCGGTTGAATCCTGCGTCCAGATGCAACAGTTTGAAGTACATTTTGGCCACCGCCAACGAGCGCACCTCCTGCGAAACGCAGTCCGATCGTTGGAAGCTTCATGGCGTTACCCATGAGTTCGCCACCGCCTACGTTTATCGCACCCTGAAGTGGAGTTTCCTGGCCAGTAATAACAGGTGCGGCTTCACCGACCAGTGCCGCACTACCCATCGCGTTTAAGCCCGTAAGCTCCGGAACGCCCACCGCTTCTGCGGTTGCAAGCTTTGTAGCAAAATTAGCGAGACCCTGACCCGCGGATCCAACGAATCGACCGACGCCCGTTCGCGGACCCATGCCATTATCCGCCATCTCCTGATCGGCGGCTGGCCCTTCGATATTCTCTGCAATATTTACATTCGCCGCATCTTTATTCAGGCTTTGGCGAAGAAAGTCCAACTTGCGTGCGTCGTCTTTATTCGCCGGGTCAAGGCTTGCGGCGAGCCGCTGGTCATCAGTGCGCCCCGGAATAGGTGCCGATGCAATACCGAGCGCCTTGAGTCTCGCCTGCGTTTCTGGGGCAAGGTTATCCTCATATCCCAGCATTTGTCCGACCGCCTGCGGAACACCGCTCAGAACCTGAGTAACGACACGCCCCGCTTCATCCACGAGTCCAACTGGTTTCGCGGGCTGAACTGTGGGTGACGTATAATTCTGGTCGTTCATTACCGCGCCGATCGCACCGCCTTCATCCGGTGCCCGGAACGGTGTTCTCGGTACGGCTGGCTGACCTACGACACCGTCACCAGATGGTGATGAAATTTGGTTCGGCTGGATCGGATTATTCCATACGGACTGCGGGACCGGAACACCCTGTGCATTATCCACGAGCGGCGGTACGGGAACGGACGTTCCGAGATCGGGCCGTTGCTGTGGTTGGTACACCGCTTGCCTTTGCTGCGCCTCAGCCACCATATCCTGATACGTCTTGCTACCAGTATTCCGAACTGGCTGCGGAGTGCTTTCGGTCTGTGAAACCTGAACGACCTGCGGCTGCGATATAGCACGCATAGCTTTTGCCCGTTGAACATCGGGCGGATCGCTTGGCTCGATCTGATTATCGTTGCCCGACAGATCGTTTACTGCGGCTAACGCACCCGCCTGCTCGCTATCCATCAGCCTTCGAACATTCATCGCGTACATCATAGGCGATTCGCCTACGACCCGACCATTGTGCATGGCAGGAGAAGTTAACCTGCCGCCATTATTACCGTAATGATCGATGGCCGCAAGGGTCACCGCCTGCTGATTATCGCCTACGCGCCGAATGTTCCGTTCGAGATTTTGCCGAGTGTGATAATATGCGATCTCATCCTGAAGGCTTGGATTCGATAAAAACTCCTGCCGGGATGGGATATGATTCAGGACGCCCGCCGCCACCATCTGCGAGGCGGTATCGGTAAGCGTTTGCGGCATGAATTGATACCGGCCCATTGCGCCAATACCATTGACCGTTCGATAACTCTGCTCCGGATTTATTCCTCGCGTTTCATACGAACCGATCGCCTGCGTAAGCGCGCGCGCTTTCGCGTCCAACGAATCGTCAGGCTGCGCCTGCACGGATGCCGGAACATTCGCCGGTGGATTGCGCAAAAGCGCGCCAACGGTATCGTTCAATAGGTCGGTATTTACCGGATTTGGCATTAGATCAAATATGGGTCGTACTGGAGTGCCGTTACGTTAACGGGATTTGAGCCGATAGAATTCGAAGTAATGAGTAGCCCGGTCCATGTCGATGCACCTGTTGAAGAATTTACGACATCGGCGCGGCCATTGCCGCCAATAACCGCCCACGGACTTCCGCCAGTAAGACGCACGTAATGAGCAGAATGAATATAAGCCACATAGCAGGTTCCCGGATACGTGGCTGGCGTCACTCCGGATGGGTATGTACCATCGAATGCAACTGACGTTGCGATAGTCTCGGCATAGGTGTCGGTATGGCTGAAGCGTGCGATTGCGGGAGCGTCTCCGATATACCCATTGGTATTGTTGAACAGTGGCGTTCCCATGAGGAACGCGTAAGCGGAGCCAGAGGATGCCGGCCCCAGCGCGACCGCTCCATGTTGCGAGCCATGCTTGTGCGATACATCGCCACCGCCGCGCACCATAAGAGATCCGTAGATATTACAATCGTTCGCCACCACACGCGCGGAGACCTGTTCGAATGTTATGGATGGTGCGTTCGTATCCAGGAAACCTCGCTGGCCAAAATTCGGACCGAGTACTCGCCACGCATAGCCGCCGGGAATGTAGTCCGTTGGGCCAGCCGCATCGCTGCTCGGATTTTGCAGCCACGATCGTATCGTGCATCGCTCCAGGATCGTCGCTCCCGCTTCAAGGCCCAATATCTGTATCTGAAGAGGAGCGCGGTTTTCGTCAGCAAGTGGTGTTGTATCGGTTGAGAACCATTTACATCCTTCCGCATAAAACCGCTGCTGGGCGAACATCGCAACAGCATCGGAATAAAACTCGCAATCCTTGAGCCGAATAAGCGGCCACGCCGGAGTCGCGTCGGGCGTGCCGGGCATGAGCCACAAACCGCCTTGTAAATTCGGCCCTGATTTCTCATCGCTGGCATAAGAGCGAAATGCGATTCCCTCGAACCGCGTATCGAGGTTCGCGTAAGGCATCGTGGGTTTCGGTGCCGCACTCTGAACTGCGATACATCCACCGATCATCGGAAGGCCAATGCCGATAAAATCAATGCCCTGCGTATCGACTGTAAAATGTTCGATCCATGAACCACCCACTATAATAACGGCCACACGTGCGTTTGGAAAACCCTTAATAAGCTTCGACATCACGACCGCCTTTGCATACGCATCGGCAACGGAAGATGCCTTGGACTGGTAAAGATAGCCCGGATTGAGTGGCGGTATCTGGTCGGTCTCCGATGAATCATGATCGCGAGCGACCATAACGTAGCCACCATAAAGGGAACCGGACTCTTTGTGCCATCGGTCGATGACGGCTGGCGGTACGAATTGCTTTGGCGGCGCGGAGATCGGAACTGAGGCTGGAGCAGCCGCCTGCTGCACTGTAGTCGCGGTGGCTGGCGATTCCTCCAGTAAGCGGCGCTTGAACTCTTTATCGAGAGAACTCGGAGATTGCGGATCGGTTCCATAGTCCAGCTTACGGCGAACCTTATAGTCGAATGTTACATTCCGCTGGCGTGGATCCATCGCTACCTCGGATGATGATGTTTAAGTGCTACATCAAAATTAAGCGATTGGAACTCGCCGTGATGGTCGCCATTGGTGTCCGGCTGCGTAAGCACGCGAACGATCGGTGCGACCGCCTTCGATTCGATCGCCACGTTCGTCCCACGCGAAGCAAGCACCACCGGTCGATCAGGAAATCCGTTTGTCACCGGCCATACCCTGCACCGGGTATTGATGTGTCCCCATTGCGGGTCATAGCTGAAGTCGGGTTTCGCCGCACCATGCACGAGCTTAATGTCAGCAGAAATTTTCATCTTGAGGTATATCTGCCGCAGTTGCTTCGGCGATGACGTCATACCAAGAGAGAATGGCTTCTCGGCGCAAGTCGTGCCCTGCCAGTCAACATACGAATAATCGCAGTTCACCAGCGATAGCTTTCCCTGGTCGGTACTCTTCAGGCTGTGAAATGCAGCCCATAATGTGCCGTCCCCGTGCGAATAAAGTAACACTCGCTCAGAGCGATACGCTTCATAGGCAACCCTGGCAACCGAGATAACGCCAGGGGCAGATTCGCCATATACCCCAACCAATGCAAAATCTGGCGTCAAATCGAACTGGTAATTCTCGAGACCAAGTAGCGCACCCGTTAGGTACTGCCTGCGTATCTCTCCGGTGGTAAATTTGTAAATAAATGTCGCCTGTGGCAGCGCGTTCTCCGGATGTCCTGCCGCCGTCCAGAGATCGAGCGAGCTTGGGAAGTGTATCCATATCTCATAACGATGGGCGAGCGCGCCCATCGATGCGCGCATAGCATTCGCAAGCCTTGGCTGGCCCGGTATCTGCTCGTCAAGGTATTTCCTGATGGCTGTAGCAATCTGGCCGGCTGCCGGCGAGATACCATCGCCCTCGGCAATATAAACACCATCGGGAGACAAGAAGAACACTCCTTTGTTCCATTTGCAAATACCGAATCTCGATACGCACCCCACCTGCCTCGTATTCTCCTCGATACGCACCGTGCCGCCGTTAAGCGTCGTCCACGTCGATCCCGATGTCATAAACACGAGAAGATCGCCATAAACCGTCTCCGCGCCCACTACCGCGCCGTATGGCCCATAATCTTCGACCTGTTGGGCTGGGAAGTTGTACGGCTGGTCGCCCACGGAATAAATTCCCTGCGTTGGCTCGTAGGACTGCTTTACGTCTTTCGATGGGCGTGTCGTCTGATGCGCGTATTTATTCGTTCCACCTATAATGTTGGTGTAAATATCCTGAGCGTCGATCGAGAACATGGGCTGCGTAACGGGAATCGTGCCCAGGTCATAGTACGTGCGAGTTCCAGTATTCGAATAACTTGCCCAAATATGGATTCCGGTTATAAACGGATCTGCGCCGCGCGGTGGGACGATAAAAATACCGCTCGCCGCATCCCCCCAGTTCTGATCGTAATTCAGCACCACGTCACGCAGATCCGAATTATTGCCAAGTTGATCCACGTAAGCAAAATGAAATGCGAGTAAATTAAGCCTATCTGGGGCGCTCGCAGGATTCATTTTATTAAGCGCCAGCCCACCCTCGTCGATCACGCCGTTATACTGACCCGCACAGTAATTCGCCGATACCTCCGGACCCGGAGTGTCAATCCAGTACGTCGTTCGAATATTGCCAAGCCATAACTTGGTCATGAAATCGCGAGCAACCTGACCGGAGTATTGTCCCACTTCGAAGCCATCATAGTCGAATGGATTATCACCGGTATCGAGCGCGTTGTCGGCTACATTGTCCGTGAATGGGCTACCGGGTTTTACCGAGCCAGCGTAGCCATAGATATGCGGTTCACTTAACGAATCAACGTTGGAATTCGCCTTGTCGTCCTTACCGAAATGGCCCGTGCGATAAATGCGAATCTCGGTCACGGAACCGGCGGGAAATGCTGTAAGATCGAAGTCGTCGAAATTAAAAACTGTTTGCGGCGCATTCCATAGTTCGCTCGCGGGGCAAGCGACCTTATAGGGCGGTGCGCCACCAAGATTTGCACCCGTGGCCGTCCACCACCCGAGCCACGTCGCGGCAAAATAATAGGGATCGGTCGTTACATCCGTCGCATAGCCGCGAAACTTATTGCGCAGATTAAAATAATCCGGATTGGTGGGCCAGCCATACGTATAGTGATCTTTTTGGTCGAATGGATAATTAGCCCAAAAGCCGTAGGCATTACTGCCTTGTTCGTGACCATCATTATTATCGACGTCGAAAAAATGATAGCCTATTCCGCCATTCTGGTCGCGCCAGCTATTACCATGCCCACCAACTTTATTTTTGATACCGTAGCCACTGAAATCAGTGCCATAAATAAGCCCTGGAAACTGTACGTGTCCGTTGCCATCTTCCGCCCCCAATGTCGCTGGTTTGTAAATTCGATCCTCGATCCACAAATCCTGCGAAGGCTTGCCGTATCGCTGAATCTTGTTGCCACGCGAGTCCGTCACCGTGTAAACCGGAACGAAAACATAACCCCACGCTCGACTTTTCGAATGATTGGCAGAACCTAAAAGAGGATTCGTCTGATTGGCTTC
Organism: Patescibacteria group bacterium; assembly: GCA_018970245.1. Lineage (GTDB taxonomy): Bacteria > Patescibacteriota > Minisyncoccia > Phycocordibacterales > PALSA-1337 > C7867-002. The sequence continues at coordinate 15,536 of JAGWWT010000004.1, forward strand.
GCCTGACGTTGCGCCTGTCCCGGTATTAACTCTTCTATCGGAATCATCGGCTGCGAGCGTTGCATCGCCCGATGGATACACCCACTCCGGCTCAACCAACATCGCATAAACCGAACTGGGTACGGACTTGACGGGATCGTTGTCCGACAGCCAATAATCCGCGTTAATATCCATCCGGGTAATCTGATGATCGCCGGTGTTCGGGTCAGTCACATAGATCGGATTACCATTGCCGTCATTTGTGGCGGCATAGAGCAAAAGATCGCCTTGGGCTTTGGTAGCGAATGTCCATTTCTTCGGTATGGTGCCGGGAATTTTACCGAGTTCCGTGACCACCCATGTGCCATTGCCGCCATCGGGAAGCGGCTGACCGGAGACCATCGCCAAGGTCACCGTATTCGATGGATAACATTCGAACGTACCATACTCGAATATCGTGATGATAAGCGAGTTCCCGACCTGACACATAGATACTGGCGGCTCCGCTGCAACACCTGTACACACGGTTACCGGATTAGCATAAAGCACCTCATCCGCACCGGCCGTAATCGGCGTCTTGGGCCACGATCCGGGCGTAAACTGCGATCCTGGCGGACCCTCATTTGTTTTATCGCCAACCAGAAAGCATATTTCCTGCGCGTCACCATTCCAATATACCACGATCGCGTATCGGCGCGCATCCTCGATCTTGGACGTTACGCCTTCCAAGAGATACTCACCATTGGCTACGATCGCAAGATTGGTAACTGCCATTAGAACTTCAAATTCCTGGAAGAAATAATTATTGAATGCTCCCGATGCCCCGTGCGAATCACGATACTACCAGGGGAATCGATGCGCCAATTCCGCAAATCCCAAAATCGCGATGGATCGATTACGCCTTCGTTGGCATCCAGGTCGAGACCCTGAAGCGGACTCGTCACCTGATGGTGATACTCGATGCCGGCTTTACGCTGCGCGACATTTAGCGCAACTCCCGTCGATTTAAGATCGGGAACGCGCTCACCGGATTCTCTGACGGTTCCTATTGTCATCGAACGGCCCCCATCAGAATAGGCGGCGGTGTCAAATTCGAATAATCGACATTGGTACGCCGAACGTCATTCTTCGATCGCTCGAACCGCATGAGCGCATCCGCCGCAAGTTGCGCGTCCGACGCCGTCCGGAATGGCTTTTTAAGCAAAATCTGGGCATAGCAATAATCCACCATCCCCATGATCGCATCCGTGAACTCGCGTTCCGGACCATTGGCTTTCATCGCAGTCGTGGGGTCGGCACCGTACCCACTCCAATTCGTCGAATCGCCGATCGAGTACGGCACGCAAAACGGCATGTACCGAACTGTCAGGGTTCCCGTCGCTCCGGCGTATGGATACAGCCAGAACTTTCCGTAAGCTTCCGCCAGGTAAAGCCTGGCTCCGTTTTGCGGATAGGTTTCGAGACCGAGTACGAGAACATTATTATTGGCCTGGTGAATATAGTTCTCGTACCAGTCATAACTGCATCGAACGACCGGAGTGAAATCCAAATTGGTGTCGGCCTGATACCGAGCATCCATCGACTCTTTATAGTCATTCGGATAGGCGTAAGAACCATCCGTGGAATTCGGGTCGAGGGTGATCGCATACGACTTGCGTAGCGCATTCGTAGCCTTCTGAAGCTCATGCCGAGCCTCGGATAGCCACGTCATGCCCTCCGTCACATCCAGCCAGTGAACCGGATCGACGATACGCGCCCGCGTGAGCGCCAGTGACCACATATCCCAGTACGTCATGTCTTGTCACTGCCTCCGGTTTCCGCAAATTCACGGAGCAATTCTCGGTCCGTCAAATAGATGCCGCCAAATTCACGCCGGTCGCCAATCGCATCAATAATTGATTGCAACTGGCGCTTCACGTCGGATATAAACGCTGGCGACCAATCCCTTGGGTCGCCCTTTTCTAAGAAGCCTTTAACCGCGTCATATAGTCTTGGTGCATGTTCAAAAAGCCTCTCTCGATTTATTGGACGATTTCGTAATTCGAGGCACGCGTAATGACGCTCATATAGATGCGGTCCGCGTCCAGCAAACGTATCGGGTTCAACAGCACGAACGGCGATACCAGACAGTAGGTCGATGTCGCCCTGCTTTGGCAAAACGATACGTCCATGAAAATCATTACGTCGATAATCTTCAGCGATCTCCCGCTCGTCTATTGTCGTATCTATCTTCATTTTCCTACCCTCCGAACGTTACATCTTTTTCGTACACATTCTTCGGTTCGCGCTCCGCTTCGAAATTATCCATCATCTTGCCAAGCGCGTCCAATGCCTCTTCGGATACCGAAGGCGTCTCGTCCTGAATCTGGTATCGCTCGCGAATGAGATCGACGCACAGCATGACAAGCTCCTCTTCGAAGATTGATGGCAGGAGCGCATAATATCCATTGCCCGGATCGGTGATCTCCACGGTATCGTCCGTAGATGGCCCGAATGTCCAGAGGTAATAAAGCGTACCGGTTACCGCCGGCTGGAACTCCAGCGTTGCGTGCTCCAGCGTGGCAATCGGCTTACCGGATGTCGGCGCGATATACTGATTGAGTACGGTGGTTTCTGTATCGCGATGATTAAGTAGTCGCGCCGCGCCACGATTGGCGGTCGGCACCTCGATTGCTACGACATCGAAGAAATCCGATGGCAGTGAAAACGAGCTTACGTTATTCAGTGCAACGGATTTTGTGTAGAACCCAGGATACATCGTAACCGCATACGAGTACATGCGCTGAAGCGCCTGATCGACGATAAGCTCGATCGTGCCCCAGTCCTGAAGCTCGTTCTCGATCACGTCGGGAACTCGCTCGAATATCTGCTCGATAAGTGTTTTTCTCGTCATACGACCTCCCGCACCTCTTTCTTCTGAATCTTTTGCAGATCGGTAAACAGCCTGCCAATAGACTGAATACTTTCCTGCCGCGCTTTTTCCATAAGCTGCTGACGCTTCGGCCCTGTCACCAGATACTCGATGATACGCTTGAGCGATGCCGCATGAACATAGGGCGCACTGAACGCCGGAAGCCCATCGTCGGTCGAGTCCGCTATCGTCGCCCCGAATAATTTCGGAGGGCGTGGATAGTAGTGAAGCGTAACCGATTGCAGGTTTGCGGCATAAGGCAAGCCCGTTGTCGGATCGGTCATCGTGGTGTCCGGCAGGAACATGCACTTTTGATTCACCGTATAAAAATCCGGGTAATTCGGTGTCGCCGTGTTGTACTCGGTGAATTTCCGCGTCGGAACCAAGTCCGGTGGAATATACCGCACTGGCACTTTTTGTGCATTCAGGGTATAATATGCCCGGTTGCCGTAGGCCACCCAATCGGCGGGCAGCGGATCGCCGTGATTTACAGTAACCGTCTTGCGCTCGAAGGCTTCCTGAGCGGTAAGTAGCGTTCGCCATACACGGCGAACGGCATACTCATTGAATTGGTCAATAATTTGGCTGGGTATCTTGAGTAACGGAGCATACTGCGCCGCCAAGACCACCACAGCATCGCGATGTTCACCTTTTGTCATAATGCGCCCTCCGGCTCAAAATCTTGTACTGCTAATCTGCCATGCACCCACTCCTTACGCTCTTCGTCAAATCCCGCTGGCGGCAGGATAAGATCGTCGTTTTGCCAGGAGCCGAGTGCGGGTTCGACCAAAACCGTAAGCTGTATCTGATAACCCTTGAATGCTATCTGGCCGTTGGCTAAAATAGCATAAACTGTAAAATTCGATGCGCTGGCGTTATACGCCTGATACCATTGCGATATACTTACCCGCTGCGCCGGCTTCCATGTGGTGTCGCCATTGTTAAGCTGGATGAGCGCGCCTGATACACCGATTGCATTCTGCGGCAGCGTCACCGAGGTTCCGGTTATTATCGTTACCGCATCCGACCCCGCCGCCTGCAGCGCGTCGGGATTTAAGTCCCGTAATTTCCGCTGGCTGATCTCCAGCAGGAAATTCTCGATGTCCGTTTGATCCCAGTACGGCAGCATGGGTTCGTAGTCGGAAAAATCCGCCTGCGTGTCTTCGATCTCGCGCTGCTCGCTTGCGATTTGAGCGATAAGATCGGCCCATGCTGTCTGTGGTACTGGCATTATTTATTCGCGGTCATCCGTGCGTGCGTTTCCAGCGAGAACCCGATGTCACGAGCCTGCTGAAGCGCCTGCTGAAGCCATGGCGATGGGTGTGTGGCGCACGCCCACTGAAGCTCTTCCGCGAGCTTTTTGCACCAAATCGGAAGATGCGCCATGCGCTCTTCGTCCGATAACGGCGCAATGTTTGCGGGTGCAAGCTGCGGCGTAATCACATAGGTATTGCGGTACATGGCGGACTTCACTCTATCCAGCGTAGTAAGCGCACCCCCCTGTTCGTCCAGAACATCTTCACCTTTTGCGTTAAGCAAAAGGTCGATAGCATTTAACATAACCTGCGCCGAGTTTGGATTCGGCTGCTCGTCACCCGGATCGGCATTTGTCAAAGTTTCCTGGTCTGTCATTTTAATGTTGCTATTGCTTTTTCGAAATCTGAGTTTAACGCATTCCACCGATCGAGTGCGTCATGATCGTCTTGTGCTAACAAATCGATCGCCGCTTTCGTCTTGACCACATGATAAAATGCGTCTGCAAAATCCGTCATTGGCGTTATCGTCGGCACGATAGTCGTCGGTAATCGCCAATACAGAATATTCGTGAAGCCAGAGCCATAATAATGTCCGGCTTGCACGAATACATAATTCTGATACGTGTACTGGCTCCTCATACCGTATTCCATCGATTTCGCGGGCACATACTGTGTGCGACCCTCACCATCGACAAAATATCCGCATTCCAAGAACCAGAAGTCCGATTGCACGGCGGACCCCGGAAATCCCGCAGTCGCCGCATTATCGGCCTTGAGCAGCCGCGATACCGTAATATCGGCCCGCGGCTCTCGCTGAATAAGTGCCAAAGCGACTTCCTGTTGCGCAATATTCAGCGCCCTAAGAAGCACGTCGTCTTCGTAGAACGTGGCCGTCGTCGCCATACCCCGCGAGGTATCGCGAAGTAAGACGCGAAGAAGGTTCAGAATATCGCTGCCAGACATCACCACGCAGCGTTTTCTATCTCACCGCTCGCGAGCATCTGGTTAACGAGATCGTCACCTTCGACATTCGCCGCTTTTGCCTTTCCGGATTGCGGAATAGGGCGCTCGCGACCCGGTGCGCCATCGAAGCGCCCGGAATTCTTCGACATCGTGGTTTCCGAGCGATGGATCGCCTCGCGGTCCGCCACGCGCCCAGCCATGATCTCCTCGGCTTCATCCGAAGACTCGATCGGTTCCAGGTCATCAATATCGAACATGCGAAACATCGCCTCCCGATGTGGGTAGCAGCATTTCGACATATACAACGCTCGGTTCACATCCTCGATTGCGTAGTTATTATCGTTTGCGAAATCATCCGTGCGACCCGGAAAATTGAATTCCACAACGACCTCGTTCATGATCATCTTGTTGTCCGCGCTAAGGCCCGGAACACGAAGCGTGATGAGATGCGAGTTCGTCTTTTTCCGCTGGTTAAGATCGACCATCGGCTTACCTTTCGGACTCGTGAACACCTCCTTATTATCCTCGATGATCGCCATAACGAAATACGGCTTCGAGAAATCGATCGGGTCTTCCTTTACTCGCGCACTGCTGCGCATTTTCGCCTGATCTTCCGAAGAGAACTTCGGCGCGACCTTCGGCTTCATTTTACCTTTAGCCATGATTCAATAAAAATGTTTGGATGCCGGCCACCATAACCGGCATCCAAACGAGTTACGGTTATGACGGCTGCTTCAGCACGGCACCCGATGTTTCCATCTGGTACTGAAGTCCCGTCTGGGATTTCATACCAATGGACATCGTTTGCACGCGCGGAAGCGTGGTGTTCTCGACTCGCATAAAGTCGGGAATCGGGCCACTGCGCATGAACATCTGGTTCGGGTCCACGGCTACGATACCCTTGATGTATGGAGAAACCTCGTAGAATTCGGGTTCCTGCATAATCAGGATACGATAGTTACCCATGAACAGGAATTCGTAGATGTTCAAACCATAGAGTTGGTTGCCCATCGTCGTCAGCCTGATCTGGGTGGAGATGTCCTGCGTGAAGTCATTCAGCGCATCCGGACCCCAGAGGGTCATTTTGGTCGCGCTGCCGGAGTATTTCTTCGGCCACACGGCAGTACGAAGCCACTGGCGCACAACCGCCGCCGTGCATTTACCGGAGTAACTTTGCACATTGGTCTGAATTGTGTTGAGTAGTCCGCGTGTACCGCGAAGCGTTCCGGTGCGAGCCGCCGCAAGCGTATTCGTCTGCGAGAAGTTCGTCTCGATGTAATACTTCGAGAAGAGCAGATTACGCTCCATATCCTTGCGGAACTGAGTAATCGCGGCTTCCTTATCGGTAAACCACTTGTTGCCCCAGTAATTAGGAGAGTGATACTCTTCGTCCGTGATCTCGATCGAGGCCGCTTGCTTCGTCACAGTATTTTGCAACTGCGTCGGCTTCGTGCCTTTGGAATCCGGGAATGAACCGTTTTCCATCATATTGTTGCCGCAGTTAACCAGCGTAACCGGTCCCGCAACAGCCACAATATTCGATCCCGAAGGCAGGAGTTTAAGCGTGACGTGCGACGAACCCGCCGTATTCCGGTCGATGATGACGGTCGTGATGAAAAACTGGTTCGAAATCGGCTCACAGAACGTGTCGCCCTCGATGACTGTGGGAGATGTGATCTCCACGTCCTCGGTTGCGGCTCCGCCTGTAAATCCGGCAGTAATGGTTAGGGTGCCGGTATCATACTGGTTCTCGAACCATTCGAAAATCGCGTTCGAAGTCGGACGCAATCTTCCCTTCGTCATCGAGAGCCAGGTCATTAAAGGGCTGGAAACGCGGTCGTACACGACCACATCTCGCTGCACCTCACGAATATAGTCCACCGTACCGACGGTAAATGTGCCGGATACGCCTACATTCGGAACGGCTACTGGATTAGATGCCATTGTAAGTACCTCTTAAAAGTTAGCCGTGAAGCATATTGAGCGCATCTTCCACGTTCTGGCGCGCGGAGTCACCCGCATACGTCAGGCTTTCGGGCACCTGCCCGTCATTCGTGGGAAGCGCGGCAATAGTCTTCACTGATTGTTCGATTGGCGGTTTAAGAAGCTGCGGCTGCGGGGATGCTGGTTTTTTCGCGAGTGCGCCTTTGATGTCGGCACGCAGTACGATATTTTCCATATCCGCTTCCGATAGCGCATTCGTCTCCATCCAGTCCCGATCGTTGACCATATACCCATTCGGCAGCCCCTTGCGAGGCAATACCGCCGATGCTTCCAGCGCCTTGGCTACCGCATCTTTCTCCTCCGGAGAAAGCGCAGATACGTCGATCTTGAGCAAGTCAAGGATGACGCTGGGGGCGCTATTGAGCACCGTGCGGTTCGATTCGAAAAAGCTTTGACGGACTTCTTTGTCCGTCGCATCTTCCGGCGATTCGACCTTCGCAGCAGGTGTAATGAGTTTTTTGATCTCCGATACAGTGGCCTCCCGCTCTTCTCTCGCGCGCTTTGCGATACGGGCCTCCGCGTTACCAGAGTACCATTTATCGTATTCGACTGTGCCTGGCTCGATGCCAAGCTGTTCAAATGGCGTGAGATAATATTCCTCGGTGCCCTCTTTAGGCGGACCGTCCTGCTTCGGTGGTGCCACGGATATCCCGCTGGCCGCCATTGCTGCTTGTAATGCAGCCTCGCGAGTTGATCCTGCCTTGATTGCGGTCGTATAAACCAGCGTAAAGGGGTCGCTTTCGACGGCTTTTAGATATTCGAGGTTTTGTTCCACCTGCCCCGACTTCTCAGCGAGTTCCCGTTCCTTCTTTTGAAGTTCGGTTACCCTTTGATCGTACTTGGGCTTCAGCATGACGCTGCCTTCTAAGGCGGCGACCGTGGTGCGGGTGCCATCCTTCAGGATGACGACTTGCGCGGGATCGTAAGCTGGTACATCCTCGGGCTTTTCTTCCTTCGGAGCCTCTGGCTTCTCTTCCGCTTTTTGTTCTGGCGTTACTTCGGCAATCGGTGAGGCCGGTGTTTGCACCTGGGTTGTCTCCTTCATCTCCGATGTTACGCTTTCGGGAGCAGCCGGGGCTTCGGGTGTCAATGCGCCCTCTTTTGTAATACCCGCAGCAAGGTCGCCCTCGGCACCCAGAGTCCCCGTGAGGAGAGAAAGGGCGTCGTTAGCGTTCCTATATTCGCTCTCTATTGTTATGTCTGGCATAAAATATATTCCGTTTTGTAGTTATTTGCGCATCCGGTTTGTCTTTGTATATCGCACTCCCGTCGGAGCGCGTACACCAAGGCCATAAGCGTCTGGACCTGCAAAGGGAGGTGTCCTATGCTCTGCGCGGCAGCCACGCCACGCTTCATCGCCCTCATTTTGCCTATCCAAAGAGCCAGCCCCGGGAGTCGGACCCGGTGATCTCCTATGCCCCGACTGTATAAAAACAGCCGCCCCTGGAGCATATTCGACCAGCAAACCTGCAAATGGCTAAAATCTATTTGTTCTCTCTTCCCTCCGCGTTCTTCGGTGTACCGACACCCTGCGATTTCGCTTTGCCGGTATCTTTCTGCCACTGTGGGGTATTGGCGTTAAAATGCTGCTGGCGCGTATCGTCGATCTGCTGATCCATTCCCGCTTGCTTCGCATAGTCCTCAGCCACCATTGCGGGGTGCGCGTCCGGATCGACTCCCGTAGCGGCCAGAATTTCTGCGGTAGCCGCAGGTGACGGTGGAATCTGATAGGTCGCCGTGAGCCGTGCGCCCTGCTGCGCTTGAATTTCAAGCTCGCGCGCTTTATTCTCCTGCTGCATAACCAAAACCTGTCGCTTGGTCTGCGAGTCGAGTTCCGCCTGCACCTGCTGGCGTTCGGCGAGATCGGCCTGCTGCTTTTGGATAGCCGCAATATTATCCGAAATCTCTTTCTTATCCGAGTATGGAAGCGGACTATACTTGAGGAGCAGTGGCTCAAAGGCTGCATTAAGTTCCGGACCCATCTGACCCATCGCGCCAATGACCACGCGCATTCGCTGCTCGCGCTCGGATGGACTCGCGAGTATCTCGGTGATCTCGCACCGGAACTTGAGGTCGCTTAATCGCTGAATACCGAACGAATCGAGTGAGCGATAGATAGTGTCGCCATCCTCGCCACGCACCATCATGTTCGTCGTAGGATTGAGGTATTGTCCATAATACAGGCAGGACTCGCCTACAAGCTTAGACGTGGTGCGTAATGTCTCGAAGATCGATTGCGTCATGGTGCTCGCATAACTCTTGAGCGCCATCTGGCTTTGGGCCGACTGCTGAGAGTAGTCCGCCTGCCCCACGACGCTCGCCGAACCATATAACTGGTGCATCGTATCCTTCACCACGCCGAGCAGTGAGGTCACCATTTGCGCGTTCTGCTGTGGCACGAAAGACGACATAGCTTTACCCACGTCGAATTCGACCTGCGGATTATCGAAAATCCAGACACCCTGCCTGTACATCTTGTTAATCACGTCCTGATCGGCCTGCTGGCCGGAAAGATGGGCCTTGTTCACCCCAACCTGTGGCTTTGTACCGCCGGCGATCTCCTCCATGTACATGATAAGCCGGTTAATAAGCCGCTGGCGGTGCTTGCCGCGCTCTAAAAAACTTACCACCGAACCATCGTAATAATCCGGCATGAAGGGGATATAGGGGAACCGGTCGATCTGCTGCGTGGTCACACGCAAAAGCTGCTCGCCTACGAAAATATACTGGTCGATCACCGGGACCGTGCATGGCATCGGGTTCGAGACCAACGGCTGCGACGAGCCGATCATCTGAAGCGCGCCGGACTCCATCCACCACTTCCAGAGCATCATGGCTCCGTCCATCGCATCGCTCTGGTTATCGAAATAATAAGCATCTCCCGTATGTCCATCGAGCACCTGGAATTTATCGATATACCGGCGATGATAAAACTCGCGGACAAAAAGCAACCCGTTGAATATCGTATTCAGCATCGGGTCGAATGTCGTGGAATAAGGATGGGCGTCGGCCGTAAGGGGTCTGACCGACGGTTTATTCATCACAAAAATATTATCCCAACCCTGACGCCCCGTAACCATACCAGCTAACGCCAGTATCTCCGGTGCCCATTCGGGGAACATCGCGGCGAGCCGCACACGGTCAAGATAAAAACCTCGCCACAGGTACTTACAATCGGTCCAGAAATTGTCCGTACACGAGTGAATGTCCCACATGAACTCTCGCGATAACGGACGCTCGATCTTGATGCCGCCAAATGGATTCATCCAGTCGGGACGAACGCTGAATACACCGAGTCCGCGCACGAGGCCATCGCGAAAAATATCGCTTTCTCTGGCTTCATAACGATTGTCGCCGTTCTGCCTGCACCAGCGCAAGAAATGGGTCGCGCCTTCAGCATACTGCTCCGAAATCGGGTTGCGGCCCACCGCCTCCCAGTCGGTGCGGGTCTGCAACTGCTCACCGCGCAACTGATCGACAAAGGGGGTGATGATATTGAACTCGTAGGGTTTTTGCCCTTGGTTGATGAAGTGGCGGCGGTCGTTGTTCGTCCACTGCTCCTCCATATAAAACTTGTGGTTTTCGTCGCCCAAGGCATGGAACTGGCTAAACCATTCGCGATGGAGAAGTTCGAAATTCCAGATAAGCTCTCGCGACTCCTCGTTCATCGAGGTAGCGAGTGAGCGGGCGTCCTGCCGCATGGCAAGTATCTCATCGGGATACCGCCCAGACTCACGGAGAAGGTTATCCGCAAAATTTGGATCCTTTTGCGCGGCGGCCAAGAGCGCGGCATTCGTTTTGTCATACGAATCCGCGTAAACTGTAGCGAGAGGAGTCGCACTCGGGGCTATCATTTGCCACCTCCCATAATACCGCCGCCAAGCGTGTCATAAAGCGACTGGTAGGCTTGCGTTTGTTCGGGATACTGCGTGCCGCCATAGGTGTCAAGCCATGTTTTCGCTTGGTCACGTATCCTTCCCCAATTATCGGGAGACGACAACCCGGACTGATCCAGACCCAAATTGGATTGTATCTGAGCCAGCGCGTAAGCAGCCGACGATTTTGAACCATCCGCACCACTGATAACGCTGTTGATTACCGCTGGGTACAGCGAGCGCATTTTTGCGCGAGCCGTATAGTACCCCTCGACCGCTTTGCCGTCCTCGTCCGGTGGCGGATACGCGGTAAGCGCCGAGAGAGCACTGTGAAACTGATCGACCGGACTTGCCTTCGTCTTTGTACTTAGGAATTTTGGCGAGGGCTGATACGTACCCGATGCCTTTTGTTGGTCGAGCGTGCCGGTAGAGCGAAGATTGGAGAGTGTTTGCTGCGCGATAGGCACCTTGAATTGCGACGCCGTAGTCTCGTTCTCCATGCGCGTCTGATAATCCGATGATGGCTGGATTCCCTGACCTACGATATTGAACGCATCGGGATCGCTATATCCAAGATCGGCCCCGGATGCTTCCTGCGCTGCAATATTAGCTCGATTGATCGCATCGGAAAACAATCCCTTTTGCGCAAGAGCCACACCCGACGCACCATATTTATCCGGATTCGCGATTACATTCTTGAATACATCGTCCTGCGCGTCCAGCGCACCCGCGAGACCCTTGCCTTGCGCCAATCGAAGCGTTTGCTGGCGGGTGGCGTCTGCTGCCGCCGTTTTTTGCGCGAGAGAAGCATCGTTTCGCGCGGTCTCCGCATCCTCGGACTGCTGATTTTTCGCGAGCGCCGCACGCTCCGACGCCTGCTTGCCTAATTGCTCGGCAGTCGTCTGGTAGCCAGTATCGAATGCTTCAGAGGCGGCTTTCGATAAGGCAGAAGATGGTGCAGTGAGGCTTAAAAAACTCATAAAAAAAAAGAGGAGCGACGAGTGCTCCTCTTGTGCGGAGATACCCGTCGCTCCCGTTTTGCCCCGTAAGGCTACGATCGCGTGATTAGAATTCTATGCTATATTACGTGTTTTCGGGAGAAATCGTTTCTGGTATTTCTTCGATGGTAATTCGGAGCTTCTGTGCCCTTGCACCCGGATAATGCTTTTGAGGCCACGCGGCATCGGCCCGAGAGCCGTCGCGAATCGTCGAAATCGGCATTCCAAGCGGACCAAATTCATTAGACTGAAGCCTCAAATATCCGCCATCTTTCTTGAGGCCATAGCATTCGTAAGTTGTTATCTCCATCGCTTCTTCTCCTCTTTTGTTAAATGCCAGGATTTTATCGCCTGACCGAAATCTACAATACCCGATTTTTTAAGCTCGCCGCCGGACTCCAAAAACGCATCGCGGATCGGTACGCCGTGCATTTTACCCGTACCCTCGATCTCGGCAAATGCCTGGTCGATAAGCGTTTTCGCCGCATCGCTATAATACTGCCAGAACTGGTCTTCCTGTGTAGTGGTCTGGAATCGAATAGCGAGACGGCTAAAATGAATAATTTCCGCTCCGTTGTCCGGATACAGAATTTCTTTCCGCGAACCGACGACGCGCTCTTTTGCCGTGGCACCAAGCAATAGTTTCGCTGTCCGAAGCGGATAGCCGTGGCATTTTTGCGTGAGATCGACCAATTCCCATGTTTTTCGAGCATCCGCGATATTCGCGCTGATAACGCTTACTCGCGGACGGTCGGGCTGAGGAAACTCAGGTGACGTAAATACTATGACGTTAGCCACGTTTTTCTCGTTTTCGCGCTTGCTCTTTTGCCAGCCAAAGAATCCGGTGCTGGTCTAAGTCCATTTGAATTAATTGGTTGCGCCACGCGAGCGCAAGCTGACCCGATACGCGGGTCATCATCTCCTGCTCTTTGTAAATATGGGCGCCGACCGCATTCCAAACGCGCTCGAACTGCTCTTTTGTCATGCGGTGACCTTTCATTTTACTCATCGTTTTTTCACCACCTCTCCGGGATAATGCTGCTTGTTGTGATACAAAGAAATATTCTCTTCGGCGAGTAAAAACTGGTACTCTTTTTTCTTGCCTGATCGAGTAGTAAGCACGGCTTTTATCACGCGCTTGCCCTCGAAGGCTACGGGTCCGTTGGCTAATTCCGGTATTTCGAACGTGGGCCTTACACCCATATTGATGGGTGCTCCGAAGGATAGTTGCCGTAGTCCACCTTGCCCATTCCTCCGTCAATTCGACGGGCACCGAGCAGCGGCGGACCTTCATCGCTATAGTCTTCTCCAGAGCCAGCACCGAATTCTCCTTTTCGGCACGCCATTATGTTGTATCTCAGCGCATCCGCCTCGTCGTCGCCTTCGCCGGGGCCATACACGCCTACTGTTTTTTCTACGTCATCCGGATCGTTCGCTCGGTGCTCCAGCACGGTAAGCGATGACCAGAGTTCGGTTAACGTAGAAAATATCCGAATTCCAGGGAGCGATAGCGGTACGCGGGTTGTGCGACCGGTTTTATCTTTTTGCTCCTCAAAATCGTAGTGAAAGCCATCTCTCATGGCTCCCCATCCGGCTTTTCGCGAGTTATTCGCAGGAATGAACCGGAATCCTCTGAATATCTGATTACCGGCCTCATCAAGGGTCGGCGAGTTCCATATCTCGATCGCCGACTTCCGGCCCGATATGGTGCCTGTATTCTTGAATAGGTCGGGATCGGCTACCTGTATCGCGAACGGATACATCTTGCCTTTATTTTTCCCATCCTTAAAAACAAACTGCTGGCGCATCTGTTCCTTCATCTGCTCCGATGTCAGCCCTTTTACACTAATTCCATCGATCACGTAAGTCGTACCTTCGAAATCGGTCGCGGTAACAAGTGCGCAGGCTGTATGTCCAAAACCAAAATCGAGTGAGAGCGTATAGCTCCACTCGTAAGGAGTGACGAAAGGACGAATGGAATGCACTCGTTCATCCAAGTCAAAAAACTGGCCTTCGAATACATCCCACAATCCGAAATAAAAGGCGTCCCGCACCTTAGGTGGCTTGTCCAGAAGCTCCGAAAGGTAGGCTTTTGAGTTGGTGGGATTGTCGACGGGAAGCGATTGGATGAAGAAATGTCCTTTTCGCATGATGCCCGTCACCTCATCCCACTCTTCCCGGTCGCGAGTTTCCGGATTTACGAACCGCGTTTTGTGCCACGCGAGACCCATGCCTACCGGATTCGTCGCCAAAAGGATCGGACAGTGCTCAACCGGCACGCCGTCGGTCGTCCAGCGCATACATGTGCCGATATGATTGAAGAACGCCTCCTCCTGGTTCGTCGATTCATCGATACCGATGATCGCATATTGCGTGGATTTTTCTACGTCTTCGAAATCGATCGTATTCCGGAACTCGACCGTCCAGCCGCCGTATTCCGGATGGGCGCGAAAGACCATGTGCTGCTGGTTAAATTCACCCATCCACGCGGGGAAATGCCTGCCCTTCATGATGTCGGTCCCGAAGCGGTCCCAGCAAGCCTTGAACGTCTCACAGAAGATAGCTCCGTTGGCTCCGGGATGACCGCTCTTGGCCAGGATCATGAGATAGATGCAGATGAGCCGGAGCATGGTTCTCGACTTCCCCCCCGCCTTAGCACCGCCGAACAGGGTTGCCCGGTATTCGAACATCGCCTCGAAGAATTCAAGCTGCTTGGGAAAGATCACCCGATCGCCCTTGTGGAATATCGCGGGTGTACCATCGGAGAATTTGAGTTCGAGCGGCTTGTCCTCTCGCCATATCATGGGCCAGAGCCAGTCGAGCAGGTCATACTCTTCGAGGATCTCAGTCGGTCGTAGTTTCGGCTTTCCGGCCATGCTTTGCTTTTAGTTGTTCGACCGTGGGAATCGTGTCGCCGAACTTGATTTTGGGTTTGCCATCCGACACTGGCGGCTCCTGAGTGGGTGCTTTGCCGAATCCGAACTCAAGGGCTATTTTGGCCGCCGCCATGCGCTCCGTGGGCTTTGCATCTTCGTCCTCGATCAAGTCAAGAACAGTGTCGCATATCGTTTCCCACTCCTCGCGGAACCGCTTGCCCATAAGCCGGCGAACGGCTTCAGGCTTGAGGCGCTTACCTTTTTTGCGAACGCGGGGTTCTTTTATGGGCGCAGGCTTTGGTGGGGTGCCATCATTTAGCATCCCTTGCTCCTTGAGTAAGGCTTGCGCCTCCTCAAATGGCATTCCGGCCCACGTACCCACTATCCGCCTATACCCTCGAAGAAATCTTCACCGTTCGGCGTTCCGTGCATGGGTTCGTGCGCCTCTTCTTCTGCGGCATCCTCGTACCACGGCTCCTGAGCCTCGGCAACAGTTGGTGTCGCTTGCTCGGAGAACGGGTCAATGCTCTCGCATGAACCGTACTCCTGCGGTGCGCCCGATGGCGGGGTCGTTAGTGGAAAGCCGTTGTCTGGCATGTTGTTGGTCATAAAATCTCCTTACCGAGTGCCGGATGCACCGAGAATATTTTGAAATGCCGACGTATCGAGATAATTTCCGGATTGGTCACCGCCAGCCACTCCGTTGGTGCCATTCGCATTATCGCCCATACCGAATAATTTACGGCTGGCCGCGGCTCCGGCACCGCCGGCAAATGAACCGAGCGACTGGGCGAAAATCGTGGAAAGGGCGGATGGCTGGTGAAGGTAATCCTGTTGGGCTTTCCATGTATCCCAGTCGAACGCATTTTGCTTTTGCGCAGCGGCGAGACCGGCTTGGCGTGCGGTTTGGTCCATCTCTGCGCCCTTCAGATTCGCGCCGATCATCGAGTTTTCTGCGGTGCGCTGGATCTGATTGGCATTAGCGGCCTGCACCGAAGCGTTGCTCGAAAACCGTGGGTTACTGGCGAGATCGGCTTGGGCTTTGTTCGCCTCGTTCTCGATCATTCCGGCGGTATGCGCCGCAGTGTCTTTACCTACGTGCGAATTAAGCTCTTCGTTGATGACCCCTTGTTCGAGTCCGGAATAAGGGTTGGGTGGATTGCCCAGCGAGTCACCGCTGGAGTTGCTGAACAGTCCGGCAGCGCCGCCGATAAGACCACCAACGCCAGCGCCTATCGCCGTACCAATACCGGGAACGATGCTGCCGATCTCGGCCCCTGTCGCCGCGCCGCCTAATGCACCTTCGCCTGCCGCACCCCAATTTGCCATAGCGTATAAAAAGCAAAAAGCGGCCACGAAGCTTTTATGTGCTCCGCGCCGCTCCTGGATTTATTCCAATCGCGAAATTAATCGATTAATGTACTATGGAAACTCAGGTGTGCGCGTGTTAGTTCTATTTGTATTCGAAAGGATACAAAATGGCAGAACGCACGGCGAAAGAGGGCGAGGAGAAATACGGAGACGTAGAATATGCCGACCCCAAGAACAAAGCCTACCCCGTAAATAGCCCAAGTCGAGTTAGGGCTGCATGGTCCTACATAAATATGCCGAAGAACGCCGCAAAGTATCCACGCAACGGGGTGTCGCTATCAAGTGTAAAAGCCCGGATTCGTAGCGCCGCCGCGAAGCATGGCGTTCACATCGGCTCGTAAAATGTTTTGGGACTAAATAAGCGATCTTCCAACTCTCACCGGAAGATCAAGAAATGTTGAAATAGAACGAGAAGCAAAACCCCCGACCTTACGACCGGGGGTTTTCTTTTTCACTAATTATAACAGAGGTGTGAGCCTCAAGGTGAGATGGATTAAGCTTTTGATTCGCTGATCCACATGCTGTCAAAGTATGTGGGAGCCAGATTGTCGTTTGGCAGCGGAAATGCCTTTTCGTGATAGCGTCTATGCTCCATCAAGCGTTCCCAGCGACCATTGCGTGGGTCGGCATCTATGTACCGCTGTACCGAATCATATCGGAGTGTCCCGGCATCGGCCCTGGTTTGATGGCGCGGTGCGTAGAGCGCCGAGCAGAGGATTGCGATGTGTAAAATTGCATTCATGCTCGGCGGTCAGTTCAACCGGCGTGCCAAACGCACTATCTCGGCGAGCGCGTGTTGGCTGGAGCCTCTTCGGGTTCTGGGCCGCCGACACCGTTAGTAGTGCCACCGGCGTGACCCGTTACGCCGCCGGGCTGATTGAATGCACCACGGACAGTATATCCTGCGGGCATCTGCACGATTGGCGATGGCTCGCCCGGCGTTTTCAGGTCTGGCGCACCGCCGCGTGAAGCAAGCTCGGTGGTCGCAAGCCCAGCGCCAGAATTCTCGACCGGGCCGCCACCCGGCGCATAGCCCGCGAAGTTGCCGCCAAAAGCCTGGCGCTCGGCTTGACGAGTGGCCAATGGTTGCTCGTTATAGCCCTCCCATTTTTCAGAGTAAGTATCGGGGCCCGGCAGCCTCGTCTCGCCCGTGATCTGGTCGGCCGGATCCTTTGGGTGCGTGACTATCGTATGATGTTCGGTATGCTGCACATAGCCGCCGCCCTCTTCGCCAGGAGAAAGAACGCCGCCTCCGCCGCCGCCAACTACGTGCGCCGGCATACCTTCACCGATCCCAGCGGAATGCTGGACGCCGTAGTTGTGGAAGATCGGGCTGGTCTCGAAATCGTGGGTTTCGCTTTCGCCGACACCGGGGCCGGCTCCTGGAATGTAGCTCATAGGTTAATTCGAATTAAAGTTACCAAGTTTCAGTCCGGGGCGGCCTGCGCGTAAAAGAAAACGACGATTGTAAAAAGATGGTTCGGATGAGTTATCCATAGCGTGGAAAGATTTTGTAGAAAACTATTTTCATTATTTTACGGAATGTTAATAATTCCTCTTGACAATCGGAAAATATTCTGTATATTGTAGTGTTATATTTTTACGGGGTTCGGCAAACCCCGGCGAGAATGAAATAGCGCCCCTGTTTCTTTGTCGCTCCTGCTCTGATACAATAAATTTTTCTTACGCACCCGAACCCCATGTTCGGGGGCACACTCGCACGGATTCTTCAGAGCCTCCGTCTCGGGCGAAGTAGTTCGCTCGGTTTGCAAACCGCCTCGCCAGCGGAGTGTGCCCCTGGTCATGGGGTTCTTATTTTCAGTTTGCAAAATGGACGAGACCGCCCCGGTCGCTACGGATGAGCAGCGACCAAAGACCGAAACCGAGAAATTCAACGAAATGCGCGCATTTTATGTATTCCGCGCACGCCAGATCGTCGAAATCATGCGATCGGCTAAAGATGTACTCTACGATCAGATGATCCGCATTGGCAAATGCGAGAATTATGCCGAACTCAATCAGGAGCAGTTCGACCTGCAATCGGGCGTAGCCGATGTCTGCAATATCATCCACCGCTTCAATGCTGGAATCCTCCGCACCGAAGAGCAGCAAGTTAATAATATTGAAGTTGTGAAAGGATAGCTATGGCAAAAACACTGAGGCAGATTATGGATGAGCGTCGAGCAGAGTCCAATGCAAGCCTTCAGCGGCCTGCATTGGACGCCAGAGGAGGTCGCAACAATGATGAAGCACGCGATGCCAAAAACCGCAGATTCGGTCGGCGCGATTGTCAAGTCGATGCCCAAATACAACGCGCCGACCGAAGAAATAACTGAGTGGTTCTTCTACGCGAGCGCATTTCTTCGTCCATTCTTGGAAAGTTACACCGAGTACGAATTTTTGGAACCGGGCTTCCTCGAAGCCATGAATGATATTGGCCGGTACGGTCACGAAAAATACGGTAAGAATTCTTACCAGCGTCGGCGCGAATTGGGTGACCGTTCGCGAAGTTCCAAGCGCGTAACGAAATGGGCGTTATTCAAGCATGGGGTGAGGCATTGGATCGCCTACCTATTGGGTGACAAGCATGACCATTTCGGAACCCGTGAGCACAATTTGGCCGCGGTCGCTTTCAATGTGATGATGGAATATTATTTCATGGAAGGAGCGCACGATGCCATACGCTGAAAACACATCCGTCTCGGTCGAGAAGTCGCGCGCCGAAATCGAGTCGCTACTACGAAAATTCTGGGCACTGGAAAACGCCAGGCAACCCGGCAAATACCCGCCCATGCGCTTTCAGTTTTACTCGGATAACATTGGCGCAGAAATCACCTTCACGCTTCGCGACAAGACAATTCGAATCTCGCTGCCGCTGCCCGATCCGAGTTCAAAAGAATTTACGCAAAAAATCCTTTACGGAAAAGTAAAAAAGAACGACCCATCGAAAGCCTACGCCCTATGGGAACAAGCGTGTCGGACGCGGTGGCGTGCGCTGGCGCTGTCGATTAAATCCACGCTGACGGACATCGAAGCGGGCATCAAGACGTTCGAGATCGCCTTCCTTGCATATTTTATGATGCAGGACGGCAAAACGATAGGCGAACACATCATTCCTCGTCTTGATGAAGCGGTAGGCGATTCGAAATTACTTTTGCCCGAAAGGACCGCTTGATGCCAGAAAAGTATGACACCCTAAAACGTCTGCGCGAGATCGATGAGCGCAGGCAACGACTGTATTCGGGCGGATTAGTGCCACCACAGGCCGTAGATGCCGAAGAGGCGCTACTTGGCGCAATGCTCATCGATAAGGGTTCGCAGAATCGCGCATTCTCTATGATCGGCCCACGGACATCGGACGACAGCCCATTTTACCGCGAAGGCAATTCCCTTATTTATTTTGCTATGCTCTCGCTGGCCGACCGGCAAGAGGGTATAGATTTGCTCACAGTAAAAAACGAGCTTTTACGAATGAATGCCCTCGATAAAGTTCGATGCGGCAGTCATCCCGCAGACGGCGGACACGGGTATTTCGACGGTGTCGATGCGCTCGTATATCTTACGACGCACAGCCTCGTTACGACCGTCAATGTCGAAAGCTATATCCGCACGATACTCGATAAGCACATGCGGCGCAAAATAATCGAGATCAGCGAACGGGGAAAGCTCGCGGCCTACGATAACGCAGGTGAACTGTTGGGGGCGGACATAGCTGACTGGCAGATGAACGACCTGATGGATGCCGTTACCGATCGGGAGCAAACCGGTGCCAAGCACGCACGGGCGGCGTGGGATGAACTATGGAAAGAGATCCAGACACCGGCGCCGGATGGGATGCGGGGAATACCTACGGGTATTTTTGCTTTCGATGACATGATGGGCGGCATCCGGTTCGGCGAAGAGACCGTGGTGGCCGCCCTGACATCCCGGGGAAAAACAGCTTTTGCTACGCAGGTAGCCCGGGAACACATGGATCGTGGCGGATGGGTGTTCGTCACATCCCTCGAAACCAAGGCTACCAAGCTTTTGCTTCGAATACTCGCGGCTGAAATGGGTATCGAGAACCGGGCGTTGGAACGTGGCGATCTATCCACGCAGGAGTTTGTTGATGTAAAACAAGCTATCCAGAGGCTCAAGGGGTTGCCCCTCTATATCGACGATAGCGGTTCGCGTACCCCATTCGACATACGGACCGAGCTTCGAAGGGTGGCCAGCAAACAAAAGGGTCAAGGGCTGGTAATATTCGACTACCTTCAGCTTATCGGTGGTGTCGGTAAGTTCGAGAGCCGGGAGCGTGAGGTGACGACGGTGAACCGGCAGCTTCGGGCAATGGTCAAGGATTTTGACGTAGCTAACCTGACCCTATCCCAATTCAATCGAGGGGCTAAAGATGATCGCGAGCCGTCCATGAGCGACTTGCGGGAATCCGGGGCGATCGAGCAGGATGCCAGGTCCATCATTTTCCTGCATTACCCATACCGCAACGAGGACCCGGTAGTCAGACGAGTCGAACCCGTAGCCCTTATTCTCGCCAAGAACGACGGCGGACAGGTGGGTAAGGTCGAATGTGACTTCCATAAGCATTTATGCCGGTTTACCGAACATGGATCCACGCTGGATTCGGTGGCTATGAGGAGACAAGGGCTGACCTCGGTACAACCGATAGCAGGTCCGGAAGTGACGGAGGACGCGTTCTAAACAACAAATTTTATACTCGCCCAAGACAAAATGGTGTACTACGACAGATGGTTTCCACATGACGCAAACGCCTCCCGCGATCCCAAGATACGGGCACTTATAGCTGAGTTCGGATGGGAAGCGTATGGCTGGTTCTGGGATATACTCGAACAACTGCACAATACCCCAACTCACAGCATAGCATGGGATCAGAAATACGTCAAAATAAGCATGGCAAGCGAATTTCGAACGACCGTTGAACGCCTGTCAACGGTCGTTGAACGGATGTTGAACGACCTTCAGCTACTCTACCTCGAAAACGGTAGTCTGCGATCAAAAGGTATGGATAGGCATATAGAAAACGCTTCCAATAAGAAAGCGCAGGCGTCTGCCGCAGGGAAAGCGAGTGCCGAAAAACGAGCAGAATCGAAGAAAGAGGCCAACGACCGTTCAACGACCGTTGAACAACCGATGAGCGACCGTTCAACGCCAGTTCAACGGAAATCCAGCGAGAAAGAAGAGAAAGAGGAGAAAGAAAGAAAGAGAGGGGGACGCGCGCGAACGGTTTCGAGCATTCCACCCGCGATCGAGGATATCCAGAAATACGCCGAGGGACTTCGAGACGGCGTGTACCCGATCGAAAGCCAGTACAGGGCCAACGCCGTAAGCCAAGTTAGCAAGTTTTTCGATAATTACACCGCAAACGGCTGGAAAGTGAACAAAAACCCGATGAAAGACTGGCAGGCAACGTACCGAAACTGGCTAAGGCGAGAGAAAGATTTTGGTCAAAACAAGCTGGAAACGCCAAAAACAGCCTCAGTACCCACCTACCAGCCTCAACCTCGAAGACAGCAGCGTCAACCAGAAGCCGTTCCCATGTTTTAACACGAGCGGTGTGCGGCGGGGTTGCGGACGAGATTCAGGCTTTCGTTTTAAGGCCGTTTCCGTGACCGTGGTTGATTAGAAATAGGTGAACCTATGTCAGATATAGGGTCGGGTTTAGAAAACGGTTTATAGGGCAAATGTGAAAGGATTTCAAAATTTCGGCATCCGTGGGTGAGAATGTAATACGTGGCGCACGCGACCGGCGCGTCGCTAAGACACCCCCGCGGGGTCAAAAATAAGCATTCTTTTTTGTATTAATTTTGGTATAAAAAGTATAAAATTATGGAATCTAAGAACAAACATTATGTAAAGCCCTGAAATTCGCACGCATTCGCCAATTTTAGGCCGAATGCCCATAACTTGTATTATGTAAACTGTTTCAATGAGACAACAACACAGTTTTCCACAGGTTGTTCACATGTTATCAACAGGATGTGAATAACTTCTACGGAGACTGCCAATTTATCCCACAATAACCCACCATGAACTTACCACATTCTACCACTTTCCCCCAAGACGTTGCACGTTTGATGCGACAATCGAGGATCATGCGTAACCTTACGGTGGCAAGTTGTGCCCGTTGCGCAGGAGTGCATGAGGCAACTTGGCGAAGGTACGAGGCCGGCAAGGTTGCGTTTAGCGAACGTATGCTGTCTAATATCGAACGTGGCTTGAACATCCGGATCAAACCCGTGTTCGAATGGGGGGACGATTTTATGTTAATATAGCCCGATCCATTCTTCCGAAAATTTTCCGAACTTCTTCCGAAGTTTGGCACGCCGTTGGTACTACTCCCCCGCGTAAGTTCACTAAACAATACAGGAGGAATAAGGCACCTAACGGGACACGGGTTTGCACCCCGAAAAGATACGGTTCAGGATTTTGAGCGTTCTGGATTGTATGACAATAGCAAAAATTCCTTTTCTTTGAGGCACGCTTTGGGATATATCGGAACACGGGTTCCGGTCACTATGAAAGAGACACCAAAAGGCACCTGGATAAGATTAAGCTAAGGCAATTAGCGGGAAGCTTAGGGAATCGCAAGCGACAAAGCTTTGATCCGGGTCTGTGTTAATGTCCGCCGGTTAGCTTTGGCAAACACGTAAAACCCTAAGAAGCTCAGTTTACCGATTTTCGCAATGTATCTACTACATTGCTCCTAAGCTGACGGAAGCTGTTAGCAGGTTTACCGATCCTTTAAAATCGCAACTCCGAACCCGTAAGGCAATGAAAATTTGCGCGGCTCGTAACCGCTTCGGAGTTCTACTTTTCACTAATTATTTTTCGATGGAGAGAACGAACATGCAAAAATTCAACGCAAAGAAATTCCGTGAAATCGTGGATGAAAAATTTCCGTACATTCCGGAAGATGCTGAAAAAATGATTATCAACCGTGAAGCAACGCGCCCGAATGCCGCAGCTCTCTCTGTTGAGAGTTACGGAATGTTAGCACTCGCCGCTGTTGCGGGGTATATTCGGCATAAGAAAACCAATTACGATGCTCTGTTAGGGATGAACCTAACGAGAGATCAAGCGAAAAACAGGGTTCGTGTTCAGGTCATGGAGATCGAACGCCGTTGGGGTTTGCAGGAGTGCTTTTGACATCGGGACGAATTCGAAATCTTACGCAACAATTTTCAGGAGGGACACTAATGAAACAGGATGAGTATTTCCGCTACGTAGCGGCATGGAATGACCTTTTGAGTGAGTTCGGCATTCGCGCCATGTTTGCCGGACTCCGTGACATTGAGGGACCGGAAAGGGATTTTGATGAATTCACTTTATCCAAACAGGAGAACTGAACTATGCAATATGCAGGAAAAGAAGTTTCGGCGCTCGCCGTTTCGGAAACAGCCCGAATGCTACGGTATTACCGGCGGTTCATTCGTGAAGGATTGCCAGGCCAACAGTGCAGAGATTTAGAGGATGAATGGCGATCCAACACCTTCACCAAAGAACAGGCACAACAGCGTTTGAGCTTTTTGGTGAATGTGGCGATCAATAGGAAAGCCGGTTTGCCAGACATTACGCCCGAAGAAGAAGAATTTCGGAACCCGTATTGATTGAAACGATCCGGGCGAATGAGTATCTATTCCAGGCTAACGGCGAGTTCGCGCCGGAAGGTGAACCCGTGGCTGCCTAAGTTGTCAAAGAACATTCACCACATACCAACAGCAAAAGCGAGTCACTAATTCACTGAATAACAGGAGAGAAACAACATGCAAAAAATCACCAAAGAAGAGCGTCTAATCGCTCAAATGTTAACCGAAAACACGGGAGTTGCACTTCTGGATTCCGGCGGCGCGTATGGCAGGAATTGGGAACGCAATCAGGGCAAAACCGTTGAGCAATTCAGGAAGCAGCACACAACCGCAACGGCGGAAGAGAACTGGGGTTATGATGTTAACGTTCCCGTTTTCCAGTATCTCCGCGAAACGATCCGGCTGAATGAAACGTGCGATAAATTCAACCGGCTAAAGTGTCCGAACTGGGACGGGTTCACGTATGGAATCAGTGACACTCAAACCGAGTGGCTGAAAAAACACGGCTTCGAAACGGACGAAGAGGCCAAAGAGCACGCACCAAAAGCGTATAACACCTATAACGATCCGGATTATTTCGGGCATTTGTCTCAGGTATTGCAGGGCACGTTCATTTACAATACCGAGGAAGGCGAATGGTATTGCCTCTTACAAATTCACGGCGGTTGTGACGTGCGCGGCGGTTATACAGATGCGAAGCTCGTGCAATTCGATTACCCGGGCGGTATGCCGGAAGGTTTGGAATTCTTTCCAACGCCGGATTATTCGCTCGTTATCAACGGCAAAACGTATGACGTGCGCGGGCCGGATGTTTGCGAAGCAGTAAGCGGCGAATCCGTAGAACTGCCTCCCGCAACCGAGGGGATGAAGGTTGAGGCATATTTGAGCACGGAATAAAGTGCTTCCCTCCTGAAACAACAGGGCCGGACGGCAACGCGAATTAGTGAACCGCGAACCGTTTTGGATTATGCGAATCCGCGGCCCTGCTAATTTTTCACGCCGGATCATCCGGCACTCAGAATATACAACTATGGAACTCAACGACAAAGAAATAAGAGACGCGCTTTATAACTTCGTAATGACTACAAGCAACAATCCCGAAGATTATCCAGATTTGCAGCTTTTCCGAATAATGCAGGACCTTGTAGAGCGCGGCGCGAAAGCCTTGCAGATTCCGGTTCCTCCTCCTTACGAGGAAGATACCGACGAGGAAGATGAAACGATGGAGCGGGAAGACTACGAACGCGCCTACGGTCCGCACGCGGCAACAGCGAAGTTCGGAACGGCTTAATTTTCAACAGCCGGGGATCATCCGGCACAACCCAAAACCGCTATGCAATACGGAGTTTATGAGAAAAACAATCCTTTAGCTCTGCACTCTATATGTGAGACTAAAGAGAGTGCGGAGAGATGGATTCGGGAGACCGCACCCGAATATATCCGCCGCAACTATTTTATGAACAAAGCCTTACGTTCTTCCGCCGATTTCGTAGTGCGGGAGTACAAAAGAGAAAAGCGGTAATTCACTAAATCAATCACACCAAACCGAGCGGAGCCAGCTCGTTAAAGTTCGGCGCGTAATAGTATGAAAACCATTCAGATCAATTCACTCCGCGAATTCAATCGCACCTTAAAGACTCTCCGGGAATCCGGTCTCATTGAAGGCGAGGATTTCCAACGCATAGGCAACGCCGGTGCGCTTGAGGTCTCCGACAAAGCGGAACAGGTTCTCGCTCAAGCCGAAGCCGCTCCGCCAAAGCGTATCACCGGCGCAAAAACCCGGCTCGAACGGCACGTTCAAAAGTGGCTGAACGAACGGGCCAAAGACTACCCGGATGACGGAGTTCAGGGAGTGCTGAAAGACCTGTTCCACGGCGGTTGCGAGTCCGGGATCGTCTCACATTTGATTTACTACACCGATACGGTGAAGTTCTTCCAAACTCACCGCCGGGAAATTTCCGAACTCTTAGCCGAGGCTGAAATTTCGGGCGGTTGGTGCAACCCGGCACACATGTTTGGCGAGAAGTGGGACAAAGCCGATCCACTCGCCCAGGAAGATCAAAATCGCAACCTTCTGGCATGGTTCGGATTCGAAGAGACGGCACGCCGTCTGGCTGAACGGAACAACATCGAAATCTAAAGCCATGCTCAACATCATTTCGGGGTATCACCTAACGGCAACAGACCGGCAGGCCATTAAAGCACTCCGCGCCGCCGGTCTGAGTGCTGGCAAGATAGGCCGCACAAACTACCGTCTCACCGAATCGGCGGGAGTGTTCAGCCTAACGATCATAAAGAACGAAACCCTCACCATCGGGCGAGGAATGGAGAAAAGCGTTCATACCATAACATTCACCGAATCCTAACCCCCTCAATCTTTAACAACACTACTGGAAAGGAAAAAACAGCAATGAGTCATTTTTTCACGGCGGTTATTATTCCGCCAACCGGCGACCCTGAAAAACACGTTAATAAACTTCTCGCCGCGCATGAGGAAGATGAAAACGGCGGTCATTGGGACTGGTTTCAGATAGGCGGACGCTGGACAGGGGTGCTGGCTGACTACGACCCGGCGACCGACCCACGCAATACCGAAATTTGCTCTCAATGCGGCGGCACTGGCATTCGAACCGATAGGCCAGAAATGGTTTCTAAAGTTATCGAGGGAGTAGATTCGTTCGGAGAAGAGCGGGTAAATCACCCGCGATTAGGCCAAACCGGATGGTGCAACGGTTGCGACGGGCGCGGAACTCGCTCCGTTTGGCCTACCAATTTCCAACGATACCCCGGCGACGTTATGCAAATTTCAAAGCTTCCCAAACAGCCAACTCCACACGCTCTCGTAACTCCTGATGGAAGGTGGCAAGAAATCGGGGAAATGGGATGGTTTGGCGCGATGAACCAAACTGAAAGTGAAGGAGACTGGGCGGAGGTAATTCGCGCCACGCTCGAAAAATATCAAGATCATCGAATCGTAGTGGTTGATTGCCATATTTAGACCGGAGGGGTAGCCAACCCCTCCCTCCCCGGCGAAAGCCCAACAGAGGGCAAGGAATGAAGCGTAGGAAGAAGAATTAACCAATAGGAGAACCGATCATGCTACCCTTAACAGCTAAAACGCTTGGCTTTCACTTCCCCGGCGAGGACTAATGACACGCATAACCTACAACGGGCCGAAAGGCAAAAACGCCGTGTATGACCTTCACATCGAGGGACACACGAACCACGAAGCGTGTGCCGCACTTACCGCTTTGTGGCACTCCTTCACCGTTGGGATCGAGCGGCTGCACAAGCTCCATCCGAACGACGTGAAAATTTACCGAACTATCGACACTAAAACCAAACGATCCTGACACTAACCAAACAAGAAACCGCTACCGTACTGGCAGCACTCAGGCACTGGCAGAAAAACGTTATCGAAGAACGCGAGGTTGATCCGGACTTCGGCAACGAAGAACTCTCCATCGACGACGTTCCTGAATCGCTCCGGGGGCATTTTCTCGACGGCGGGGAAGATCGAATGCCGTTGGATGGGCCGCTCGAAAATGCAATCATTCCGCTCGGCGCGGACGAGATCGACGCGCTCTGTGAGCGGATCAACTCCGAGGAAGAGCCGGACGCGGTAGTGATTACCGTTTCAGGCGGAGTCACCGAAATCGCACAAAAACCAAAGGGCACTAAGGTAGTGATTTGGGACTACGACGTGCAAAAGGAAATGCGCGAACTTGGGCGACCCAACGATTTCACGCCGCACGTCAGCGACGCCGCGTGCGAGTATTCGAGCATTTCCCCCGAAGTGGCGCAATTCTTAGGTCAGGAACTTGTATTTTGAGGAAGGAGACTGAACCCATGCTCACAGTTGTCGAGCGCGAATTCAACGGCAAAAAGTTTTACTTTTACGAGCCGCGCCACATGGGATGGATAAACAATCCCGCGAAAGCGATTCAGCTAAACGAAAGCGATGGCGCAACCCTTGTTCTTGCGCTTCGCCGTCGAGGTTATCACTGCAAACTTAAAGATATTTGAACCCATGCAAAACACAAGGCACGCCGAAGCAATCAAGGTTCTACAGAACGAGATTGGCGTTATCGAGATCGGAGAAAACGCGCTCGCTGAAGGAATCTACCGAGAATCCGACAACCCTTTCAAAATCAAAGGCGAGTTGGTACGGCGAAAAAATGCGCTCCGAATGTCAATTGTCGCACTCAATCTCGATGACTCCGACCAGGCGACCATCCAGGAGCTTACGCGGGTTTTAGAAAGCGTTCTCGGTCACGGAACGAGCAATTCTCAAGCAGCGCGAATGAGCCGAAAATATGCGCAGGACGTTTTGGCCAACGCTAAGAAGAAAGGAGCAGCATTGTGAGAGCATTTCGGGTTGACTATGATGCTTATGTAATTCACTTGGACACCGGGGTAAGTGGATATGAGCCACAAACAGTTTACCTTCACCCAAACGAATTAACGCCATCACTCGAAAAATGGATACAGACGGGCGGAAAAGACTTTCGCATCCGCTATGTTGAAATGGAAGAGCACACTGAGAAAGGAGCATAAACCACCATGAGGTTAACCGTCGATCTCACTCCGCTCGAATTCACCATTTTGATGTTTGGAATTAGCGCACTTGCCGAGCAACGTGAAGCGAAACCCTCCCGCGCAATTCGCTACAGAGTGCCGCCGTCTCCCATTTGGAATTATGCCGAGCTTCCATCGAAAGCAGATGCAAAGGCGTTACAACAAAAGCTTCTGAATGCAACGGGCGGAGGGCACGTAGCATGACCACCATGCCGTACATTTTTGCACTTCTTTACATCGGTCTTGCCGTTGCCTCCGTTGGCTTCGCAATCGCGATACATAGAACGTGGAGGAAGCGCAATCCATGACCACCCGCACCCTCAAACGCGCCGCACTTATCGCACTACTGGCTGCGGCTTCCTGCGCTCCCCTCCGCACCTACACCGACGTAGTGCGCATGTACGGCAACCCAGAATCCATCGACACACTCCCGCACGGCTACACGCTTGACCATTTCAAAAATGAATCCGGCAGAGAAGCGTTTGGTTTCTCTGCGGATGGAGTCATTAAGTGGCACTATACCGACTCGACAAGAATTGACCCGTTACCACATTTCTGAACCATGACAAGCCAAGAAGCAAGAGAGAAAGTGCGCAAAATGCACGAAGCCGCAATGAAGGAGCTTCAAGACTTCGAGTTCACGTGGAAACCCTTCTTCGAGCCAAAAGACGACCATCGGTTCCGCAATCGAGCGCGAGTGCAAGACCCGAATTACGTGGGCGAAGCGGAGTTTACTATCGTAGAGGAACGAGAGGAACGATTATTAAATCCATGAAGCGAATCAATCATCACATCATACCCGACACGCATAAATACTCCCGGCTCGAAATGCGTTTTATGCGATTCACTCAGCGCGATTGGGACAATCACTGCGAGTATTTGATCGCCATTCTTTTCGATCGAGCGCGAATCATTTTTAGCGAAAAGGAAGAGCATGACGCCTGAACAATTCGAGCAGCAGTTGATATGCGATTCTATCGAGGGAAGGGGACCGCTCGCCGAAGTGTATCACGCCGGCGTGAATGCAATGGACCTATCCGAATTTTACAAAGCTGTTCGCCAGCGGAAAGAAGCATTTCGCATCAGTCAAATTCCATACAGCGACTTGGAAGGATACGACAAAGACCGGGACGATGCTTACGGTGAATATTTAGACAGGAGATATGACGAATGAAAACCCTACGTCTTACGCGGCGCGAACTGATAACAGTTAACCGCGCCATTTACGATTGGATGCAACTCATGGAACATCAGAACGCTGTGATGGGAGAACCAGACCCAGACGAGAATTTCCCCCTCACTGATCGCAAATCTCTGATGGCTCTTCTTGAAAAAACATATCAACCGGAGGCAGAATGAAACGCATAGGAACCATTGAAGAAGAAACCACACTGCTGCCGCATGTTATTGCAGAGAGCGTTGTGCGAGATTTAGAATGCTCGTTCGATTCAGCTATTCCGGATCGAATGCTGCCTGCCGAACCGCGATACGGATTCCCCGAAATAAAAACAAGGGAGGATTTGATTAACGCGCTGGCCGATCGAGCTAATTTCTTCTATCAAAAACCGGACAATCAAGGCGTAGGATTCCGCGTCAAAATGAAGCGGCATAGCGGCCGCAGTACACTTACCAGCTTTATGCGCCATTGGGTAACCGCTATGCTCAAATGCACCGTCAACGGCGAGCGCATTCCGGACCTGTGGAGTTGGTACGGCCAGGGAATGCCGAACCGCCAGAAAGAACGACTCATTCGTGAAATGGGACAAAAGGCGAAATATATCGAAGCATAAGAAACATTTCCGAAACCCTTCTGAATTACGACACGTTAATATTATTATGACTATCGCCGATCCACGTATTACATTTCAGGTATCCGACCAAGAGCTTGCGCTGCTGCATTGGGAGTTACAGCAAAAGCGCATTGAAGATCGGAAATACACCATGTCCCGGCTTATTCGCGACCGTCTGCGAATACCGGAGATCAAAAAACGCTTTGTGAAAAATGAGCTTGACTATCCCCAAGAAGATCGATAACCTGCGCTCGCAATACTACAAAGAGTGCGTGGTTCGATATGGCTGCGTAATCTGCAACGCATTGGGACTAAAAGCTCGCGGCATAATCGATCCGCACCATGTAGATGGCGTAGGAAAGGCCGGCGTGGGCGGTGACGATCGCACGGTGGGCGCGTGCAGGTTGCTTCATCATCCACAGTCACCCCTGGCATTCAAAGAACTGTGCCGAGAGAAGGGCTTGGACGCCGAGCAATTAGTAATCGACACCCAGCGGCACTTCATGCTCGATCACGGCTATGAGATCCCGCGCGACGGAGAAACCTTAGCTGATATTTTGGTCAAAGCCGAACTGGGTGAGCGATGGAATCCAGGCAAACGGGTATCGAATGGGACCGCAGGGAGCAAGGGCAAAAAGCTTCCGGGTACGCGACGATCCACGAAACCGTGCAATTCGTTCGCGAATGGAGTTTTTACAGTAGATCAGTAGTGGGAGCGAATTCAACAGGAGTATAATCAGTAGGCCCGGTTCTCCGGGAGCGGAAAAAGATTTCACTTAAAAAGAAGAACGCCGGTTCCGGCTATCGCAAATGAAAGCGATAATCCGGCGTAGTGCGGAAAGTTGGAATATGACGCACACAACGGTGAAATTTTAGCAGGTTCCCGAACCTCAAAATCGGAAGGCCGGGTGCGCTTGAATGTGTGCCCGGATGCAATGAGCCTCGTTGCTCAGGACTTCGAATGGTGACATTCGGAGCGCGTTCTGCAAGTGGTTAACAATACGCAGGGCGTGTTAATGGCAAATGCGACCACATCATTTGCTTTTGTAGGTATGCCTCGTGGAACCGAGGGGCTTGGTTCGGTTTCGCCGCTCCCCGTCGCGGCGTCCCTGTAAATGGGTAAGCGGCACACGTTGCAAAGTGTGATTCGCAGACGGGGAGATTTTCACATTCCCCCCACGGGGGCTTAACAGCAGAAGAACACATGAAAATTGAAATCGACTTAGACGAATTATTCCAATCCGAAGGTGAGACAACGGAAGAGGCTATTCGGAAATCCATCATAGCCCATCTTTCGAAAGAAATTCGCGTAGATACTAAAGCCCAAATTAAGGCGACGATCCCAGACATTATCACTGGTTCGGTAAAAGAATATATGGCGAATCTCTTGCCGAATCTGATTGAGGAGGAATTTTCTCCTAAAACAGAATGGGGCGAAAAGCTTCCCAAGACCAGCGTTCGGCATCAAATTATCGAGGGTATAAAGGCGCAATTAAAGTTCACGCCTAATGCTCGATGGGATTCTGACAAGAGTGTGATCACGAAGCTTGTCGAAGATGCTACGAAAAAGATATTCGAAGAATTTCAGCAAACTCTCGCGAAGGAAATCAATGCACAGTTTACGGCTCGTGCGTTAGAAGAGGCGAAAAAACAACTCGCGGGAAAGCTCGGCATCAAACAGTAACCATCGCCCCCGTGGGGCGGAAAGAGTCCGCCCCATCGGACGCGGCGGTAACAAAAACATAAGGGTATATTGCATAGAGGGGAGAAACAAGAGACAATGGAGTACGATTGCAAAAATTGCGGCAGACCAGCAATAGTCGCCGTGGTTATGGATAATCTTCCATATGCGAATTATACGCCGCTATGCGACTATTGCCTTCAGGAGCATTGGGAGACCGAGCAAGAGATAGCAGACCACGAAATGCGTCACTTCGGCGGAGCCTACGGAATACCGTGCTCGCATACGGTTCCATTAGAAGAAATTCCCATCGAAGTGGAGTTCGAAGAAGTTAGGGAATCATTATTATTAAACGAGTAACCTATGGAACCAAAAGTGGAACCAACCAAACCGAACACCCAACTCACGTCAATTCCCGTTATTTACAAGCGCGGAGAATATCGTGATCGATTAATAAAGGATCAATGTCGGTACATGACACACAAGCGATTCAACGAATTCCCATTTCAGGAAGGAGAACGCAATGGGGACGCATAAGGCTCGAAAGTGTATCGGTTACGATGCTAATGGCAAGGGATTCGATTGCCCTAATTTCGCCGGGACGGGTAGGCTGAAAAACCCATACTGGTGCGGCGAGTGCGACAAACGGCGGCTTAATCGAATTTCCGGTCAGTTCGAAGAAATTCAGAAATCATTCCAACCCCTACCAACAGGAGAACACGATGGAGATGGCTAAAAAGCGTGAGACTTGTTTTATTCAGCAACCGGCAGTCTATGAAGTGTTTTGCGATTTGTGCGGGAGCGTGAACACGACATGGTCAGAATACGAGCACATGATTTGGTGTTTTGAATGCGAAAAGGACACACCGGGAACGAGCGGTATTTTTGGTGGCCCGATCCCGATACAGGTATCCAAAATGCTCGGCATTTCATTCGACAAAATCGAAATCGCAACCGGAGACATTCTTCGCATGAAAACCGGAGAGAAGGGAATTTATTGGGAGAAAGAAATAGGAGAACACCCATGAGCACTCAACCCGAACCCATGACCGACAATCAGGACTTTTGGAACGGCAAACGGAACCTTTACGGAAAATCCGAACCCAAAGCCCAAGACCTTACGCCGCTCATCCATGAAAAGGATCTGCGCGAGTTCGTGCGGTTGACAAAGCTTGGTTATCGCGCTGAGGAGCATTTAGGGCATTTAACCATCATAGACCCATTTCATAAGACCGATACCATCACAATAAGGAACGATTTATGACTCAACCCGAACCGACACAATCCGAGCATCCAGTCAGCCTTGACGAGCTTGACCGCATTCGCTGCGCTGAGAACGCATATCGTTTCGCCGGGAACATTCGCATGGCGAACGCGCTAAAACTTTATGGTGACAAAATTGAAAAGGAACTAAACGACAAAATCTTTAAGATACTGGACTTATGACACAATCCCAGAAGCGCGGGAATCTCTTGAAGGAACTTAAACCAGAACTACTACAGCAATGACGAAAACATTTTGCGATATTTGTAACGCGGAAACCAATCGCACTCTTGAGATGTGCGAGAATCATGCCTACTTCCCGCCTGAGTGGGCTGGAACGGCGCAGAGTATTCAAATCAATATGCAGTTTTCCTACCGCGGCCCGAAGTTAGATACCGCGAATAAGAAGAACGTGAACGTTTGTGATAATTGCATAAATAAGGCCATGCTTTCAATTTCAGAGGGCGCGAAGGAACTCATTCAGCAATCACCCACGGAGGAGCAATGAGCGACAGAGAATTACTGGAGAGCTTGGGGTACAAAATTATAGAAGACGACCCCGAATATCCGTTGACCGGGGGAGAATACGTGGTGGGTGGGTATATACTCATCTCGCCTCGCGGGGAGCGAAGTGCGCTTGGAATTTTGGAGAGCAGTGCGGAGTCTTCAATATCTGAATACGTAGCTAATCCGAATTTTTTCCTCGAACTCGACGACGCTCTGGCCGCGAAGGGCTGGGATTCGGAGCTTCACCGAATTGGTAAAGATTTTTACCGTTATATCGTTGGGCCATATTTAGCGACAGGAACAACTCCATTGGCTGCGGTTCGTCCCGTTTACGAACGCATTTGGGAATCCGAACACACCGAAGCAATCTATGTGATCGAATTTCTCACAGACGGGAAATGGATAATGCAAACATACGAATTGGAGCGATCTACTGCAATTCAGACCATGCGCGACTTTAATCATCGCACAGACCATGAATGGCGCATCCGTAAATTTATTCCAGAACCATGACAGACGAGATTTTCTTAGACAATCCAAACCAGCTTTACAGAGATGAACCAGCAAGTGACCCGCGCTATGTGAAGCATGTTAATTGCGATGGAGCGCGGTTCCATGTACTTTCATGGAGTTCGTTGGGAACCCACTGTTCGGAGCCAAAGTGCATTATTAACAAACCAAGACCATGACACACCCACCCATCTATCTCATTTGTTACAAGGCAACGGGAACACCGCAATCGCTTTCCGGCGTCTATGGCTTACGCACTGATTTTCAGCTTGAGGAAGAAGAAGCCAGAACCATTTGCAAAAAGATCGGCCCGGATTTCGAGGTCGTGCGCTACGTGCCGGACATTCTACAGGAGGAGAAATGAAATTACGCTGTCGAATCGGGTTCCATAAATGGGGGAAGTGGACTGAAAAGCAAGTAGGTCTAAATAGCAATTCGCGCCGCACGGTTATTCGTGCTCAAGAGCGCGTATGCAAAGATTGCTATAAAGCGGAAGTAAGAAAGGTAACTCTATGACCATTAACACAATCATGGATCTCCCGGAGCCGGAGCTTAACAGGCGGTTTCGGGAAGTGATGGGAATTTATGCGAGGGAGGTTGCCCATGGCGACCGCTTTACCCGATATTGGAACGATAATTACCGCCAGAGCGAGGAAGTATGGCGCACCAATAAACAAGCGATGGAATCACCCATCACCGACGCTGAGATATTCCGGGCGCTGGATGCGTTGCCGAGGGATCTAATTCCCGCCATTGATGTGTGGCTCGTCGAGGAAACGCTGGAGTTCTGGGATATTACCGGGAACGCCGGCGGATATATTGCAGTAGAAGATTCCCGCGCCGCCGCCTTCAAACGGGCTGTCATTTGTGCAACGATTTTTAGCAAGGAGAACCAATGAAGCGAAGGCATTTGAAGATTGGTAGTGTTTACAGCTATAGCAACCCGCACTGGGGAAAGCCAATTAGCGTTTGGCTCTTGGGCATTCTCGACACCGGCGTGCATGTTATTTTTCTCGGAACCGGCTATTCCCGCAGCTTTATTTTAATGGAACATTTTTTAGATTATGCAAGAGAGACGCACCCATGAAATCACTACTCATTATCGCGGCACTCGCATTGGCGGGATGCGCCGCGCCGAAGCAAATCCAAACCGCACCCGGCCCGCACGTCATTTGGCGAACGCACCACGCTTTCGATCTCACGCCGATAATTGATACGGTAGTCTGGTCAAGCGGTGATACGCAGTGCTTTTATTATATCCCGGAACGAACGTGGAATTTTGAGAAGGAGAAACACTAATGAAATCACTACTCAATATCACAGCACTGAAACACAATGATAAAAACTGAGGAACTCGAAAAAGGCTGCATGGCGAAAGCCCTGCCCGAAGAAATGACATTTGTGCTGTTGGCGCGTGATCCCGCCGCACCTGCCACGATACGCTTCTGGATGAAGGAGCGCAACCGTTTGGGCCGCAATACGGAACCCTTGGATGAGCAACTTGCCGAAGCCGAAATGTGCGCCCTTTATATGGATAGTCAACGACCCCAAATCAAGGAGGCACTACGCCGGAAAGAGGGGAAGGAATGAACCCGAATTATGCCTTTATCGTTGGGGAACAATACTACTGGCCACACTTCGTTGAGGGCAAACGGACATGGATTCCCGTTGTTATTCTTCGCCAAACATCCGATACGATGTTCCGGGTTGAATGGTGGTGGAATGGCCAGCGGCGCGAGAGCACGGTTTACAGCGGAAAACTTTACGATGAAATTCCATAACCCCATCCCTCCATCCTCCGCTCCGTGCTGCAGTGGCGAGAGATTCGTGCTCCGAGGACTAACCCAGCGGAACTAACTCACACCCGGAAAGCATTGTGAAATGAGTGAGCGCCAGGAACGCACTGGGTTATCTCGCTGTTACAATACGCCATGAACATCAGTGAGGAAGAATTAGCGGCTGAGGCCAAGCGAATACGATATGATCGCTCGAAGGAAATTCATCGGGTAACACTACTCATGGATCACCAGCTACACCGCAGGCTCCGGCGAATTAGTCCGGAGCAACGAAAGCAATTCGGTCCGGACATCATGAAAATGCTGGAGCGATACTTGGATCTTCGCGATAAATATGGCCCCGATATTTTTGAAGGGATATACAACCATGTCACACGTAAAATGGCGTCCGGTGGATGATCTCTGGGATGAAACGCACGTCCCAGAATCCACGGATCCCACTTGGCCGTATCCCGGCATTCCCGATTTACGAACACCACGAAAGAAAGAAGAAAATGGAGCAAAAAAAGAAAGAACGCAAGATAACCCCAGTGGGCGAAGCTCGCTGGGCGCATGTCCACGAACCGAAACCCCCGTATAAAGATCCGAAGACCGGTCGAGAAAAAGGCGGACCGATGTTCGCCATTGATGTATATTTCGACCCCAAAACCGACCAAGCATGGAAAGATTGGGCCAATGATATTAGCCGGCGCATCAGTGCAATGCCACAGCAATACGACAAAGATGGCGCACCCATCAAAAAACAAATGCCGATCAAGCCGGAGATCGACCAAGAGGATCGAAAGACCGGACGGTTTTATGTCCAGATCAAAACCAAAGCAGATTACCCACCTGGCGTATTCGACGCCTACGGCAGGCCCATTCCCCCCGAAATCAAAATCGGTAACGGTTCAAAAGTCAAGGTTGCATACACAGAAAACGAGTACGATGCTTTTGGCGGCGGGATCAATTTTTACCTAAGCGCCGTACAGGTACTCGAACTCGTCGAATATCGGGCGCAATCCGCAGCAGCGTATGGCTTTGATGTGCAAGCCCCACCAGAGGGTAATGATGATTTTAATTTTGGTGCCAACACCGATTCCAAGACGCTTGGTTCGGCGGAAGGTATCGGTAAAGACGATTTTCTATTTTAATTTGGCCAAGTTCGTGGTCAGGAAAGCAAACGGAGAATGGGAGACGTTGCGGCCGCAGCGTCGGATACCTCACCCGCCGCGAACAATTTAATACACTGATGCGCATAAAAAAAATCGTCTGGCACAACATCGGAAGCACCCCTGACGGCCACACCCTGATCGAGCATAAGGAACTCGATTGTGAAAAAGCAGATGTGGTTTTATTCGAGGGGCCGAATGGCGTAGGCAAGAGCGTGCTCATGAAGAGCGTGCGGTCGGCGCTCACCACACCCAAGAAAGGTCAGAATTTCTCTGGCCTTTTGGGTGACGATGCGGTGCATGGCTATGTAGCCCTGTCACTTAATACTGGCGTTCATATTCGACGTGACGTGAATCCCGCGGATTCGCCGCTTACCGTATCGAGCAAGAAGCTTGGCGAACAAAAGGGGCCACAAGCGAACCGGTGGATCGGCCAGCAGTTCGACGCCGAGTCCATCAACTGCGAGGCGTTCCTGACCAAAGACCCAAGAGAACGCACGCGGCTTATCTTGGAATCCATTCCATTCGAGATCGACAAGCAGGCGCTGTCCGACATCGTACAAAAAGATGTGACGAAATTGGACGGCCACCCGCTCGAAATCGTGGATGTCGTTCGGCGTGAAGTGTACGACCGGCGCACCGAGGTCAATCGGATCGCAAAAGAAAAACGGGCGGCGGCTGAAGAGTTATCCCGGACCATCGATGTGGCCACCGATTTCTATACACTGGATGAAGCGATACACTCGTTCGAAGATGAGATCGTAGCGACCGAAACCGAAGCTGCGGAGAAGATTGAGCATTCGCAGATTCAACTGGCGAATGCCGTGAAGATGGCTGACGAGATTACGGCTACCGCCATCAAAACGATAACGGATGTCGATAATGGCTACATCGAGAAGAAGCGGGAAGCAATCGCTCAACTTCAAGCTGAAATTCGAGAACTTGAACACGGTCGCGATGCGGCGATCACGAGCGAAAAATCGCTGAACCGTGAAGCCGTAGCGAAGCTTCGCGCTGACCACGAACGCGAGAGATCCGAAATACTCGCCAAGCGCGATGACGCGACCCACGACAGCAAGCTCAAGCTCGCCGAACTTCGCACCAAGCGTGACGGCGCGGTAGCCGCCGAAGCCCAGCGCAAGATCGTGACCGACGGCTTGCAGGCTGCCGCCCGTATCGAGGAAGAATCGCGGGAATTATCTAATATATTAGATAAGATCGACGAGTTCAAGAACAACATGCTCAAGGAACTCCCGATACCGGGTATTACACTGGAAGAAGGTGAGGTCATGATCGAGGGTAAGGAGTGGGATAAAGTACCCGACAGCCGTTTGGTCAAGCTCGCGATCGACCTGGGCATCGCCCGGTCCAACGAGTCAGATATTTTACTCATCGACAAAGCCGAAGCCATCGACGACACACAATTCGAGACCGTTATCCTGCCGCACTTGCAGCGGTCTGGCCGTCAGTGTTTCGTGGGTAGGGCGTCAGTAGGCGATGGGTCATTAAAAGAACTGAGGATACGAACGATATGACAAAAACAATGCTGGAAGGCCGCATCGCGGCCATGCTTGAAGGTATTCCGGATGGCGATATATCTGC
This sequence comes from Patescibacteria group bacterium, assembly GCA_018970245.1. Classification (GTDB taxonomy): domain Bacteria; phylum Patescibacteriota; class Minisyncoccia; order Phycocordibacterales; family PALSA-1337; genus C7867-002. The sequence goes on from JAGWWT010000004.1 coordinate 54,251, forward strand.
AATGGCAATCACGGTCGTAGTGGAGCGAGACGAATGCTATAATTTTTCCGAAGGATGGTTTGGTCGCGGCGACCACATCATGTACGGTATCGTTCGGTTTATTCGGCACTTCAGCAAGAAGAACGACGTGAAGCCAGAAGATGCTCGCGAGGTCGTTATGCGTGGGTTAAGCGATGAAAAATTTGCAGAAGATGAGGACGAAGAAATAACGCAAGTCGAACTTGCGGGATGAAAGAGCAACTCATTGACCTAAGTGACCCGCGGACCAAAGGATTACTTCTATCCCATGTCCGTTCGCTCGAAGGTCTGCATCGAGTAACGATCGTCAAGCATCGCAAGATCAGGACCAACGCACAAAATTCGTATTATCATGCGTGTATTGTAGCACCGTGGGCCGATTGGTTACGCGAAATGGGTCACGAGATCGGTGATGACAACGACGAAGCCCACCGAATGCTGGCTGACCGATTCCTGGAGCGAAACGTTCATGACGAGAACGGAGAGATCATTGGAACTTACACCCAAAGCACATCAAAGCTAACGACCGTAGAATTCATCGAGTATAACGATCAATGCGCTCAGTTTTTAGCCGAATTTTGCGAGATTGTCGTACTCCCGCCGGATCCATTTTATAACAGGTAGATGTATCGCTTACCTTACTTCCTCATGGGTCGCATCATGAAGTGCCCCGCCAGCCTGGAGCGCGAGCGGGAAGTGCTTCGTGAGCAGCATAAAGCGTTGACACCAGCCGAGCGCATCAAAGACCCGGACGTATGGACCGATGCGCTGGCCGATGACTGCGAGGAAATCGAGCGCGAGGAGATGGTTAACTGGGGCACGAGCGAGCGCAAGATACTCACGAATGGGCTATTCGAATTAGCGGCAGACACCGTGGGTATTACCGCGCCCATTCGCGTACTAGATGGCTGGCGGCCAATGGCTATCGTTCGTCAGGCCGACTGGCGCAAGCCAGCCGCCGACCAATGGGCAATGGCTTCGATCGCATCTATGCTTCCGATCGCGTATCCACAGGTGATCGTAGCTGTTATTCAGCCACAGCATGAACCCCGAAGCACAAGTGTATTATACGAAGCATCCGAGATACCGCATTTGGTACGCCGGATAAAAGTTCAACTCGAAATCGCCCAAAAGCCGAATGCAAAAGCTGTGGGCGGTGACCACTGTAAATATTGCGCAGCGCGTAAACACTGTAGCGAAGCGAAACAATGAAATACACCACTAAAAATGTAGTAGCCGGTTTCCACGGCATCAAGAAAAAAGAACTCGTACCGTATTCGATCGCACGGACGGTGATCGAGTATGCACAAATGCGGGAGATATTGGCGGGGAAGCATTTTAACTACGCTGCTGAAATTGGGTGTGGGTATGGAAGACTACTGCCGTTTCTGGCGGAGATTGCAACAGACGTGCATGGGTTCGAGCGCGATGCAACGCTTTGGTCAACGGCGGCGCGGCTCAATCCGACTGCTGGAATTTGGAAGCTCGAACACCTGCGCGACAGGCTTCTTGACGTGTATATGCCACCGGTCAATTTCATTCTAACGTTCACATTTCTTCAGCACCTCGAAAACGATCACGCCGAAGAAATCCTATCGGTGATTTCGCAATCGCCAGCGCAAACCATTCTCCTCTGTGAACAGACCGAAGGCAATTCCCGTCACTGTCACGGCAGACTCATCGAATGGTACGCATCACGTTTACCGAACTTCACGCTGGCAAAGATCGAGCCGCGCAGGGTCGATCCAGCCAGTGTATCGAACGCACATTACATGCTTTTTGAAAGGAAATAAACAATGCAAGTAGCATACAATTCACATCATTTCGACGGCCCCGTAATTTCAATTCACTCAACTTACCATGATGCCGAAAGGCTCATAAACGCACTGCCCACGACGAGCGAAGATCCCGTAATCGTGATGCTACGAAACAAACTGGCGACTGCAATCTCCAGGCTTCGCGACGAGCGGGCAGAATGGACGGAGGTATAAATAATGTTCACTATCGATAAAGACGAACTTGTATTCGCGGTAGCTGCGGCAGCAGATATGGTGCCGCAATCTACTCCGCAGGAACAATTACAAAATATCGAGATCGAGGGCGCAGATGACGTGCTTACCGTCCGCGCATCGACCGGCCATTCATGGTGCGAAACCCGAACGGATATTGATGGCGATTTGGATAAGGTCATCGTACCCGCTCATTTCTTCGAGCAGGTCGTATCATCCATGCCCGATGGCCGGCTGAAATCAAGCACCATAGGTAAACGCCTGGATATTACTGCCGAAGGCGCTACCAGCCGGGCTACGATCCCGGTATTGGCCGACGACAAATATCCGCGAGCGATACCAGCGACGAAAGAACCATCGGTGACCATTTCGTCCGATGTACTGAAGGAGGGTATTGCGAAGGTAGCTTGGATCGTGGACCCGCGGGAAATAGTACCATCCAGGGCGGGTATCTTACTGGAAATAAACAAGGGCGGAATAACCTTCGCCGGATGCAGTCAGCAGGGGATGTCAGAATTTGCTGAGAAAGCACCACGTAAAGTCGATGCGTCCATTATCCTGCCGCTCCAGTTCGCCAGACTCATCCAGAAGCATTTCCCGGCCCGTAGCGACATTAAAACTACCGTAGGGGTGTCGCAGGGTATCTTTGCCAATGAACGCCTTACCTTGGCCTCCGTAGGCATCGAGGGCGGCTTTGCTCCGTACCGTGCCATCTTCGATAAGACGTTAGACAAAATAAAGCACCGTATTCCTACGAATGTAGCCGCACTTCGCGGTGCTATCGCCAGAAAGACCCCGTTCGTCGGCAGGTACAACGGCATTCGCCTGACATTCGACAGCGGTATGCTTACGGTGCAAGCCGGACATGATGCACTGGATTCGACGGACAGCATCCCGTCCTCCTACGCGGGAGAGGAGATCGGCTGCCTTATGGCCATCGAAACAACTCAAAAGCTTTTATCGGCGTTCGATGGTGAGAATGTGACTATCGCTCTGGCTGGACCGAAGGATATTCTTTTGTTCTTCGACGATTCGAGGGACGAAAGCACGTCCTACTGGAGTGCGGTTACCCAATGGAGCGAGGCTCACGCCGAAGAACGCAAGCGCCGCGATGCGGAAAAACAGCAACAAAAAGAAGAAAGGGAATATAGGCGATGACCGTAGCTGAAGAGCTTGAGATTCAGGATAAATTTGACGCCATCACGGAAAACGATTCGTGGAATGCGTGGGACGCGAAACGTCGATTACTTCGTATGGCAGAGCAATGGAAGCACGAGACCATTACGCCCGCTAAGATGCAGAACGTTATTCGTTTGCTATGACCCTCGAATTTCCTCTTCGCACCTATTCGACGAATGTATTGCGCAGTCTGCATTGGGCAAAGCGCAATCGTCTTGCGGCCAAGGAGAAGAATATCGTATGGGCCGAGTGGCACAAAGACCGCAAGCGTGCGGTTACCTTTCCATGCACTGTAACGCTTACGCGCTTTGGCCCCAGACGGCTGGATGACGATAATCTGGCTGGTTCGTTCAAAGCGGTCCGCGATCGAATAGCGCAGCTTATGGGTATTGATGACGGCAGTCCGCTCGTAAGCTGGGTGTATAAACAGCAGCCGTCGAAAGAGTATCGAGTGAGGATAGAGATATGCCAGAAGCCATAGACTTAACCAAGCCGATTGAGGTACGAATTGTCCGCCAGCTCTCGTATGAGAACGGCGATAAATTTTACACCACGGGCGTTTACAGCATTTCAGAACTGGCCCACGGCAAAATAATCAACGGGAGGCTTAAATCGGGTGCGCTCTCCGCCAGCCCGGAGCGACATCATCCAACGTTCACGACCGATGATGAAGAGGCGGCTTATTATCGACTTTTCAACGCTGCGCCGAAGATGCTGGCAATGCTGAAAGAAATCGGCGCAGTCTCTCGCGGCGTTACCGTGAAAAGTCATTGGCCCAAAGATTTTGCGGAACGAGTGTCGCGGCTCATCGCCGAAATAGAAGGGAAGAGCGGCCAATGACACTAAAGCAGATCGAGGAAAGCGCAGAAGGCGGCCATATCACATTCCAAGGCGTGAGCTATCAGGATGCAGAGTCTTTCTTATGCTCCAGGTTCGGCTTCTGTGGATGCGGCTCTCCCGAAAAGGCGTTGGAGTACATGCTCCGAATAATGGGGGCGCTGGAATATCAAGAAGTTGCCATATCAACGCAGTCTGGCCTTTATCCGGACTGGAATAAGTTCTTTAACTCAGAAGAGGAGCGAATGGTAATATTTTACCTACTCGATGATAAAGGGCTTACCACGCACGGAACCGGGCTATCCACTGGCGGTTGGCTTACGCTGGAAGGGAGACAGGTACTTGATTGGCTAAGAGAGTGGAAACGACAACAAACCGTAGAAGGGAAGAGCGAATGAAATCCATTCCGACGACGTAGTACCGTATTATGACTGAACTCACCCCCAACGAACGTACCCGGCTCGAAACCATGCACGCGAGCCGATTGAAGGGCAATCCTCGCGCATGGACCTTAGACGAGGACCTGCTGCTCATCGAATTAAAACGCCAGCGCATACCGCTGGCCATCATTCGCCTGTCCTTCCCCAAGCGTAACCGCTATGCGATCATCGGCCGCATTAGCACACTGGAGGAAATAGGTATCACGGGACTCGCACGTAAACACAAACCAAAACCCAAACCCCCAGAAGAAAAAGGATGGCGATGGGTGCCGCAAAATTGGTAATGGACAAACCTGAATTCCAGCAAACCGAAGGCTTCCAGCCGCAGTTTACCGACTTCGAGCGGTTCATGTTCGCGCTCTATGCTTACAGCCAAGGCATCGAGGAGTTTAATGCCAAGGTACGGGCTATCATGAATTTACGCCGGTATCCGGATAAAGAGACGGTATTCGCTCGTGATGACGGCTCACTCGAAGGGCAATTCAAGCGATTAAAACGGCTGGCTACCGATGCGGAAAATCTATACAAAAAATGCAATTTAGCTTTACTACCGAATGGCGCACCACCGAAATTCGAGATTTCGAGCGAGAGTGCTACGACCCTCGTGATTTCGCCAGAATCTGCGATGGATTTCAGCGGGCCTTTCATCGAGAGTTAGAAGAGATGCAGGCGCTCAAGAATTGGGCCGCCGAGCAATCTGACGCAACGGGTGTGGCGCTGGACACGATCCTTGCCGACGCCGGCAAAGAGTTCGCACCTATCGTGCGTAAATCGAATTTCCTGCAAGAACGCAGGAAAGAAATCGAAGCACGTATGGCCGCTCGGCGCGGGGAGCAAAACCCATTGCTTACGCAACCGCTGCCCGAGAACAAAGACCAGCGTATTCTGGCCGAACCCGAGTACATGGTACTCTTGAATGACGATCTTTCGGATCCATCGCATTATTCCACACCGCTCGCCAAACACGTAGCACGCCAGAACCGGGCCAAGCTCGATCGAGCGACCGCTACTGTAGCGGCGGCAGAAGAAAAATCCAAAGCATTGAAAAGGAGAGGAAGATGAGCATTTTTGATGAAATTACTCAGGTCGGCTTATACGTGCCGCCAACTGGTCCATTTGGTATCGGCAACCATGACGATCGGGCCGATGCGCTGTTCTACGCGCTGAAATGCCTACCACGCATTCGCTGGTATCATAGGGCGTGGCGATGGCTGAAAAACCTTTTCAAACACAAAGGCCCGGCAGGATAAAACCTACCGGACCTTTTGGAGTTAGAAAGGAGCTATACCAATGAAGAAACCTATGCGGAATGCACCGATCCCCAGTATGCTGCAAGAGCACAGAAGAACGTGTAGCTCTTACCCGCAGCGATAGTCACCGCGGCGTTCTGCGCACCGGCGTCGATGTACTCACCTGTCGCCGGATATACGTCCAGCGTGTGAGCACCGGCATTTTGTACCGTTATCTCCGCTCCCGGCGTGCCCGCAGGCAGCTTTACGCTATCACCATCCGCTGCCACGGTCGCCACTCGGTTAAGTGTGGTCGTAAGCGGTACGGCACTCGCCTGACCCCCGCCCGAATGAGCGGTGATGCCATTCGTGAAGCTTAGGGTGGGTAGTAGCGTACTTAGCCCAGCCGCACGCGAGGGGAAATGATTCGAGCCGAAGTTAGCTGGAATGTAATTCCCATTGCCGTCAATATACGGCGGATCGCACAGCCACGCCTCGTCCACCTGCGTTCCGTCCGCCAATGCACCATTGGCTACCACATCATTGTAGATCGTGCTATTGGCATCGGCCACGCCATATAGCGGATAACCGGGCGAACCGAGTTTCGTATAAACACATACTTTTGCCATAATTGAAAATCTCCTTGAAGGTTAAAAAGTTATTGGTAATGACAGTAAACAGCGATCGACGCAGTTTCTTTCGTTGCTACAGCCGCCGTGGTTTTATGCCAGTAAAGAGTGGCCCCAGCGACGATAACATGCCGCGGTGATACGAGCGAGGCTGCGGCGCATTGCGGCGAACCCAGTGATGGATTTGCGCTCGATACGATGTCGTCGTATGCGCCTGCGGCAGTGCCCACCTTGGTCGTAGAATTACTCGTGTATCCCGCCGTATCGTTACCACCCGTAATCACCACTCCGTCGATCACTACATTACCACCATGCGGCGTGAAGATAGCGACCAAACCCGTATCGGTCTGATCGACAGAATTCACCGTGTACTTTAATTCATTGGTCGCAGCGTTAATATACCCATCGACCGTCGATTGCGAGGCCACCGGAAGACTTGCGACGAAGGTTACCGGCCCCGTAATAAAATGCGCGGAATCTGCGGCTGTGATCTTGCTGGCACTATAGGCCTGGTCTGTGCCGATTATGCCGCCGTTAGTCGTGGCCGCGGTCCACGCGCTATCCACATACGCATCGGTCTGCGAAATGCCGTACACAATATCGCCGCCGATACCCGTGGATGTCGGGACCAATGGCTTGTAGATAATGCGCGTGGTCTGCGCTTGAGCAAGGAGCGGCAGAGCCAAGAGCGCCACCGCGAGAAGAAGTCGTTTCATGATTGGTCTTAGTTAAGAATAACAGTGAAGTCGAACTCCTTGACGATAGTGTCCTGGCCGTTCGGGTTGGTAAAAACAACAGTCGCGTGATATACTCCTGCAACGTGGGGCGCGTTGAACAGGAATATCGGCACGGTGGGGGCGGTCGAGTAGATAACGAAGGGTAATGGGTATTGGTTCTTCGCAATACCACCCTGCCAGATAGTAGGGTCTGGACCGGTAATAGATACCGTCAAACTTGGCAGTGAGTTCTGGCCACCGCCATCCAGCCCCGTAAGCGATTGCCCATTCGTGTATCCCGCGCTGATCCAGTTCAACGCCGTGTAAACTGGTGACGACGGATTCGTAAAATCCGCAGTCACCACGCCGTTCGGTAGCCGGATGGCCACCTTGTCCGAATTTGCACCGTCTGTGTAAAAATATTTCATGGCATGTACATATCGATCGGTGGCTGCGCTTTCATCTCAAGGTCAACGATGATCGCCCCATCCATCGAGTCTAATTCCGTTTCATATCCAGCACCGGGTTCTATGCCACCCAATGGCGCGGCCCCGGATTCCGATGATACTTGTGTGTCTGGCATATCCTAATAACTTCGCCATGCGGCATCCAAATACAAATACTTGCCGATCGCGCCGGAGGCGATCACGGTGCCGGTTGTCGCATAGGCGGTATTGTTGAAAATAAAAAGGATTTGTCCATCGGTGCCGCTGGGCATCGTTATAGCGAAGGCTGCGGTCTCCGTACCCTCTTCGATCTTTACAATAGATGCGCCGGGTATGGTGATGCCGGCATTGTTGGCTTCTACGGTGTCGGGAACCCAAATCCATTGAGGCATTCCATTGTTCAGTGAGCCGCCCGCTGTGTAGTTAACGAGCTTCGCATCGGAGCCTAATGCCGAAATGCTTCCTACCTGTTGCAAGCTTTGAAGCGTTGTGCCGGATGAGCCGGGAATAGGCAAGTCGAATTTTAGCGCACCGGGAGTTCCGGTTCCCGTGCCTTTACCAGATGCAATCGTTACGGAGCCTCCCGCGAGATTCGTTCCGTTTGCGCCGGAGCCGTTGATGGTATAGCTGACGCCCGCCGAACCACTGTAGGCTGTAATTCCAGAGCCATAATAAACATTCGTAATGTGCCCGTTCCCGTTGACATCGTCGCCGCCAGCCACAAAGACATTCGACTGCCCATGCGACATCCCCTGATTATAGGCGCTGTAATATCCGAGAAAAATATCGCTTGAGCCAGTCCAATCGTCCAGGCCGGCATAATCGCCTACCGCAGTATTGTACTGACCGAATCCAACCGCTGCTCCGAGGTTACCGAGTGCACCGTAGCCAATTGCAGTATTAAAACTGTCAGATTGCGGCGTGTAAAGCGCGTTGTAGCCCAAGGCTGTATTATAGCTTCCAGTTGTACATTTGCCGAGTGACCCAGTACCGAATGCACTATTGTTTATTCCCGCTGTATTCGCATTGAGAGCGCCTTCGCCGAATGCACTTAAAGAGGCACCGGACGTGTTGGCCTGAAGCGCGGCGTACCCCATAGCTGTGTTGTTTGACCCGGTATTGTTATAAAGTTCCTGATAGCCGACTGCGCAATTATACGAACCCGTCGCCGCGTGGAGGGCTTGATACCCGACGGCGGTGTTGTATTGACCGCTGTATGCACTCTTGAGCGCTTCATAGCCTACAGCCGTGTTTCCACTGCTTCCATAGGCAGCGCTCAGAGCATAATAACCGACAGCCGTATTACCCGACCCCGCACCTAAATTTGCGAGCGCGTTCGAGCCTATGGCGGTGCTTCCCGCTGCACTTGGCGTATTACCAGCGAGCGCCTTATACCCAACGGCTGTAATATCAGTTCCCGCCGTTACCGTGTGTGCCGCCAAATCACCTATCGCGGTGTTATCCGCGCCCGTGGTTGAGGCGCTCGCTGCGCCGCCAGCATACCAGCTTGTGCTCACTCCATAATTCGTTCCGGGTAGCGCACTCCACACTGGCGCTTGTGCGGTTCCTGTCGTTGCGGTAGAGGTTAGCGATTCGATATAATTATTCGTATTGCCCGCGAGCCGCGCCGCCGTCGGTGTCGCATTCTCGTAGATAATATCGCCGAGCGTTGTCATTGGATTTGTCATTCCACCGCCGCCCGTCGGTACATGCAGCGCCGTATCTGCTACGTGCGCGGCCCGTGACGAATCGGCATAGCCTGCGTGCTCGGCGGAGTCCAGCACCAGCGCGTGGTTCACTGTTTTTGCGGTGTCTGCGAAATGGGCTTTAGCGGCAGTGTCGGCATAATGCGCGAGCTTTGAAGTATCGGCGAAGTGTGTAACTTTGCTGGTGTCCGCAATATGGGAAGCTCGCACAGAATCGACCGAGCCGCCGCTTGCCGTCACCCAGCGCGGAGCGAAGACATCACCGAAGGAAGTCCACACTTTCGCTGAGTCTGAATGCCGAGAAAATGTCGAACCCGCTACCGTATATTGCCACAAGGAATCGCTCGCAACGGAAAAGAAATCCACTTGGGTATAGGGTCCATTCACCAGGCTTGCGAGCGTCCGTCCATTGATCTTCTGCGCGAAATAAACTGGCGTATCGCTGAAGGTATGGTGAAGTTTGAGATAGCTCCATACCGAGTCAACATTCGTATTGTTGTTTGGTGAGTAAAGAACGAGAGCCGCTGTCTGCTGCTGTGCTTGCTGAAGGCGTGCCCATTTGATGCCCTCGTATTGTGCGTGGGCAGTCGTCGCTATGAGCAGGATGAGCAGGGGAAGACGGCGCATTACAGCAGAATGCCGACAAAGACGATATGCACCTTCCATCCCGCCGCACCCCATGATACGGCGTAAATTTTTGTTCCGGCAACGGAATAAACAGGAGTTCTGGGCGACCCAGACAAGCCCATGCTATTGCTCGCCTGCGGACCCCATACGCTATGAGATCCAGCGTCGGAGGCATCTATTGTAGTCTTCGCATCGTAATCAACGTAGGAGCCACCAGATGTTCCAAGCTCGATTGTATCCGTTGTCTTCGTTCCCCCCGCAGTATCGGTTACCTGGAAATACCACGAGAACCCCGCCAACGTTCGTCCGCTTGGCACGGTGTAAACGAGAATCGTATCAGGCGTCGTAGTGGTGATGTCGTTCGATGACCACACCCATCCCGGCCCAGAAGGAGCCTGATCCGCGCGTTGCCACTCCTGTGCATGTACGAGTGATGGAAGAAATACTATCGCTAAAAGAATAAAGAGTTTTTTCATCGTTGTGTCCTTAAAAAATTACCAGGAAACCCAGTTCGATCCAGTATAATACAATCGCTCCACCGCGCCATTGGTCGAGAGTACGACGCCAGAGCTACCCGCTGTGCCGTCGATCGTCGAGCCATCAGTCGTTTTGATCGTGATGTTATGCGTGGCCGCTTCGCGCGTCTCGTCCTTTATCACTACAAAATATCCGGCAGTTAGTCCTGTAGCAGGCAAGTCCACTTCTATCGCGTTCGTCGTGGGATCACACGCTACAAGATTATTCGCGGTGACCGCAGAGAAGATCGCTGCGCTCGTCGGAACCCTATCAAAGTTCACTGCCGCCCACGAGGCGTTCGTTCCATCGGTCTGTATGAACTGATGGTTCTTGCTTGTTTGGCTTGGTAGGAGTGCATTCAGTGCAGCATTTGCTGTCGTCTGCCCCGTGCCGCCATTGGCTATGGCTACGGTGCCCGTAACGCTCGCCGCAGTTCCGGCTTTAGCCGCAGAATCCAGCACCAAAGCATGGTTTACTTTCGCCGCACTGTCCGCGAAT